>JAJYJB010000083.1 GCA_021789735.1 Nitrospirota bacterium
GCCTCGGGACCATTAAAAGCGAAATCCGGCAAGCCCTTCACCGCGGGAGGCATCGCGCCCAGGAACCCCACATGCCGCAGCGTCATGTCCGGATAAAGAGATATGCTGCGCTTTTTGTAGATGCCGGATTTCAGCCAGTCCTTGAACTCGGCCACCGTGGGTTTTATTTTTGCCCACAGCGTGTCTCCGGTCCTCTTCAGGCCCTCCACCCATCCGTATGCCGGCGCGTTGTCCCTGGGATGCCCTATCACCACCGGGGCCTCGTGAGTCCCGGGGTCGTAGCTCCCTGCTATGCTGTCCAGGTCCCCTTCCGTCCACGTCTTTTCATTTCCCTTACTGTCAGTGTGTCTGCCTGTTTTAAAGACCGCTATCCACATCTCTTTAAAAGTCCTCCTTTTCCGTTTTGACCCTGCCTCTAATGCCGTCAGTTTCGGGGCCCCGCTGCCTGGACGTCCCCGGGCAAAGGGGCAAGCACGTCTTCTCCTTCCTCGGGCTCCGGAATTCCGTAAGTCTCATATGCATATGAGGACGGTATCCTGAGCCCCATTTTTTGTAGCTCCGCGTCGCGGTCAGCCAGGGGTTTCAAGTCCTTCTCCTGCGACGTCCTTATCCAGACCTGCGGATATTTATTGACCCCCGGGAAGTTATAGTCGACGACCCATTTTATGAGCTGCCTGTTGAGCGCGCTTGAAAGAAGGTCCGCGTCCGCCTTGAGGTAGTCCTCCCTTACCTCCTCGTGCGTGACGGCGGCCGCAGCGCCTCCGGCGCCCGCCCTTCCGCTGTGCCCGGTTTCGGTTGTGAGCGTCTGTCCCATGATGGTCTTCGTTATCTCCTGGTTCATGAATGAGCAGAGCATCTCGTAATTGTTAAGCGAGCCCGCGCGCTGCGCCTCTATCAGGCTTATCTGCATCGTGTCCGGAATTTTTATGGCGCTCTGCTGCTGGATGGCCTGGAGCGCCAGGAGGAGCGCGTCCTGCTGTCCCGAGGGCGTTCCGGCCGGATACTTGCCCACAACCGTGGGAGAGCCAAACTTCTCGGAGAAGATCATCCAGAACTTTATTGCGTTTTTCTTGAACCATACCGGCCACCATAAGCTTGAGCCAAGCCCGTCCCCATAAGGGCTTCCGTTATCAGAGCTGTATCTGAAAAGCTGGAATTTCCTTTCCGGCACCGGACCGCCATCGAAGCTGTTTTGCCTGGTTAGCATGCGCAGTTCACGCTTGAGGCCAAAAGACCATCTGCGGCTCGGCCTGGCTATCATCTCTTTTACCCAGACGTCTCCTTCGGAGTACTCCCACATGATCTCGGAGACCTTGAAGCCCGTGAGAATGCCCTGAAGGAGGTTAAACCTTGCACTGTCAAAATCGAAAGCAAGGAGCACATTCTTCACGAAGTCCGCTATTTCCTGGTCTTGCCGGCTGTCGGATGCGGGCGCGACCAGCCACTCCCTGCCTATTACGGCAAGACGCCGGGTCTGCAAATTGCTCCTCACCTGCGGGTCCCGCAGCAGGTCCTCATAAAGCTCGGTATTGTTCAGCCCTTCCGTCCGGAGGGTCTTGTCCGGGTTCAGGAGTATCTTGCCGGTGTAATATGCCCAGAAAGGGTCCGATATCTGTGAGGAGACCTCTACCCCAACTATCGGTCTTCTGTCCGCGTCCGGGTAATCCCTTGGCTGAGACAGGGCGGCGCTGATTATGCCCGCCTGGTTGGCATCGGTGGTCACGGCCTTTTCGCCCATTTTCCCTCTCTTCATATCTTCATGACCTCCGTCTCCTGCACTTTATTGCTCATACATATCCCCCCATACTGAAAAAGCTCCTTGCGCCTGCGGACTCAAACTCTATGACCGGGGCCTGTCGGCTCCCCGCATGCAAGCCCAGGGCCGCCGCCCAGAAGCGGTCCGCGTGCCCAAGCTCCGTCCTCTCCGCGTCGAACCGGATGTTCCCCGCGCTCGTCATGAACTTTTTAACGCTGTGGATGTCCTCCCGGATGTCCCTGTCGGCAGGGATGCGCACCTGCCGGTCCTCAAATTTCCTCCGAAGGGTGACAGCCAAATCCTCTTTGACTTTCTGTGTGAACGTGACCGCCTCCACAATAGGCCCGAATTTTGTGATGGCCTCCTCGGCCATCTGCGCCCCGATGCCGGTTGAGTCTATGCACGCCCGG
The DNA here is from genome assembly GCA_021789735.1 of Nitrospirota bacterium. The sequence goes on from JAJYJB010000083.1 coordinate 2,167, forward strand.
CGTACCCTCACCCTTTGTCCCTCTCCGGCCGTTAATAAGCCATACAAAAAATCCCTCTGCACCGCAAAAGGCGCGTTCCTCATCTCCTTGACCATGCGCGTCCAGAAGACATCGCCAACCTTTTCCCACAGCCAGAGGATGGACAAATCGCCCTTCCTGGCTATGTCCATGCCAAGATAGAATTCACCTCCCTCACCCCTGCCCCCTCCCAGTGTAAGAGGGTGACGCGGAGCGGCGGGTGAAGGAAACTCCTTCCTCGCCGCTTCGTCCTCACAGGCTGCGATCATTTCATACGTGACAAACGCTGTGGCCTCATCCAGGAACCTGCACTCAAACTCCTGCGCCCAGGAATCCGGGTCCGTAATCCCGCGCCGCAGCGCGTCTATGTCCACCTCAAGCCCCTGCGCCCTTGCCTCATGGATGCTGGTCTCATGCCTTGAAAAACCGCCCTCGGTCCAAAGGCGGTGGAACATATTGGACCTGCCGTTTGCGGTGGAGGACACGCGTACCTTGTAGCCCCTGGTGACCGTGGGGTACATGGCCCGCCAGATGGCCTCGCTGTCTCTGTGAAAAGCAAACTCGTCCAGAAAGACGTTGCCGGAAAACCCACGCACGGTGTCAGGGTTGGCGGGCAGGCTCATGATCCGTGAGCCGTTTGGCAGCTCCACCTCTTCGCGGGACTCCCTTTCCGCGCAGATCACGTCCTCGCTCCTTATCTTCAGGTAGCGCAGGTGCGAAAAGACCTTTTGCATAACTTCCCTGCTCTGCCGCTCGGAGGAGGAAAGGATGAGGTTGTTGCACCTGGCCTCCAGCCCCTCGACCACCGCCTCCATGGAAAGCGCGAAGGATTTGCCTATCTGCCTGGCCGCAAGCCATATCTTTTTCTGCGAGCGGTCATTGAGCCAGCGCTGCTGGTATGGCAGCAGGATCGTTTTCGACGGTTTCATCTTATGGCCGCCTCTCTTACCCTATCTTTTAATCCCATACTCGCTCTCCAGTATCTTTTCCGCCTCGGCTTTCAGCTCCTCCGGCGTGCCTTTCTTTCCCTTGAGCTTCAGTTTCCGCGACAGCTCTACCACCGTCTTGAGCAGGTTCGAGTAGGCGTGGACGGCCTGATGGTCCAGGTCCGTTTTTGTGCGGAAATATTTCTCGTAATTTTCTATCTGCGCGACGAGCTTGAGCATCATCCTCTCCTCGAAGGAAAAGCTGGAGTCGGCTGCCATGAGCCGGTCGTCGAAGCTGTTTTGTCTTGCCCAGCGGTCCAGCGTAGGCCGGGAGATGCGCAGCCCTAGTCTCTCAAGCTCCGCAATCGTGCGGACCTTGTTGCCCCCGTTTGCGCGGAAGACCTCGAACGCAAGCTCCATGTTCTCCGGGGTGTCTTTGCTTTTGGTGTTCATAACCTTGTGTCCACGCCTACGTCCTCGGTAAAGCCATCCAGCACGTCAAGGCCCATCGGAGAGATGGTGACCATCTCCAGCTTTATCCCCCGGCACCTGCGCAGCTCCCTTTGGACAAGCCCCTTTCCCGAGAGATAGCAGATGTGGCTCTGGCACTCTTCCTCTGTTATGGAGTACTTGAGGTCGTCCAGGAGCAGGTGTATCACCTTGGAGTCCACCGGACGGGGGTGCTCATATGCCAACAGCTTCAGGATCGCGCCGCGTATCCTTCTGTAACGCTCTTTCTTAGTGTCCATGCCTTTTCCTCGCCGTGCGCGGGTTTTTTGGGCCAAAGGGGCTGAAGGCCCCGCGTAATAAAACCCCAATTAAAAACGGGACTCGGGGACATAAGCCCGTTTTAATAAAAGGCCGGGCGGGTTCCTTACCCTTTTTCGCGTCCATTGAGCGCCCCCTCCAGGTCTTTTAGTTTGTCGATCGTCATCTTCTGCAAAATCAGTATCTCCCTGTGCTCGGAGTTGTCGCGACCTATAAATTCCTTTATCGAGGTCTTCATCTCCTCCATCGCTTCAGCCTGCTTGCCCATCGCCGCCGCCTGGCTCTGCTGCGCCTCTATGAACTGCGCGCCGTGCTTGTCAGCCAGCCTGTACAGGCCGATCAATATCACCAAGGCGATCAGGAGCCCGCCGCCGGCATTGATGAGCGCCTGCATTATCTGCGGGGAGATATAGCTCAACCTGTTACCTCTATTCCCACACGGGCACAGCGGCCTGCGCCGCCTTTATCCTGGCAACGAGCGTGTCCTTGTCCGCCTGGGCCAGCTCCTTGCTCTCGTTTATCGCCTGGGCGATCTGCACGCCTATCTGTATCGCGGCCGACATGGCCATTTCCGCCGTCCCCGTAAGAGCGTTTGCCTGCTCGAATGTCATTGCGCTGTCCCTCCGTTTACTATCCCGGCCCCAGGGGCGCTTGCGCCCCGTACGGTAGAATTAACGCCGAACTCCCCGGCCGCGTTCACGAGCGCGGGCAGGAGGGTCCCCAAATCCGTGATGGCCTCCTGATAGGCCGCCAGGGACGTCTTCTTCGCGGCGGCGTCCTGGGCGTCAATGGCCAGGATAAGGGCGTTCCCGCTGCTGATGTAGGCCGTCCTGGCCTTGTTGTAGTCGGCCTTCAGGACCACGCAGTTTTTGGCCGGTATCTTTCCGGCATCGCACATGCTCTTTGCCTTGGTGCCGATGTCCGTGAGTATCTGCCCTGTCGTCTCGTAGCCTGCTGTGGTGTTTGCCTTCCATGTGGCGCAGGATGCCAATATGGGCAGGCAGCACAGCATGAATATCGTAAGTACCGTGCGGAGAACGGCAAAGCCCTTCCGGTCCATTTTCGATACAGGCGCGCCTACGGCCCTGTCTTCGGTGGCGCCCGCGCCGGCGGTCTTTCCAAGGGCGGCAGTTATAAGGTCCCTGGCCTCATCTTCCGAGAGCCTCGGGGCGGAACGCAGAAGGAAGGTGACCGCGTCCGAAAATTTCGTGTCGGAGGGCAGCTTGCTTCCGTGCTCCTTTATGAACTGTGCGCCCTCTTCCTCGGCGAAGGCGATAGCGCGCACGGCGAGCGATTCGATGTAGTCCTGTCCTGCCTGGTTTGCCTGGATATGGGACTTCTTCTGCAGCCAGGCAAAGAACATCCCCAAAAGCGCAAGCGTCCCCGCAGTGAGAAGCGGGGTTATTGTGTTTTGCAAGACCGAAATTAAGGCGCTTATCATATGAATTCCTCCCTGCTTTAGATTTTGATTTTTACTTTTTTCACTTTGCTCCAGGAAACATCAGCCCCGGTTTTTACTGCTGCGGTCTTTTCCCCGCCTTGAGCTCCTCGATCGTAAGCCCCCCCGTGTACTCGAAATGCTCCCAGTCCCTGAACGAAAACCTGCCGCCCCACCTGAGGCCAATGGATTCCCCGATCTCCCCAAGCCGCTCATAAGAGGCAATGTCCTGCCAGTCGATCCGGCCCTCCTTCAAGACGGCCACGTCGAACGCACAGCCGAACATATGTACGGATGTGAGGAGCCTGGTCACGATCCTGTTTTCCCCCTCTGTTATCGGGGCCAGCCCCGCCTCTTTCCTCAGCCGGTTCACCTCGTCCAGGGTTTTCCTGCCCTGCGCGAACAGGGCGTGCTGCTCGGCCTCCGTGCGCAGGGTGTAGACCGTAGCGAACTCAATCCCCTCCTGCCCGGCAAGGGCCTGCAGCCGAAGGAGTTTTTCCCGTACAACGGGGACCAGGCTATTTATGTCTCTGCTCATTTCTCCTCTCCTTTCTGTGATCTCATTTAGCGCCCCTCATTTTCGTATTGACATATATTTCCCGCCTTCGGGCGGGGCGGGCGCAAATGAAAAGGCCGGTCGCATCTTTGGGACCTCATTTGCGCCCGCTTTCAGGGGGTAGGTTAAGGCCCGTTTCCCCGGCGCGGGCGGAATGCCGGGACGCCCGCGCTTTTGGGTGGGATCCAGGTGGGTTTTTGCCGGCCGCATGCCGAGCGGATTCTTGGTCCGGGGAAACGGGTCCTGAAAAACTCTTTTTTGCTCCGTACATCATGTCTAAGTTTAAAAGTGGGGATGCGCGCCAGTCCGCTTAAAGAGTTAAGAAATCAGTTTTCTGTAAGAATTTTCTGGAAGAGCGCTTATGGATTAAAGGGAGGCTGCGTATGTTATAATGGATTTTGCATTGAGACAGGTACACACCGCCGGAAAGGCTGGAAAAAAAACCCTGTGCCACCTGCGGAAACAATTACATCCAGGCGGGTGCATGTTTAAGATAAATCTTTCAAAAGACGTTACGGGCATCCTGCTTATAGCTGTTATCTCCGTCTTCCTTTTTGCGCTCTATAACATCTTCTTCGTCTTTCCGAAGTTTTCAACTCTGCTGGAAAAAAGCACGGAAAACGAGGCCGCGCATATAGCCTCCCACTTAAACGAAGAACTTTTATCGGCTGGTTTCTGGTTCAAAAAAGGGCCGGTTCCCGGCGTCGCGAAAAGCCAGGCCCGTTTGCTGCGGAACAATTTCGGCCTGTGGAAGGTAAGGCTTTTTTCCGCGAACGGCCGGGTCCTGTTTGATGATACGGACCCCTCCGCGGCAGGGCACAGGCTGAAGGAAAGGTTTTTTTATAACACTGTTGCCAGGGGGCACATATTCAAGCAATTTACTCCCCGGAACGGTAAAATGCCCGGCAGACGCCACTACGCGCCCGTAGACCTGGCGGTCGCCTATGTCCCCGTCATGAGAAACGGCAGGTTCGCGGGGGCAAGCGAGGTCTACGACAATATATCCGGCATGAAAAAGGAAGCTGATTCCCTCTTTTTCATGTCCTTTTTAACGCTTGCCATTCTTGTGGCCGGCCTGCTTTTGGCCGTCGTCATCGTTTCGCTCAAGGCAAACAGGATCGCCGCGGCCAGACAGAGGGCCGAGGAGGCCCTCCACAGGAGCGAGCACCTCCTCAGGTCCATAGTAGAGACGGAGCCGGAGTGCGTCAAGCTGCTTGCCGCGGACAACACCCTTCTGATGATGAACCCTGCGGGCCTTTCCATGCTCCAGGCATCCTCTTTCGAGGACCTCAAGGACAGGACCCTCACCGACCTGATCTCTCCGGAATACCGCGCCGCGTTTGAAAAGCTTACGGAGAAGGTAATGGCCGGGGGGGAGGGTTCACTGGAGTTCGAGATAACGGGCCTTAAGGGCCGCCGCCTGTGGCTGGAGACCAATGCCGTCCCGTTCACTACTGAAAAAGGCGAGATAGCGGGCCTGCTTGGCATAACCAGGGACGTTACCGCAAAGAAGCGCTGGACCGCCGCCCTTGAGAGCTCCCTAAGGGAAAAGGAGACGCTGCTCAGGGAGCTTTACCACAGGACAAAAAACAACATGCAGGTCATCTCAAGCCTTATAAGCCTTCAGTCCTCCTCCGTCACGGACAGCCGCGTCCTTCAGATGTTCGAAGACACGAAAAACAGGATATACGCCATGGCGCTGGTGCATGAGAAACTGTATCAGTCAAAAGACCTCTCGAGCGTCGACATAAAGGAGTACATACAAGACCTCGCTGCGACCATCATCGGGATCAATGCGCGCGCTGAGGGCAAGGTGGAGCTGAATCTTGAGGGCGACAGCATAACTCTGCCAATAGACATAATCATGCCCTGCGGCCTGATCCTGAACGAGCTCATCTCCAATTCCCTTAAATACGCCTTCAAGGAGGGAGCGGATGGCGAGATAAGGATATCCCACCGTCAGGTCGCGCCTGGGCTGATAGAGCTGATTTACAGTGACAACGGCCCCGGCCTTCCTTCGGCAGATATCAGCGGCATAAAGACCCTCGGGCTTAAGCTGGTCCACAACCTGGCGTCCAAACAGCTGGGCGGCCAGATAGAGTTGGTCCCCGGCAGGGGAGCGGAATACCACATCAGGTTCAAGGCATGATGATGGACGGCTGGCGCCCCCGGCCCTGAGGAAATGCATTAAAATAAGATATATTTCAGGACCTGCCCCAGGAATTGATTTTGAAGCGAAAGAGTGATGGAATCGCGTCAGACAAGGAAGAAATGCCCCCGGAAAACAAGACAAAGATACTTATAGTGGAAGATGAGTCTGTCACCGCCATGAGCATGATGGACCTCCTGGACCTGTGGGGCTATGAGGTCTGCGAGCCGGCGCCCTCCGGTGAAGATGCTCTGCGGGTGGCCGAAGCCGAGAGGCCGGCCCTTGCCATACTGGACATAAAACTCCGTGGCGAAATGTCCGGCATAGAACTGGCGGCCCGTCTGAAGGAGCGCTTCGGCATCCCGGTGGTCTTCATATCCGGCTACGCCGATGAGTCGATAAGGAGACAGGCGGAGGAAGCCGGGGCTTCAGGATACATCCTCAAACCCTTTGACCTGGCCCACCTGAAGGCCATGCTTGAACAGGCTCTGCTGGCCTGAAAGCCGCCCTTATTGGCTGCAGGACCAGTAAGGCCACTGGGTAAGCTGGCTCTGGTTTTTCAAGTTCGTGCAGGCCGGACAGTCCTGCTTGAAAGGCCCCACCCCCAGGATGCCGTTATACCCATCGCTTTGAGGGCTTGCGTCCAGCGTCCCCTGGCAGTTGGAGCTCCCCATGAAAGTGGAATCTATCACCTGGACGGGCACGTTTTTAACGGCGGGCTCTCCGCCAAGCGTCACATCCGCCAGCTCCACCGGCCCCCAGTCGGCGGTGCCGTCCGCGTACTGCTGGCATTCGGCAAGCTGGCCCCCCTGGCTGGTCGTCTCCGGGGTCAGGGAAACGCTTAACGCCTGCTTGAAAATCCTGAGCCCGTAGCTTCCTGTGTCCAGGAGTATGCCGTCTATGGTCTGACAGGAATTCGTCCCCGGAGTGCATACCGTTACGCTCACTAACGGCTCATTGTAGTATGGATTGAGGCCGGACACCGGGCCGCTGACATTTATAGGCAAAAGGTTGAGCTGCCCCGGCGAGACCGTAAGGCTGTAGGCCTGACTTGCAAAATACGGTCCGGTCCCCAGGTTCGAGCTCTCCCCGTCGATGCCCATGAAGATGTTTTGTCCAAGATAGAAGGGAAGCCCCCAGTCAAAGGTGCTGTTGGGCCCGCCTATGTCCGGAAATATGTTGTTGCTTCCACTTGTGAGGGAATCAAAGTTTTCAATGGTGAAAGTTACATTTTGCTGCGGGCTGCCATTGGCGCCCTCCTGGGTCGCCGTATTGGTAAATAGCGTCGGGGGACAGTACCAGGAAAGGTTATCCGCGCATATAGGGGGATTATTCCTTGTCACCTGGGGGAAGAAAAGACCGTTAGAGCCGGTGTCTGTGAAGCTGTCCGAATAAATATGGTTGTTAAATACCGTTATAAAATTCCCGCTGCTGTCCAAAGGGAAGACGGTGACTGAAGAAGGCGCAACCTTATTGTTGCTCTCGGTGCCTATTCCGAGCACTAGGCTGCCGCTTAAAGAAGCGGTGCCGCTGTCAGACACACCAGGCAGCTCGACAAGGATCCCGTTGTTGTCTGCCGGC
>JAJYJB010000084.1 GCA_021789735.1 Nitrospirota bacterium
ATCTTGCTGAAAAATTCAAACAGCCCGCCCGGATACCGCGCGCCGGGCTACCAGAGGTTTGGCCGGATATTGGGCCGGATATTGTTTTGCCTTTTGGCCTTCGCGTTATTATTTTCAATAGCCGTTAACACCGCATGGGCAGGCGGCGCTCGGGGCGTTAACGATGAGACACTCCAAACCGATGGCGGGCGCTATCAAACGCCGCTTTTCGGGCGGGGGTTCAAGGGAAAGGTCTTTGGCCATGAGGTGACGGTAGCCCCGTTTAACACGCGCTCCATCTCCTCCTGGGACCTGGGGATCGATCTGGCGGAGCCGCCCCCGCAGGACTCCGAACTCCTGCCCGTGGGCAGCCTTTACTTCTGGCGGCATCCGGACAGCGCGCACCTGCTGCGCGCTGAGGTCTCCGGGGTTTATGACGACATATTCTGGGCCCGGCGGATGGCGGTGGAAACTTCGAAAAAACCGCTTCCCCCTGGGGGCTTTGAGGCGGTCCTGACCTTCACCAACTTCACCCTGCCCTTGGCCAGGGCTGAGTTGGTTGACGGCCTCGCCCTCAAATCCGAAGAGCTCCTTTGGGGGTATGCGCGCGCCGGGCTTGGCGTGGGCTACCGCCGCCAGGTGCGCCCCGGCAATCAGGACAACATGTTCGCCGCCGGCCTCATGTTCGAGCCGGGCTTTCTTTTTTTTGACAGGGGCCCGGACACGGCGGGAGCATTCTCGGTGCCCGAAAACACCCTGGAACTCCGCGCCCATTTGCAGGTGCGCCTGGATGCATTAAAACGGAACATCCTTAAGCTTGCGCACGATGGGTACGCCGCGGGCTCCGACCTTGTTTACGGGCACCGCACGGACTGGCGGGACTGGGGAACAGATGGCGCGGAGAAGGCCGCTCACGGACGGAATTATCTTTCTTTTGCCGGATATTTCCTAAAGGCAGGCGGCGTGCCATGGGCAACCGGCAGCAGCCGCCAGCGGCTTATAGCCTCCTTGAACGGGGGCGTGGGCTATCACCTGGACCGGTTTTCCGCGCCGCGCGTGGGCGGCGGACCGGACCCGCTGGGAGAGGAATACGGTTCCACCTGGATACCGGTTCTGCCAGGGGCGTCTATCTGGGAGTTCTTCCCGCACCATTACATCATTTTCACTGGCGAGTACCGCTTTGAGCCCGTCTTTTTCACATATCTGGGCCTTGATGCCGCAGCCGGCTGGCTGGACCGCCTGAGAAACCAAAACACCGGAGGCGGACCGGTAACAAAAAATGACGTCATGTCTTCCGTTGGGACGCGGATCACGACCGGTTTTTTCTTTAACACACGCCTGCAGATCGCCTATAACTATAACTTTTCGGTCGTCAGGAAAGGATCCTACGGCGGACACGAGCTTTTGATACAGCTGTCGGGCAACCTCTAGCGGGCTTTTTTTTGCAAAGAACGGGGCATTTTTCCTCCGGCCCTCACCTTTTCAGACAGGGCCGAAAAGGTGAGGGCCGGAGAAAAAGCAATCAGGACTTCAGTGCGGCCAGTCTCGTTTTTAATGTTATCTGCACCCCGGCCAAGGCCTGGGAGACGGGGCAGTTCTTTTTGGCCGCCTCCGCCTGCTGCTGGAATTTGCTTTCATCAATGCCCGGCACCTGCGCCTCGCAGTCAAGCTCGCTCTTTGTGATCTTGAAACCGTCTCCGCTTTTTTCGACATGCACATTCGCCGTGGTCCTGATGTGCTCCGGCTTAAACCCTGCCTGCTCAAGGAGCATGGAAAGGGCCATGGAAAAACAGCCCGCGTGCGCCGCGGCGATGAGCTCTTCAGGATTTGTACCCTGTCCCTGCTCGAAGCGGGACGAGAACGAATAAGGGCCTTCGAACAGGCCGCTTCCAAGCTTCATCATTCCTTTGCCGTTTTTAAGGTTTCCATCCCATATGGCTTCTGATTTGCGTACCGGCATTCTTGACTACCTCCTGACGATCCGATTTTGAATAAAAAAAGTCTATCAGGAAAAAATCTTTTTACAACTGAAATAAAAGAGGGGTACGGGCCAGTTTGATAAATACCGCCAGACGAGGCTCATTCGCTTTCACTCTAACAGTAACTGCGTCAAAAATGACCGTCTGCGACACGCCGGCTGTCCCGAGGGAGAAATAACCGCCTTTGTTTTAATATAAATATGATGAAATGCGATGTCATCGTCATAGGGGCAGGCGCCGCGGGACTGATGTGCGCGATCGAGGCCGCCAGGCGCGGTCGGTCCGTTATCGTGCTGGAGCACGGGAAGCCGGGCAGAAAGGTGCTTGCCTCCGGAGGGGGCCGCTCCAATTTCACAAATCTTGAGCTGGGGGCGGACAATTACCTCTCGGAAAATCCCGCTTTCACCAGGTCCGCGCTGGCTGGTTTCACTCCCGGCGATATCATCGGGTTCCTTGAAAGCCGGGGTGTGCCGTTTGCCCAAAAGGGAAACGGCCAACTCTTTCTGAAAGGCAGTTCCAGGGCGCTGCTGGAGCTGCTGCTTGGCAAGTGCAGAGAAAACGGCGCGGCCGTAATTACCGGCATAAACATAAAGGGCTTCGGTAAAAAGGCAGCCCGGTTCAACGTGGACACGAATAAAAAGGTCTGTTTCGATTCGGAATCTTTGGTGGTGGCAACCGGAGGGCTCTCGTATCCGGAGCTTGGGGCCACGGACCTGGGCTACAGGATAGCGTCCAGGTTCGGGCTGAGAATCACCCCGCTCCGTCCGGCCCTTGTTCCATTTACATTCGCCCCGGAGGAAGCGCATAGGTTCAGCGGCCTGTGCGGCCTGTCGCTGCAGGCAGAAATATCCTGCGGCGGGGGAAAAAACAAAAGCAAAAATAAAAGCAAAAGAACTTTCACGGGGGACATCCTTTTCACCCACAGGGGTCTGAGCGGCCCTGCGGCCCTGCAGGCCTCTTTGTACTGGGCCCCCGGGGAAGAACTCTCGATAGACCTTCTGCCAGATGCCGATATTAAAGGGATGTTCATGAAAGACAGAGACAGGTCCGTGGAGATGCAGAACTATCTTTCAGGCTTCCTGCCCCGGCGTCTGGCCCTTAAATGGTGCGGCAGCTTTCTTTCTCCGTCCGCAAAAAAACCGCTGCGCCTTCATTCGCAGCGGGAGCTTGAGAGCGCGGCGGAAGCCCTTCATAACTGGACCTTCCGGCCGGCCGGTACGGAGGGATACAGGACGGCGGAGGTGACGGCAGGCGGAGTGGACACCAGGGAACTTTCCTCAAGGACCATGGAGTGCGGGAAGGTGCCGGGGCTTTTTTTTGCCGGAGAGGTGATGGACGTAACGGGGCAGCTTGGAGGTTATAACCTCCACTGGGCCTGGGCGTCGGGGTGCGCGGCGGGCAGATATGCGTAACAATAAAAATAAAAATATAAAAACAAAAATAATACTTGCATCCGCATCGGAAAGAAGAAGGGATATACTGGGCCTGACGGGGCTTCAGTTTACAGTAGAGGAAAGCGGGGTTGAGGAGGTGATGAGCGAATGCGTGCCGCCCCGGAGGCTGGCCAGGCTCCTGTCCAGGCAGAAAGCGGAGACGGTCGCGGCGAGAGAAAAAGAAAAGGAAAAGGAAAAGGGAAAGGAAAAGGAAAAGAAAAAAGGGGGAAACGCGCTAGTGATCGCGGCGGACACCTTTATAAGCATTAACGGCCGGTATCTGGGAAAGGCGCAAGATCAGGCGGAGGCCAGCGCGATGCTCAGGGCTTTAAGCGGACGAGCGCATCTTGTTGTCACGGGCTACACGGTGATAGACTCTTCAAGCGGGAAGCGGATATCCGGCTCCTCAGAGACAAAGGTCTATTTCAGACGGCTTCACAAAGAGGAGATAGAATCTTATGTAAAGACCGGCGAGCCCATTGGCAAGGCCGGGGCATACGCCATACAGGGGCTTGGAGCCGCCCTTGTCAGAAAGATCGAGGGGGATTTTTTTAACGTGGTGGGCCTGCCCTTAAGCGCCCTTATAATGACGCTTAATAAATTCGGCATACGGATTTTGTAGCCGACGGCTCAAAAATTTGCGGCCCTTTTGTCTTTGGGCCATTGTTTTATGATCTGCAATAATTCCCTCACATATGCGTTTTTGCATCCGGCATCGCCCCGTGCATTTAAATGTTCTCTTGTGAACTGTCCTTTTCCCGCGGCAACATTTTCACGAAGTCCTCGATCATGCCCAGAAAACCACGTTTCAGTTTTTTGCTGCGGAGCCCCCTGTAAAGCATAAGAAGCCTTGCCTCCTCCTTAAAAATGGCCTGTAAGGCATTCGGCTCGCCCCCCTTGCGAGGGTCTTCCTCATCCAGAAAAAAACTTGAAGGCATTCCCAATGCTTCGGCTATCTGCTCGATCCTGGAAAGGGTGAGCCTGTTTATACCCCTTTCATATTTTTGCACCTGCTGGTATGAAATCCCGATCCTGTCCGCAAGCTGCATCTGGGAAAGCCCGCATGATTTCCTCGTCTGTCTGATCAGCTCCCCTAGCGCCTTGTCGCTCATGAACGTTTCAGTCTTTTCCCAATACATATCTCCCTCTCCTGAAATTTGGGTTAGCCTCTAATTTTCCCATTTTGAAAGTCATTCAGCATGCAGTGCCTTGCTCCCCGAGGCACTGCATGCTGCTGTATTCATACGTTTTATCTGAACGCAGGGACGGCCCAATGAGCGAACATATAATGCGTTCAACGGTCCTGCCCGCTGTAAAAATCCCTGGCGGGTCTGCCCACATAGTAGCCCTGGTCATAAACTATTCCGGCCTGTCTTACGGCCCTCATGATATCTTCATCCTCAACGTATTCGGCGACCGTCTTGATGCCGAATTCCCTGCATAGCGCCACCATGGCCTTCACCAGCGCCATGTCCCTTGCATCGGAGATCATGTTCTTTATGAATTCCCCTTCGATCTTCACAAAGTCTATCGGGAACCGCTTGATATACTGGAATGACGAAAAACCGGAGCCGAAGTCGTCTATCGCAAAATTAAAACCCTCGGCCTTCAGGTCCCGCACGAACTTCTCCAGAAGAGAGATGTTCTTGACCGTGTCCCTTTCTGTGATCTCAAATACTATCCTGCGGTGGTCCATGCCGTAATTTTTGGCCAGCTTCAGCACGCCCGGAATGAATTCCCTGAGGATCAGGGACTTGGGCGACAGATTGACGAACAGGAGTCCGTCATAACCCTCTTCCCGCACCTTCAGGAAGGCCTTTTCCATGACTATTTGGTCCAGCTTGCTTATCACCGCCAGCCTCTCGGCGATCTCTATGAACTCCCCCGCCGCCAGAATGCCCTTGTCCGTCTGGAGCCTGCATAGGACCTCATGGCATTCGACCCTGCCCGTCTCCATGTTGACGATCGGCTGAAAGTAGGGGATGACCCTTTTTTCTTCGAGCGCCTTAGTGACGATCGCGGACATTTCCCCTACCGCTCTGAATACCTCGACTATGTCCTCCTCGGTGGGGATGATGATCGTGTCCTTCCCCCCGCTTTTCGCCTTGTACATCATGTTGTCGGCAAACAGGAAAAGATCCTTTGCCGTTGTGGCATGAATGGGATAAACGGAAAAACCGATGGAGGCAGTGGCCTTCACAGTTACCCCGTCAATCGTGGAAAAGGATACTGCGCTGATATTCTCCCTGAGCCTGTTGGCGACAAAAAAAGCCTGCGCCTCATCGGCGTCCTGAAGAATGACGGCAAATTCGTCGCCCCCGTACCTGGAGAGGATATCGCCGGTCCTCAGGGTATTTTGCATCGCGGCGGCGATCTCCGTAAGGAAACGGTCACCGGCCATATGCCCGTGCGAGTCGTTGATGTTCTTGAAATTGTCCAGGTCTATTACGAGCACCGCAAACTTGTACCCGTAGCGATCCGCCCTGCCTATCTCATACCCCAGCAATTCCCAGAACAGCCTCTGGTTATAAAGATTGGTCAGGGGGTCCCTTGTCGCGTAATATGCAAGGTCCATGGTGTACTTGGAGATGGCCTTAATGGAGCCCACAACATTCAAGAGGGTGGTCAATATGCTGTCGATGGCAAGCGAGCGGACGGGGTCCCCCGCCAGTGACGGATGTATGCCTATTCCGGCCACTCCCTGGATAGTGGGGTTCTGGACCAGCAGGGCTTTGGTCTTCAGCACAATGTCCTCTTCATTTATGTCCGCCGGAGCGGGGAATTCGGACATTATGTTATGTTTGATCTTGAGAGCGGGAGAGTTGCCCATGCCCTCGCTTATACCGGAGACCTCCCGGCGGACGGCCTTTTCGACGGCCCAGAAGATATCGAGATCGTACAGCTCATTGTTGACCTGAAAAACGGAAAAGAGCACACATGCGTCGATTACCGTGTTGATCTCGCACAGCAGGCGATGGACGTGTTCCTTCCAGTCCCTGACCACTTCTGAGGTGATGACGAATTTCTCCAGCACCTGGAGCTCGAATTCGAGAGTCTTTCTGTCTACCGCAACATCCCTGATGCGCCCCGCGAAGCAGCCCAGCTCCGTCAGTATGCTGTTGAACTCAACAAACCCTATGCATTGGCCGGAACGGTCCATTTCGAGCTTTGTCAGGTCTCCGACGCTGCTTACAGCGCGTATTTTTTCAAGGAACAGTTTTGTTGAACAGTTGATCTTCGCCTTCAGCACGGTCGAGATGACGCCGGCCATGATAAACGGTATTGGGGACAGGACCAGGAAAAAGAATGTAAATTTTCTTTTTATGCGGGCAATTGAGAGCTCAGCGCTCCGCATGCGGCCTGTTCCCGGCCCGCGCCCGGTTTCATTCGCCATGTATTCAGGGACCGTCATATTTGCCCTCCCTTGATAGGCCGGACGGGGAGCTGCTTCGCGCGCATAAATGAAAAAAGCGATCACCAGGGCCAAATTGAAGCTGAGAAAGGAAACGGCGAGGGTGGACACGCAGACAAAGGACTTAAGCCGGTACTGCCTTTTTAAGACTGTCCGGGCCAGGGGCTCCCCGGCATAGCGCAACATTGCTTTTTCTATATTCCCGAAAAATTCAAATACTCTTCTCACTTGATGCCACCTCGTCATTTTCAGCAAAAAATGCCACATGTCCCACACACGCGATCATACGGTCCGGGCGCTTATAGGCCCGGCAGGGGAACCCCCGCTCACCGCTTCAGACCTGCTTACTTTCCCGTTCAGATCGAGAGCGCGATCTGAATTGCCCCAAACTCACGCCCTCCGCAAAAAAAAAGAGTTATTTCATCCTGATTTTTAATAAGCCCATGCGATGCTCCGTCATTTTTAGCAGATCAACCCCGCCTCAGCGTCAGGACACGCCCTTGCCTAGAAGGAAAGGGGCATATTTCTGGTCCGTGCCCCTGATGTGCGTAATAAGCCAGTCCTTGAGGAACTGCATGACCTCGACGGTTATGAGATACTTGCCGCATTTGAAGTCATCATTGAGCTTTAGCACCTTTTGAGCGAACCCTTCATGTTCTTTTTTATGGAACGCGTATCCAGGGAACCCGCAGGTTGCCATAAGCCTTTCCTCATTTGAGAAGTGCGTTATGGTATAGGCGGCTAGCTCGTTCAGGACCTTGCCAAGCACATCCTGCCCTTTGCCCATCTTCATGGCTTCGTGCAGGACGTTGATATAGGAAATAAGCTTCTTGTGCTGCTCGTCTATGGAAGCGATGTTGGTGTTCAGGTCAACTGTCCATTCAATTAACGCCATAATGTTCCCCCATGAAGCTTTTTTGTTTTTTTATTTTTTGTCTTTTTTTTCACAAAGCAAAGAGGCCCTCGCTCGCCTCTTTTTTTAAGGCTGCAGACAAATATAGCACAGCCTTTTACAAAAGGAATCCTACTTTGGTTGGGTTGTTTTAGCCGCCAGAAATGGTTTAATAAATATGTGGGATGCTTGACAAATGTCAGAATATGTTTTAAACAAGATAGATAAGGTCCGGTTTTTGGATTAAGATGATTTTTTGCAGACTTGAACTGATCGGCAGAGACAAAACGTGGAAAGAGGCGGTAATACTCACGCCTTTTTCAAATGAGGAACTGGAGGAAACGGCTGTCTGATGGTCCTTTCCTGCAGAGATTACAGGAAGGCATTGGATATAATCGATGCCATCTATTCGATCCCGGATCAAAAGGCGATGATCCGGCAGGTTTGCGAAGAACTGAGGAAGTTCATCGGCATCCACAGCGCGGTCTTTGTCTCCTCGGACCCCAAGACAAGGGAATTCCATTTCAGCGGGTACGAGGTATTCAACAACAGCGAGGAATCCATGCTCACATATCTCGCCCACTTCGCGATGAATGACCCTTTCATGTCAAACGGCTGGTTCAAACACCATTTTAACGAGGCGGCCAGAATTACGGACATGGTGCCCGGGCTTGGCGAGACCGGGTTCGCCCGCGATTTTCTCATCCCCGTTGCCTCCGTATTTTACGGTCTCGGCGCGTGGCTCCGGGCACAGGGCGATATGGTCGGGATATTTATCGCCAACAGGCAGAAGCATGAGCGCGATTTCAGCCGCCGCGACCAGGAGATCGTAAATATCCTCCTGCCCCATGTGGCAATGGCTATCCGCAATATTGAATTGATAGGCGGCCGGGACCCCCTCAAGGAGGCTTGCGGCGTCATCATGAGGGATGAGGCGGGCTTGCCTGTTTTCATGAACGATGCCGCCAGGCAGGCCATAAAAGGGACCTCCGCGGAGCATATCCCCGACCCAGGGCTCGGTTCGGGGGCGGCCTTTTTTAAAAACGGCTCCAGTACGTTCAGAGTGCGCACCGTGCCGTTATGCAACAGGAATAAAAAAGGGAAATTCATACTCCTTGAGCCCCATCCGCCCTCACACAGGCTGGACCCTGGCCTTGACCGCTTCAATCTGAGCCGCCGGGAAAAGGAGATCGCCGTGCTCGTCATCCAGGGCCATTCCAACCGGGAGATCGCGGAAAGGCTTTCTATCAGGGAGCAAACCGTGAAAGGCCACCTGAACAACATATTCGGCAAATTCGAGATAAGGCGGAGAAGCGAACTTGCCGCCGTGGCCCTTGGGTTGCGCAGTACGGCCTGAAGAAGGCGGGTTTAATGGTTCAGGAGGTTAAATTTGATCGAAGCCGCCGTTCGTGGTCCTCTTGCTGCTGATGAAATGAAATGCTGTTTCAGCGGAAGGCGGCGGACCACTGACGGGGGTGGAAAGGCTTTATTTTTAATTTTTTATAAAAAAAGGGACTCAGCGAGAATATTATGCAGATAACAAGAGAGACCGATTACGCCATACGGTGCGTATGCTATCTTGCCCAGAGGCCGGCAGAAATAGT
>JAJYJB010000011.1 GCA_021789735.1 Nitrospirota bacterium
TCGTTTATTATCAGCCCGCAGGGCACTACCAGTTCTATGGGCAGCAGTATGTCTTCTACCATGTATTGGAGAGCAAGGCTTTCCCTGAGGAGCGGATATCCATGCACAATGCTTTTTGAAAGGTCCACTATGTAGTCCCTCATGTTCACGTGGGCCAGATCGCCTGACCTGTAGAGTTTTTCATGGACCAGGGCCATGGCCTTGAGCCTGCTCTGGATGTCCTCGCACATGGACTGGATGGACCCGCTGTCAAAACTCCTGGAGCACTGCAGCGAGATGAGGCTGGAGACCACCTGAAGGTTGTTCTTTGTCCTGTGGTACAGCTCCTTGAGCAGGACCTCTTTTTCGGCAAGCGCCGATTGCAGCCTCCTTTTGGTGCGATCAAGCAGGCTGATGGCATAGACGATTATACCCGATGCAAGGAAAAACCCGAACAGTTGGGTCGCGTCCCTGAGGCTTGGCGCTTCGAGGATGTCTTCTGGCTCGATGAAGAAAAACCAGATGCCGATCCCCACGATTACGGCAAGGACGCTGCCTGCCCCGGCGCCCAGGTAAAGGGTGAAAAGCGCAATGGCGGCCAGGGGGATGGAGAAGAAAATGACCTCAAGATACCCAAACAGGTATTTGGCAGCCAGCAGGAGGAGCGCGCCAGCGAGTAACGCAGACCCGTAGCTGACAAAAAAAGAGCGTTTTCCCCATGGCAGGTTTTTTCGTGCCAGACGTTTTTCCTGATAAAGCGGGATGTCCCCCATAATTAAATTTTACTCCGGATCCGCACCGGCGCGTGGGCGTCCCAGGCGGAAAATATGCCGGGGGCAGTCATGGATGTCAAAAGGGGAGTAAAACAGCCGTATTCCATGAAAACTATTGTCTGAAACTTATGGACAAACGCGTCCCGCCCTCCCGGCAGACCTCGAGTTTTCCGTTCAACTGCACTGAGACAAGTTTGGATACCAGCCTCAACCCCAGGGTCTTAACGTCTTTTATGTCCTTTATGTCCAGCCAGCCGGGAAGACCCACCCCGTTATCGGAAAAAACGAGCTCTATCCCTTCCCCCTTTTTCTGCATGGCTATTCTTACGTCTCCTTTTCTGCCACACGGGAAGGCGTACTTCAGTGAATTGGAAAGGAGCTCGTTTATTATCAGACCACAGGGCGTGGCAAGGTCTATTGACAGGGGGATGCTCCCGACCTCCAGGTTCAAGGACACAGCCGCGGCCTTGTCCTTGTAGCTCTCCATCAGCGACCTGGAGAGGTCTTGCAGGTAGTCCTTCATGTCCAGGTTGGACAGGTCCTGCGATTTGTACAGCCTCTCATGCACCAGGGACATGGCCATGATCCTGTCCTGGGTCTCCTTAAATGCCTGCTGCAGTCCATGGTCTCCGAAGGACGCGGACTGAAGGTTCAGCAGGCCCGATATCACCTGCATATTGTTCTTTGTCCTGTGATAGAGCTCCTTGAGGAGCATCTCCTTTTCCAGGAGGGAGGCCCTTATCTTTTCTTCGGCATTTTTCCGTTCTGTTATGTCCCGCTCGATGGCGAAAATGTATCTGTGGCCGTCCTGCTCAAAGAGCCCCGCGCTGACTTCCAAAGGAAATATGCTGCCGTCCTTCCTGTGGTGCCGCACATCCGCAGTCAGCCACAGGCCCTCCAGTATCAGGTGCCGCCGCTTTTTGATGAGCTTTTCGTCGGCCGGATAGTCTATATCACTTATGTTCAGCTTGAGGAGTTCATCCCTGGTGTACCCGTGCATCTTTGCCGCCATGTCATTGGCGTCTATTATCTGGCCCGCGTTTTCCTCCTCCGCATCCATTATGAAGATGGCGTCATTGGCGTTTTCGAACAGCAACCGGTATCTCTTCTCGCTTGCGTACAGGGCTGCTGTGCGCTCTTCTACCAGCTGTTCAAGGTGCCGCCGGTATTTCCTTAGCTTCTCTTCAGCATCCCTCCTCTCGGCGTGCTCACGGGCCGCCTGCAGGGCCCTCCTGACAGCGGGGCCAAGCCTGGACATCCGGTCCTTCAGGATATAATCGGTCGCGCCGTTTTTGAGCATCTCCACGGCATACTCTTCCCCGATGGCCCCAGATATGAATATGAAAGGGACTTCAGGCTGCTTTTCCTGCGCTATTTCAAGTGCGGAAACCCCGTCGAAAGCGGGAAGCGAATAGTCGGCCAATATCAGATCGAAGCCGGTGCTGTTCAGCGCCTGGACGAAATCTGCCCGGTTTTCAACCCGGACAAAGGCGCAGTCCAAACCCTCATTGGCCAGCTGGGCCTCGATAAGCTCGGAATCATTTTGGCTGTCTTCAAGATTTAAAACAAGCAGCCTGTCTTTCATCACCTGTGCGGACAGTCTTTTTATCGCCTGCGGCTGCCCGGGGACGACCCCGTTGATCGTCGCTCCCGGGCAGCTGCCCCGCCCCTGTTTCTCCATTTCGTAAATTGTATTCCTTCACACCTTCAGGCACAAGCTCAATATCGTCTTGATTAATTTTTGAGGTCTCTTAATCTTATTTTATTTCATTTCTCATTTTTTGTTTTCAGCCGTGAAAAAGGGCCATGCCGCGGACTGCGGGGCGGGGCGAAATATGCCGGGACCAATGTTCATGGGCAGCCATGGTCTCTGGCACACATTCGCAGCCGGGCTTGTCCGGAACAGATTGATCCCTGCAGGGTGATGGGGAGCTGCCGGGGCATAAAAACCTCTCCATGACGGCGAAATACGCGCATTATTATTCCGGGAGTCTGAGGTCGAGCATCGATGTCTTTGACCAAAAGTACACAATTATACGGCAGATGGAGGGCTGCATGTTTGACCTTATCCCAAAAAATCCTTTAAAATCAACGAGCGAGAGTGGCGGAACTGGCAGACGCGCTGGACTTAGGATCCAGTGGGGCAACCTGTAGGGGTTCAAATCCCCTCTCTCGCACCACCCCACCCTTATTAATTAAACCCCGCGCCCAAGACTTTTTTGCCCATTAAATCCGGTTCTAAAAAACCTTTGCCGTAGCCGCAAAACAAAAAAAACCTTGAAAGCGGAAACAAAAAACCGGGAAAGATTTTTATGTGACGCGGGGCACATGCCCGCCGCCCGAATGGTATTACAATCTGTCTGGGTTTTTTCTTTTTTAAAAATCTTCAGAGGGGGAAGGGAAATGAGGAAAAGTCCAAGGCCTTTCATCACGGAAAGGCCGGCTGCTAGGATGCTTTGTTCCGTTTTCCTGCTGGTTTTTTTGCTTACGGGGATTTTTTTGATGGCGGCGACCGCCGCAAACGCCCTGGAGAGCCTCAGGGATGGCATGAAGGGGCCGGATTTCACGCTTAAGGAACTGAACGGACAGACCACGGAATTTAACAGCATAAAAGGACAAAAGCTTACCGTCCTTCTTTTCTGGTCCACCTGGAGCGCGTACTCCGGGAATGCCCTTAAGCAGATGGAGCGTCTATATGAAAAATACAGACGAAAAGGCCTGTCAGTCCTTGCCATAGACGTGGACGCCCAGGAGATAACAGGCAAGACCATCTCTCAAATAAAGTCCGAAATAGACAGCCTGAAGCTCGACATGCCCGTTTCCATAGATTACGGACTTGTAGCGTTCCATGATTACGGTGTCATAGCAGTGCCCTCGACGGTCATTCTGGATAGGAACAGGGTCATAAAATATGAGCTTGCCGGTTTTCCCCTTATCGGGTCAGCCGAGATGGCGGATTACATAAGGTCCCGGTTCAAATCTGCCAAAGCTGCCCCTGCGGCAGCGGCAGAGGACGACCAGGCCGTTCCGTTCGACCCGGAGCCCTGAGACCCGCCCCCTGAGTCTCGAACTGGAAAAAGGGCCCGCCTTTTCCTTATCGGGCTGTTTCCAAAATAGGCCAAATAAAGTAAAATCACGTGCATGGGCCGGGTGTCCATAAAGGTCTCAGGCGTCGTGCAGGGAGTTGGTTTCAGGCCCTATGTCTTCAGGCTGGCCAGGGAGATGGGCCTTACGGGCTTTGTGCGCAACACGGGCAGCGGGGTCCTTATAGAAGTAGAAGGGGAGAATGAAGGCACCAGTGGGTTTTTGGGCCGTCTGAAGGCAGAGGCCCCGCCCCTTGCCCGAATAACCGGGCTCGACGTCAGGGAACTGCCGGGCGGCGCAGCCCATTCCAGTTTCAGGATAATCGAAAGTGGGGCCGAAGGGAGCGTGGCAGGGGCCGTTTCCCCCGCCTTGAGCGCCGACGTCAGCGCGGATGTCTCGGTCTGCCCGGACTGTCTTAAAGAGATGTCCGACCCGTCGGACAGACGGTATCTATACCCGTTCATCAACTGCACCAACTGCGGACCGCGTTACAGCATCATACGGGAGGTCCCTTACGACCGGGAAAACACCACGATGTCCGCGTTCGGGATGTGTCCGGATTGCAGGAGGGAATACACAAACCCGGCAAACAGGCGCTTCCATGCGGAGCCCACGGCCTGCCAGGCCTGCGGGCCGTCCGTTTTCACAGGGCCGGACGGCAAAAACGGCGCCCGCCAAAATCCTATCACCCTTGCGATAAGGGAGCTCAAGGCGGGGGGCATCGTTGCCATCAAAGGGCTCGGTGGCTTCCACCTGGCCTGCGATGCGGGAAACGAAAAGGCGGTCTGCGAACTGAGGCGCAGGAAAAAAAGGGGCAACAAGCCTTTTGCCCTCATGTCGGGCTCGGTCGAGGAAATAAAACGGTTTTGCCACGTGTCGGAAGAGGAGGAGCAAAAACTCCTGTCGCCTGAAAGGCCTGTCGTCCTCCTGAGGAGGAAAAAGGAATGCGCCCTGCCTTCTGCCATAGCGCCCGGAAACGGCCTGCTTGGTTTCATGCTCCCTTATACCCCTCTGCACTGGCTTTTGTTCAACTATCCGGCCGGGCCGGGCGGGCCAGGCGGACCGGCTTTTAACGCCCTTGTCATGACCAGCGGGAACCTCTCCGAGGAGCCCATAGCGGCCACAAACGAAGATGCGCTGAAAAGGCTTTCAGGCATTGCCGGGTATTTTGTCCTGCATGACCGCGACATTCACACCAGGGTGGACGATTCCGTGATCTATGAGGTTTCTCCGGCAAGCGAAAATATCCCCTTCTTTGCCTTTGCCAGGCGGGCCAGGGGATATGTGCCCGTCCCCATAAGATTAGGCGGGGCATTTTACGGGCAAAAAAAGACGGGCCGCAAGCGGGGCAATGCCGCAAGCGGGCTCTTTGATCGCCCCCAGGTGATGGGGGCTGGCGGAGACCTGAAAAACACCTTCACGCTGGTGAAGGATGACAGGGCTGTGATGAGCCAGCACATAGGGGACATGGAAAACCCGCAGGCCCAGAAATTCTACTTGGAGACGCTGGAAAAGCTTATGCGGCTTTTCGGGACAAAGCCCGAGGCGGCCGGGTATGACATGCACCCGGGATATCATTCCTCAAATCTGATATTGGGCAGCATGGGGCCGGACATACCGGCGGGGAAAAAATTCGCCGTCCAGCACCACCATGCCCACGTTGCATCCGTAATGGCCGAGGCCGGCCTTACGGAGAAGGTCATCGGCGTGGCCCTGGACGGCACTGGCTACGGGACGGACGGGACCTTGTGGGGCGGGGAGTTCCTGATAGCGGATGCGCTCGGGTTTGAAAGGGCCGCCTTTTTCAGGCCCATCCCGCTGCCGGGGGGAGAGGCGGCGGTAAGGGCCCCGTGGCGGGCCGCCATAGGGCTGCTCGGGCAGACTCTTCCCGATGAGACGGTTTTGTCCCTGGCCCAAAAGTCGGGCATTTCCGGAAGACGCACGGCGCGCGAGGTGGAAAACATTCTAAAGATATCAAAAAAAAGGGAGCTCGCGCCTTTGTCTTCCGGCGCCGGGAGGCTCTTTGAGGCTTTTTCCTCGGTTTTGGGCCTGGTGGATGAAAACACCTTTGAGGCCGAAGCGGCCATTGCGCTTGAAAGCATGGCCTGGGAAGAGGACATGAAGGCGGAGTATCCGTATGACACATTGGAGGGCGGACGGCAACTGGACTTTTCAGCGGCCTTCGTTCAGGCCATTGAAGAAAGGGCCCGCGGCGTGCGGCCGGCCGCGGTATCGGCCAGGTTCCACAACACGGTCGCAAGGGCGGTTTCGGAGACTGCGCTGCGGCTTTCAGCCGGGACCGGGATAAGGACCATAGCGCTAAGCGGAGGTGTATTTCAGAACCGGTTTCTGCTTGAGGGGGTAATGGGGAGGCTGTCCATGGCCGGAGGGGTCCGGGTTTGCACAAACAGGCTTGTCCCGCCCGGGGACGGCGGCATCAGTCTGGGACAGGCGTTCATAGCGAGAGCGAGGGTGATGCAATGAACAGGGAAATGGAAAGGCTGGCGGACGGGATAAACCGTCTTTTAAAAAAGACAGGCCGCCCGGTGAAGCTGATGGAGGTCTGCGGCACGCATACGGTGGCGATATTCCGGCACGGGATAAGAGGGCTTTTCCCTGAGATAAGCTTTCTTTCAGGGCCGGGCTGTCCCGTTTGCGTGACCGCGAAAAGCGATATCGACAACTCGATAAGGATCGCCAGGCGGCCCGGCGTGACGCTGATGACCTTCGGGGACATGATGAGGGTCCCAGGCTCGCTTGGGTCTCTTGACAGGGCGCGCGCCGATGGGGCCGATGTGAAAGTGGTCTATTCCCCTCTGGACGCGGTGGCCGAGGCGGGCAGGCGCAGGGACAGGAGAGTCGTTTTCTTCGCCACCGGTTTTGAGACGACCATCCCTCTGGTGGCCGCCGCCCTTGAAATGGCGCGCGGCTCCGGCCTGGACAACTTTTTCATATACTCGGTGCACAAGCTGGTGCCCCCGGCGCTAAGGGCCCTGCTTGCGGACAGCAGGGTGGGGTTGGACGGCTTCATATTGCCGGGGCACGTAAGCGCCATAATCGGCGCGCGTCCCTACGGTTTTCTGGCGGAGGAGTTCCACATTCCCGCGGTCGTGACCGGGTTTGAGGCGGAGGAGATAATGGAAGGCGCCCTTATGCTCCTTGAGCAGATAGCCTCAGGCGCCGCGCGGGTGGAGGTGGCATATAAAAAGGTGGTAAAGGATTTTGGAAATCAGAAGGCCCTCTCACTTATAGACAGGTATTTCGAGCCTTCTGATGCCGAATGGAGGGGCATCGGCACGATACCTGGAAGCGGGCTGAAACTTAAAAAGGAGTGGTCGGGGATGGATGCCGAAGACGCCTTCAAGGCGGATATGGGGCCCGCAGCCTGCCCTGATGACAGAGGCTGTTCCTGCGGGGACATACTGAGGGGGCTTAAGCTTCCGGTGGAATGCCGCCTTTTTGGCTCCGCGTGCACTCCGGAGCATCCCGTGGGGGCATGCATGGTGAGCACGGAGGGAAGCTGTGCCGCCTATTATAAATACGGACCGCAAACGAAGGCTCGCTGATGGAAAATAATCCGAAAGAAAAAGAAAGAGAAAAGATACTCCTTGGCCACGGAAGCGGCGGACGGCTTATGAGAAGGCTCGTGAACGAGGCGATCGTTTCCGAATTCGGCATGGAGGAGCCCCTCCTTGATGCTGCCGTTCTGGAACTGGAGGGGAAGGGGCCGGACGGGGCATCTTTTACCCGTCTTGCCTTCACTACGGACAGCTATGTTGTTTCTCCCGTTTTTTTTGAGGGGGGAGACATCGGGGACCTGGCCATAAACGGCACCGTAAACGACCTCGCGGTCTCGGGAGCGCAGCCGCTGGCCATCTCCGCCGGGTTCATAATAGAGGAGGGGTTTCCGGTAGAGGATCTGAAAAAGATCGTCTCCTCCATGTCCCGCGCCGCCAGAAAGGCGGGTGTGCGCATAGTCACCGGGGACACCAAGGTGGTGGAGAAGGGCAAGGGGGACGGCATATTCATAAACACCTCCGGCATAGGTCTCATGGACCTGGCGGCAAAAAGCCTCTCCCCGGGCAACATCCGGCCCGGAGACGCCATCATCGTAAGCGGGGACATGGGCAGGCACGGCATCTCCGTAATGGCCAGGAGAAACGGGATAGATTTTGACCCGCCGCTTGAAAGCGACACAAAACCCTTGAACGGCCTTGTAAAACGGATGCTCCGCCGCGACGGGGCGGTCCGGGTGATGAGGGACCCTACAAGAGGGGGGCTTGCCACGGTGCTGAAGGAGTTCGCATTGGACTGCGGGCTTGCGATGGTGATAAGGGAGGAAGACGTGCCTGTCCTGCCTTCGGTAAGGGGGGCATGCGGCCTTTTGGGGCTGGACCACCTTTACGCAGCCTGCGAAGGCGCCCTTGTGGCCGTAGTGGCCGCGGAGCTGGCAGGAGACGTGCTTGAGGCCATGAGGACCGATGAGGCCGGCTGCGGCTCCGTCATTATCGGCAGGGTGGTCCGGGAGGGCCAATATCCGGCCGGCTCAGTGGTGCTCGAAACCATTGCCGGCGGCGAAAGGATGATGGACATGCTTGCGGGGGAACAGCTCCCCAGGATCTGCTGAAATCCGGTTTTTTTGTTTGTGCCATGGGTTGGGAGACCAAGCACAAAAAAATTATCCTGGATTGTTACCGGCCGCCGTCAGCCCGCGCACATTTTTCTTTTTTGTGTTTCTTGTTTTTTTTACGCGCGCGCCCGGTTCTTCTCGCGGACTTTTGAGGCAAGCCAGTCTGTCCAGCCGGTCAACCCCTCACCTTTTTTGGCCGATATCTCGAATATTTGAAGCGCCGGGTTCAGGGAAAGGGAATCCTTCCTTATCTTTTCCATGTCCACATCCAAATGCGGAGCAAGGTCCATTTTATTTATCAGAAGGGCCCTGGACTCCTGGAACATAAGCGGGTACTTGAGCGGTTTGTCCTCTCCCTCTGTTATCGAAAGGAGCATCGCCTTGGCGTCTTCCCCCACGTCGAACTCCGCCGGGCACACCAGGTTGCCCACGTTTTCGATTATCAGCAGGTCCAGGCTTGAGACAGGCAGCGAGGGAAGTGTCTCCCTTATCATGTTTGCGTCCAGGTGGCAGGCGCCCCCCGTGTTTATCTGCACAACCGGCACCCCCAGCGCGCCTATCCTTTCAGCATCGCTCGTCCCCTGGATGTCGCCCTCGATCACGCCTATCCTGATGTTTTCACCGCCAAGGGCGCGCACGGTGTTTTCAATGAGGGTGGTCTTGCCGGCCCCGGGGGAAGACATCAGGTTGATTACGAAAAGGCCGTTTTGGGCAAACAGCCTGCGGTTTTCCGCGGCCAGACGGTCGTTTGCTTCGAGTATCTTCGAGACTACGTTTATCCTTGCCATGGCCTCCCCGTTTTCCACCGGAAAAAAATTTTTTCTGCCGGGATTTTTTTGTTTAAGTATAGCAGATTTCGCTTTTGCATAAGCCATGCTTTACAGTAGACGCTTTATGGGCCAAACTAGATGCATGCCGGAGATAAAACTCATACTGAAGCCCTCAGGCGATCCGCAAAAGAGCACTGGGGGGGCCGGCGGTGCGGCTTGCTGCTGTGCGCCTTTGCAGGCGGAATGGACCACCGGCACGGTCAACACGCCGGCCGGGCCTGTCTGCCGTGTGTCCACGACCCTTACCCGCTCGGACATATGGGGCGGCTTCAAATGCCGGGTGAGTTTTTTCTCTTTCAGGGACAGCTACAGCGTCCCTCCCGGACTTTACGCCGTGGGCGAGCCGGGGGAGGACTCGAACATATTTGTGAGCGCCAATTACAAGTTCAGTTTTGATACTCTGAGGCGCAGGCTTTCCGGCCTCGATGCCTGGGTGCTGGTTCTGGACACAAAGGGCATTAACGTCTGGTGCGCAGCGGGCAAGGGGACGTTTGGGACGGCCGAGCTGATAGAGCGCATCAGGGCCACTGGCCTTGACAGGGCGGCTGGCAGGGGCAGGCTGATCCTGCCTCAGCTTGGCGCGCCGGGTGTGAACGCGTCCGAGGTGAGAAAGAAAACGGGGTTCAGGGTCTGTTACGGGCCGGTGAGGGCGGCGGATATTCCCGAATACATAAAGGCAGACTACAGGGCAACCGGGCAGATGAGAGAGGTCAGGTTCGGTCTCCTGGACAGGCTCGTTCTTTCTCCGATGGAGATCATCCCCGCAATGAAGCGTTACCCGCTTTTTGCTCTTGCGGTCCTGGCCGTCTTTGGCCTTGGCCCCAAAGGCATTATCTTCAGGGACGCCTTTTCGGGCGGCCTTCCGTTTCTGCTGCTTGGGCTTGTTTCCGTGTTTGCAGGGGCGTTTCTGGTCCCGGTGCTGCTGCCGTTCATACCGTTTAAGTCTTTTGCGGTGAAAGGATGGATAGCGGGGGCCGCTGCGGTGCTTATAAGCATGAAGGCCGGCCTGCCGGGCCGGATGGACCCCGCGCTCATCTGGGCGGCGTGCATATTTTTCCCGATGGCAAGCTCATATATTGCCCTTCAGTTTACGGGTTCTACCACTTTCACCTGCATCTCCGGGGTAAAAAAGGAGCTGAAGGCCGCCCTGCCGGTCTATATCTTGTCTGCGGCGGTGGCAGTGGCGCTTCTTCTGGTCTATAAACTTCTTCAGTGGAGGGTTATTTAATGAGATATATAACAGGAGGGATCACCCTGAAGATGGCCGCTGACAAGTGCACCGGCTGCGGCATGTGCATGGAGGTCTGCCCTCATAACGTTTTTCGGCTTGAGGGGGGGCGGGCGGTGATAGCGGTGAGGGACAGGTGCATGGAGTGCGGCGCATGCGAAAAAAACTGCGCCTTTGGCGCGCTGAGCGTAAATAAGGGGGTGGGCTGCGCCTCGGCCCTCATTGGCAGCATGATAACAGGCGGGGAGCCCACGTGCGCGTGCGGCGGAAACGGCGGGGGCTGCTGCTAGGGTCTTCGTCGTCCGGTAAAAAAGGGAGGTTTTTTAATGTTCAGGAAAATACTGGTTGCCTTCGACGGATCACCCAAATCCTATGAGGCGTTCGATGACGTGCTTGAACTGGCATCGATGAGCAGGCCTTCATCTTTCATTCTGGCCCTGTCCGTGGTGCAGCCGCCTGAGTCGCTTTATTTCACGGAAATGGACGAAGTGGTGGACCGGGCATCCGGCAATTATGAAAAGCTGCTGGCGGAGCTGGCGGAAAAAGCAAGGCAGAAGGGCATTTCCATAAAGACGAAGGTCGCCGTGGGACATCCGGCAAGCAGCATCATGCAGACTGCCCGGGAAGAAGGATGCGACCTGATAGTCATGGGGCACAAGGGCAAATCGATGCTTGAGGGGCTGCTGCTTGGTTCCGTTTCACGCAGAGTGGCATCCGGGGCGCATTGCTCCGTTATGATAGTGAAATAAGCGCGGGTGGATCAGGTTAAGTTAAATTAAATCAAAAACCTTTCAAGTGGAGAACGAACACCACCGCGGAGGCAAAAAGGCAATATATCCCGAAGAAATGCCAACGCCCGCCAGAAAGCCATTTTGAAAGCCAGCGCAGGGCCAGCACGCCCGCCACGAAGCTCATAACCATGCCAATGAGGCTCGGATAGAAGGCCCCGGCCATGCCGGAAAAGCCGGCCAGTGGGATCTTTTTGTCCGCAAACATCCTCCAGACCTCTCTTGCGATGACGGGGGGCGTAAGCACCACGGCAAGGGCAAAGCTGAACTCCTCGGCGCGCGTCTTGGCCATCCCCGTGAGCATGCCGGCCGAGATGGTTGCCCCGGAGCGCGAAAACCCCCTGAAAGGCAGGCAGATGCCCTGGATCAGCCCTATGAAGGAGGATCCTTTAAGGTCCGTGACACCGCTTCCATTTTCTATTTCCGGGCGGGCTGGAAGATTGCGCGTTTTCCAATGGGAGTAAATGATCATGATGCCGACCGCTGCAAGTGAGACCGATATGATATCCAGGTTGCCGAAGATCATTTCTATCTGGGCGTGGGGAACGTTGCGCAAATATATCTTTTCGATGATCGCTTTAAGCACAAGCCCAACCGCGCCTGTAAAGAACGTGGCCGCCACGATGAGCTTGAGCGAACTTAAAAAAACCTTCCTCGACGCGAAAAATCCCTGCTTCCAGGAGTCCCAGAAGTAATATATGACGGCAAACATGGTGCCGGTGTGGAGCATTACGAGAAGAAGGGTCATCTGGGGGCTCGTTGGGTTAAGCCCCATCAGTTTCTCGGCCACAATAACATGGGCGGAACTGGAGACCGGCAGGAGTTCGGCCGCCCCCTGGACCGCCGCGAGGACCAGTATCTTTAGAAGGAACATCTCAGTTCATACGTCCTTTCATTTTAAGTCGTCCGGATTTCTGAAGATAACATCTTTGGCGGCGTATTATCAAACGGACCCCTTTAAAAAAACAAAAAACACACACTGATGCCGGCGCGTGAATAATATGGTAAGAGTATATACAGGGAAAGAAAGACCGTAAACAAACATTTAATCCTGGTGTAACACTGATGTAATAAAGCCGGTTTAATATAATTTCAATCTCGATCCCACACAAGGAGGGTTTCAAAACAGATGAAGCGTTTACTGGCGGTGTTTCTGGTTTTAAGTTCCGTTTTCGCGTTCGGGCTGGCGCAGGCGGCACAGACCCTGAACGGGGCTGGTTCAACTCTGGCCTATCCGCTATATTCGGCGTGGGCATACGACTATGCCAGGATGACCGGCATAAGGTTCAACTACGGGTCCATCGGTTCGGGGGGCGGCATCCAGCAGATAACCAACAAGACCGTCGATTTTGGCGCGTCCGATTCTCCCCTCAGTCCTGCCGTGCTCAGGCAGAAGGGTTTTCTGCAGTTCCCGACAGTTACCGCGGGCGTTGTGCCCGTAGTGAACATCCCCGGCGTAAGACCGGGCCAGATGAAGCTGGACGGCCCTACGCTTGAAAAGATCTATATGGGGGAGATCAAGTACTGGGACGACCCCAGGATAAAGGCGCTCAACCCGGGGCTCAGGCTGCCGCACCATGTGATAACGACCATCCACAGGTCCGAGGCCTCCGGCACGACCGCGATATTCACCCATTACCTCGCCGCCATATCTCCCGAGTGGAGGGCGAAGGTCGGCCAGGGAATAGCGGTGAAATGGCCAGTAGGCATCGGGGCCAAGGGCAGCGAGGGCGTCACCAACTATGCAAACAGGGTGCAGTATTCCATAGGATACGTGGAGTTCGCCTACATCCTTCAGGAGCACATGCCTTATGTGCTTATGAAAAACAGGGCGGGCTATTATGTCGGGCCCACCGTCCAGAGCTTCAAGGAGGCGGCCGGCAAGGCCGCGTTCAACCCCCAAAAAGGGTTTTACCTCTGGCTCGTGAACGCGCCCGGCAAGGGTTCCTGGCCGATTGCCGGGGCCACCTTCATCCTTCTTAACAAGTCGCTGCCCAAGGCCGTCAACGACACGGTCGTCAAGTTCTTCAACTGGGGATTTACGCACGGCGATGCTGAGGCCTTAAGGCTCACCTACATACCGCTTCCCACTTTGCTTAAAAACAAGATAAGGGCCTACTGGAAGGCAAACGGCTTGAGCTATCAATAAAATAAAAAAAGAGCAAACAAGATTTTTTCCTTCTCTTCCAGTCCTTGAACCGGGGGCCCTGAACGGGCCCCTTCTTTTTTTGCCGGGAATACAGGTGCCGCGCCCATTGGAAAAAAAGCCGGCTGGTCAAGAATGGCAACTTGCATCCGTCCGTTTACTTCATCATTTAAGGACCGGACACATATCAAAAAAACCCATGCGCCCCCCGAAAAGAAAATAAAAAATCCGGTGATCTGCCCGCAGGAATTTTTTCCCAAGACCCTTTAATTTAATCCGTGAAGGGATATCCAAGGCCAACGAACACAGCCGGCCCCTCGTTGCCGAAGCCGACATCAACCCTGCCCACTATATTCGGGGGGACCGTGGCCCTGAAGCCTATGCCGGGGTTTATTTTGAAGCGGCTTATGGCGATGCTGTAAAGCGAGCTCATGACGGTGCCCGTATCCAGAAACGGGGCGAGCTCCCACCGGGTCTTCACATGGAAGACGCTCTTCGTGAACAGCCGTATCCTCTCTTCGAAGTTAAAGAGCAGATAGCTTTTATCTATGAACCTGTTGTCGCCATACCCGCGCAAGGTGTTCTCCCCGCCAAGGATAGAGCGCTCCAGGAAAGGCACGCTTTTTCCGATGGTCTGGTCATAAGCGCCCCTGAGCAGTGTCACATACCGCTTTTTGGCGGCGGGTATGTAATCATCGGCTTCAAGGAAATAATGGAAGAAGTTGGCGGTGCTGCCCAGGGCCCTGCCGCTCCACTCAGCCATGGCCTTCGAATAAAAACCGGACGTGGGCATCTCGCGGGAATCAAGGGTGCTGTAGATAAGAGAAAGGCGCTGCGCGTGTGTCCTGAAGCCGTTTATCCCCGGCACCTCTTCCGTGGTGAAGACGTCCTGTATAAATGGCAGCGACTTGACCGCCCCGTGGGTTATGGTGACCTGCCTCAACCTGTCGCCCAGGGAAATATAGAAATGACGGAGCAGGCCAAAGGTGGCGGAGATGTTGAAGCCAGCCTCCTGGTCACCGTAGTTTGTCTCGTTTTGAAGCGAGCTGCTGGACTGGAAACCAAAGAACCTGGAGGACCCGTTGTTAAAATAAAATCCGTATGCGTTCAGATCCACTCCCGGTATAAGGTGCTTTTCGTCGTTGAAGGTTGCCTCGAGATCGAAATTTACGTGCTGGGACCTGGAAACGTTTACCTGCCAACTCTGCCCCGTCCTGGGGTAGAAGGCCCCGTATACGGTCGCCGTGGCGCCATAATATCTGTTGTAGTTGACCTGGGGGGCAAGAAGGGTCCTTACCCCGCCTTTTTTGTCATAGATGAGGAAGGCCCCCAGCACGCCCGCAGTAAGTCCCTCATTGGGGTCTGTGGAGATGGCCGGAAGGGGGATGGACACCACCTTCACCGGGTTGCCGAAACCCTTGCCGGTAAGCGGAGCGGGCAGGTCTTTCCTGGGTATCATCGTCGTACACGAAACGCTACACGAGATGACTACGCACAGAAGGGCCCAAAATATCTTTCTACGAGCCATTTGGTTTTTTTCAGTTTTACTTTTTTGCAAAAAATTCCCGGCGCCGGGAACCCCTTCATAAGAAATATCCCGGACAGAAAAGCCGCAATGACAGCTAAAAATTCAAAAAAACAAAAAAAGACACCTGCGGTTTTATTGCGCAGGATGGTTCATTTGAGAAAAAACCAAAAAAACTCAAGCGCATTGATTATAAATCTTCAGGAAGGTAAATGGGTAGGTGTCCGCATGACCGCAAGGGCCTTAAGGGGAAATGTGTGCTGTTTTTTGCCTGAGTGAAATTCTAGGGACGGCTGCCCGCTGCATGGAGGGCCCCGTCGACAATGCCCTGCGCCTCCTCGAATATCCGGCGCAGATGGTCTTGTCCCAGGAAGCTTTCAGCATATATCTTGTATATGTTCTCGGTGCCGGAGGGCCGCGCCGCGAACCATCCGCTTTTGGCTTCCACCTTGATGCCTCCGATGGGCTCGTTGTTGCCCGGAGCGCGTGTCAGGATGCCTTCTATTTTTTCGCCTGCAAGCATGGTGGAGGACACCTGGCCTGGGGAGAGTTTCTTCAGGATGTCTTTTTGTTCAGGTGTTGCGGGCGCGTCCACCCGGTCGTAGACCGGCTCCCCGAACTCGCTGGCAAGCTCACTGTAAAGCTCCCCTGGGTCCTTTCCCAGCCGCGCCCTGATCTCTGCCGCAAGCAGGGCAGGGATGATGCCGTCCTTGTCCGTTGCCCATACGGTGCCGTCCCGGCGCAGGAAAGAGGCCCCCGCGCTCTCTTCGCCGGCGAAACCCAGTTCTCCGGTCAGCAGGCCGTCAACAAACCATTTGAACCCCACCGGCGTCTCGTAAAGGCCCCTGCCAAGCTTGTGTGCGGCGTGGTCTATCATGCGGCTGCTGACCAGCGTCTTTCCGACCGAGGCGGAGGCCGGCCATCCGGGCCGGTTCCTGAACAGGTAAAAGACAGATGCGGCAAGATAATGGTTCGGGGGCAGGAGTCCGGCGCTCCTGGTGACGATTCCGTGCCGGTCATGGTCCGTGTCGCTTGCGAATGCGGCATCGAAGCTGTCCTTCAGCCCGATCAGCCTTTGCATGGCGTACGGCGATGAAGGGTCCATTCGGATCTTGCCGTCCCAGTCCACGCTCATGAAGCGGAAGGTCGGGTCCACGGCATCGTTTACGACGGTCAGGTCCAGTGAGAAGCGCTCCGCAATAAGGCCCCAGTAATGCACTCCGGCGCCTCCAAGAGGGTCTACTCCGAGGTGTATCTTTGCCCCGCGGATGGCATCCATGTCTATGACGTTTCCCAGGTCGCCCACATATGCGCCCATGTAATCGTGCCTGTGTGTTGTTGCCGCCCCAAGCGCTTTTTCATATGGGAGCCTTCTTACGTCCCTCAGCCCGTTTTCCATGAACGCGTTGGCCCTGGCCTCTATCCGGCCGGTTATGGAGGGTTCGGCTGGGCCGCCATGGGGAGGGTTGTATTTGAACCCTCCGCTTTCCGGTGGGTTGTGCGATGGGGTTATGACGATGCCGTCGGCGAGCCCGGACTTCCTTCCGCGGTTGTACGTTAGGATGGCGTGAGACACCGCCCGAGTGGGGTCATATTCTCCTGCCTCCGATATCATTACCTCCACTCCGCTTGCCGCCAGGACCTCCAGCGCGCTGGCGAAAGCGGGAGCGGAAAGCGCATGCGTGTCCGCGCCAATGAACAGGGGGCCGTCCGTTTTTTGCTCTTTCCGCAAGAGACATATGGCCTGCGTTATCGCAAGTATGTGGGCCTCGTTGAACGTATTGTCCAGAGAGGAGCCCCTGTGCCCCGAGGTGCCAAATGACACACGCTGTCCGGCCTCCAGCGGGTCCGGCTCTCCGGTATAGTAGGCCGAGACAAGCTTGGGTATGTCGGCAAGCATGCTGGCCGGGGCCGGCTTGCCCGCAAGCGGGCTGACTCTGGGCTCGCTCAATCCAGGACCTCCTGAAAATAAAAAAATTTCCTCACCGGTTTCGCGTCTCGTTCAATTATAGAGTAAGTTTTTCTTTTTTCAAAAAAAATTTCAAGAAAGAAAAAGTCCTGTTCGCCGGCCGCAAGGCAAAAATCAAAAATGCCGTCGGACATCGCCCGCGGCCTGTCCGGTAGCGGACGTGATGCGGCGTTAAAGGGCGGCGGCATAAAAAATGGGGGTATTGGAAAAATATCTGTTATAATATCACGTTAATGGCTAAAAAAATCCTGATAGACGCCAAATATCCTGAAGAAAAACGGGTCGCCATCATCGAGGGCGACCGGCTGGTGGACTTTTATGTGGAGCTGGCCGCGAAGGAGCACCTGAGGGGCAACATTTACAAGGGGCGCATCGCGAGGGTAGAGCCCTCCCTTCAGGCTGTTTTCGTGGATTTCGGCCCGAAGAAGCATGGTTTTTTGCAGGCCAGGGAGATAATGCCCGAGTACTTCAGCTCCGAGGGCAAGAGCAAGAAGGGCCGCCTCCAGGAGATATTCCAGAAGGGGCAGGAGTTCATCGTCCAGGTGGAAAAGGACGAAAGGGAGACAAAAGGCGCGAGCTTGACCACGTATATTTCCCTGCCTGGCAGGTATCTGGTCATGATGCCGGGCCAGGAGAGGGTCGGGATATCGAGGAAGATAGGCGACAAAAGGGACAGGGACCGCATGAAGGATATCTTCGGCAAGCTGGAACTGCCGGAGAATATGGGTTTTATCCTGCGGACGGCGGGCATTGACAAGACCTCCACTGACCTTTCAAACGATCTTAAGTACCTCAACAAGCTCTGGGCCGAGATACAGAAAGAGGCGGAGAAGCAGAAGGCCCCGGCGCTTATTTACAAGGAACAGGACATAGCGATAAGGACGGTTAGGGACTACCTGACCTCCGATGTGGACGAGGTGCTCGTTGATGACCAGGAGACCGTCCGGAACATAAAGTCCTTCCTCAGGCGCACGCTGCCCGGGCGGAAGATAAACGTTAAATACTACAAGGACAAAAGGCCCATATTCGACCTGCACAACCTTGAGGGACAGATATCCGGCATCAGCGAGCGGTTCGTCCATCTGCCCTCCAAGGGCTATCTCGTTTTTGACAGGGCGGAGGCGCTTACGGCGATAGACGTCAACTCCGGCAGGAGCAGGAAGGAAAAAAACATAGAGCAGACCGCCCTGAGGACGAACCTGGAGGCTGCGGACGAGGTGG
This sequence comes from Nitrospirota bacterium, assembly GCA_021789735.1. The sequence goes on from JAJYJB010000011.1 coordinate 18,174, forward strand.
CCAGGCAGCTCAGGCTCCGGGACATAGGCGGGCTGGTGGTCATCGACTTCATAGACATGGAATCGGGCAAGAACAGGAGGCAGGTCGAAAACAGGCTCAAAACCGCCCTGCTTGCGGACAAGGCCCATACCGATATAACCGGCATATCTAGGTTCGGCATCGTGGAGATGACGAGGGAGCGGATGCGGACGGCCTACTTCGAATCCACATATAAAAAATGCCCGACGTGCGACGGGGAGGGCGTCCTCAAGACCGACGAGGTGCTGGCGCTTACCGCGTACAGGGACATCCATATGCAGGCCTCAAGGGGAGGGCTTCAGTCCATAGATTGCCGCCTTCCCGTGACCAGCGCCAACTACCTCCTGAACGTGAGGAGGGACGGCATCGTAAAGATGGAGAAGGACTTTAAAGTGAAGATAAGCATAACCGGGGAGCCTTCGATCCTGCCGGGCCAGTATGAGATATCTTCCGAGAAGGCCAAGGCTGCGGAGGCTGAGAAACCGGCCAAAGCGGAAGAAAAAGAAGAAAAAGAGAAGGAAAAAACCGAAGAAAAGCCCGCCATAGAGAGTTAAAACCTGCTCCCCTTCAAAAAAGCCACTTTTTATTTTATTTTTTTAAATTTTGCGATTTTTCCCCTGGTTTTTACTTTGATCCCGGCCCCAATACCACCTGCACGAAGCCATCCGGGCGGACCCATTTCCTGAAGGCTGACTGTATCTCTTCCCCGGTCATACGCATGAAGAGCCTGGCTGAGCGCTCCTGCTCGTCCAGGGGCAGACCGAGGACCGCAAGGTCAAGGAGGTTCCTGCCTATGTTTGCCATATCTGACTGCCGGACCTGTTGCCTGCGCAAGGTGAGGGCCTTTGCCTGGCGCAACTCATCCGCGCTTACGGGAGCCTCGCGCATCCTTTGAAGGTCCCGTTTTATTATCGCTCTGGCCCTGTAAACATTTTTGGGGTCGCATCCGTATACCACCAGGAAGGTCGAGCGCGTGTTGTCCGCGTCAACTGCAGTTTGCACCGTATAAACTAGCCCGGTCTTCTGTCTCAGGTCCTTGTACAGGGGGCTGGCGTAAAACCCTCCGGCCAGAAGCTGGTTTCCAAAGTAGAGGGCGTAGAAGTCCCGGTCCTTCCGGTTTATGCCCATGGTCTCCGCCATCGTCACCTTGTCCTGCACGCGGCTGCCATCCGGAACGATCGCTGAAGAAGGCTTGTTCAGGGGGACCGGAGGAAGGTCTGTCACCGGTTTTGGGCCCCGCGCTTTCCACCCCCCGAAGTATTTTGAGATCACGGCTTTCGCCTTCCCGGGGGTGATGCCGCCGATGACGACCATGGTGGTCATGTCCGGGCGGAAGGTGTTTTTATAATATGCTTTGACGTCCGCGAGGCTGACCGAGGCCGCCGAGGCCGCCGTGGCCTGCCTTAGCCCCGGATCTCCCTTGGGGTAGAGCCTGGTGCAGAGGGCCCGTTCTGAAAGATATGATGGGTTTTTCAGCAGTCCTGAGATGTTTGCGACCGCCTGTTTTTTCACCGTCCTGAATGGGCCTTCCCTGAGCGCGGGCTCCAGCAGGTTCTCAGACAGCAGCTTTATGCCCTGGGTGAAATATCTGTCAAGGACGCTTAGTGAGAAATTGGTACCCGCCGATTCGCTGGCGGCAATTTTGTCGAGGGCTTTTTGGAGTCCGAGCCGGCCCAGTTTGCCCGCCCCGTATGGGAACATGCCCTCGAGTATCCGGTCCACGCCTTCCTGGCCTTTGGGTACGCTCAGGCCGGGACTGTTCTTTACCCGGCCGTAGATGCTTACTGTTTGGCTTACAGGCTCCGGCTGAACAATGAGGCGCAGCCCGTTGGGCAAGACGGTCACAACCGGGTGGACCGCCGGGGCCGGGAGCTTCGGCAGGTCAAAGACCTTCTTTGCCCAGGCCGGCAAGGTGACCGGCTTTGCCTTTTTTGAGATGAAAGATTCCCCGCCACTGGGGCCGCGCAGGCCCGGCGTCACTTTTCCCGGTGGCGCAGGGGTCAACAGGGCGGTTATCGCTGTCCTGTTTACAAGATATTTCCTTGCCACCCGGTCAACGTCCCGCACGGTTACTTTTTTAATGGCCTCTATGTCGTCGTCGGGGGATTTTCTGCCTTCTGCGGCAAGCGCCTGGGACCAGATGGAGGCAAGCCCGCTTATGGAGTTTTTTCCGAACTCGGCCTCCGCTATCTCCCGCCGTTTGGACGCCTCGACGAGGTCCTCGGGGAAGCCTTTTTTTAGGTAACCGGCTATGACCAACTTCATTTTCCCCAGCAGCGCCCCGCCGTCTGCGCCCCTGGGAAACGAGGCGGCGGCGATGCCTATGGATGCCCTGGGCAGCATATACATCTCAAAGTCTGCGGAGAGGGCCTTGCCCTGCGGCACCAGGGCGTAGAGGTCTGCCCTTCTGCTGTCCAGTATGTCGGCCAGTATCACCGCGGCGGCAAAATCCGGGCTGTCCGAGCCTGGCAGGCGGTAGGAGGCATAGACTGTGCCATTGGGATGGTCGGAGGCGATGCGCATCGTTTTTTCCGGCTTGAGCGGCCGCAGCCGAACTGCCGGCCTGTTTGGCACCGCGCGCCGGGCTATATGCCCGAATATGGTTTTGACCATCTCCAGCGTCTTTGCCGGGTCCACGTCTCCCACGATCACCAGGATGGCGTTGTTGGGCGTGTACCATGTTTTATGGAATTTTCTTATCATGGCCGCAGTCAGACGGTTGAATGACCTGAACGAGCCAAGCGCGTCATGGCGGTATGGCGTGCCACGAAACATCTTTGCGATCATCCTGGAGTAGAAGACATATTCGGGGTCCGAAAAATCCCTTGCCACCTCCTGCTCTATCGCGCCCCGTTCCTGGCTCCAGAGGGCGGAAGTGGCAGTTATCCCCTGCATGCGGAGGGCCTCTATCCTTAGGGGTATTTGGATGTCCGAGGCGGGCACGGTGAAGAAATACTGGGTCACGGTCTGCCCGGTGTCCGCATTGAAATAGCCGCCCATGGCGCTTATCAGGGTGGAAAGCTGGTTTTCGGAAAGGCCGGGGCTGCCGCGGAACATCATGTGCTCATGGGCATGGGCCATTCCGCGGAAACCGGGCAGGTCCTCGTCCGCCCCGACAAGGTAATTTATCTCGGTGGTCACGACCGGAGCCAGCGTGTCCCGGACTATCACCACCCGCAGGCCGTTTGCCAGGGTTGCCTTGAGGACGCCTTTTGCTGCCGCCCTGGCGCTGCCGCTCCAGCCGGCCAGGAAAAGGGCAAAAAAAGCGATCGCCAGGGCCGGCAGACCGGTCATCCGGCGAAAATTCAGGCGGCATTTCCTGTCTTCTGTATGAGCCATTCCCAGCTTTTGAGTTTCAGGCATCGGGGGAAGGATTGTCAAGTCTCTTTATCCGATGTTCTTGTAATGATTTTGAAATTCAAAAAAATGCTTTTTCGGTCATCCCGGGCTTGTCCGGCAATCCGTGCCATTTCCTTTTTACGGAAAGTCGCCGCCCATTTTTTTCATATCATTGTTAAAAAAAGCTGAATCATATATCATTGATTGCCGGTCGGAGAGTACGGTTTCGGGCGGATATGGAATTTTTTAAAAAACCGCTATGGTTTTTAATCAACAAGGAGGGGGTATCAAATGAAAGCAGCAGCAAGGTATGTTCTGGTCCTGGCGGTCCTGGCGCTTTTTGCGCAGGGTGCGCTGGCCGCTCCAAGGTCAAAGACTCTGTCGCTGGAAAGGCAGATGGGGGTGCCGGTCTATCCCGGGGCCGTTTTTCTCAAGCACCTGGCCGGGATGCAGGCGCCCGGTAAAAAGGCCTATTATTTCGAGTCCAACGCGGAGCCTCGCTCAGTGGCCGATTTCTACATGAAAAAGCTGCATAAAAAACCGGGCATGTTCAGGGGGCAAAACGCGTTGGTATTCCCGCTTTCCGGCAAGCCCCCGGTCATCAACGAGTATGTTAGCGTCGAGCCGAACGTTTACGGAGGCAAGGCAAAGACGATAATAACCGTTGTGCGGATGGCCCGCAGGGCAAGGCCGAAAATAAAGGCCAAAGCGGGGCACAGATAGACTGCGATCTGTTTGAAGAGGGCCGGCTGGAGACAGCCGACCCTCTTTTCCCCGTATTGACACGCACTGCCCGCCGGAATAAATTTTAATCAGAGAAAAAACAAAAAAAATCTTGCATGGATCCTGTTGGGAGCTTAAAAAAATCCATGCGTGCTTGCCCCGGAGGCGCTTCCTTTGAAAAAGATACTCAAGATAACGGGTGCGGTCCTTGCCGTCATAGTCGTCCTGGCCGTCGGGCTCACCCTGTTTCTGAACACTTATTTCACCAGCGCGAGACTCAAGGCGCTCATAGTGCCAAAAATAGAGCAGGCGACGGGCAGAAAGGCGTCCATTGGCAGCATAAGCATATCCCTGTTCAAGGGAGGCGTCGTCCTTTCAGACTTGGGACTGGCCAGGCGCACCGGGAAGGGCAATTTTCTGAGCGCAAAGGAACTGGTGCTGAAGTTCAGGCTGCTGCCCCTCCTTAAAAAACAGCTTGTCATCAACAGCCTTTCCATAGATTCCCCCTACATACTCATTGAGCGCGCAAAAGACGGGGCCTTCAACTTCAGCGACCTGAAAAAGAAGTTCGAGGCGGGCGGAGGGAAAAAGAGCACTCCCAAAAAGGCCTTTAATATAGCCATACAGGACATAAGCATAAAAAACGCGAAGGCCCTGTTCATAGATGAGATGGGGAAGCTTCCCCGGGCCCAGGCGGAAGCCGATATGGACTTCAGGCTGACGGCGCCGGCCCAGCCGTCTTCCGGCCAGGCAAAGGCCGGGCCTGTTATATATGGAGATATAGACCTCAAAAGCCTGAGGATGGCGCTTAAAAGCATTCGTGCGGACATTTCGGGCAGGATAAAAATAGCAAGACAGATAGACCTGGCGCTTTTGGCCGTCATAGGAAAAGACAGGATAAATATCAAAGGCGCCGCGGTCAACTACCAGACGGCGCCCGCAGTCAATCTTGATATCTCCTCCCGGAGGATCGATCTTGGCAGTCTCCTTGCCATGATGCCGCAGGGAAAAGGGAAAAAGCCGGCTGCGAAAAAACCGGCCGGGGCGGGCGAGCGCGCAAAAGGGGCCGCTTCGAACCTGAGCGCGAAGGGCAGCATCAGCATCACGGAGGCCATTTACAAAAGCTATATGATAAGGGGACTCAGCGCGGACTGGAGGTACTTCAGGGGCGCTTTTTCAGTGAATCCGTTCAGGGCCTATATCAGCGGCGGAGACAAAGTCGTAGTGCAGGGGGACCTGCAGGGGAGCGCCGGCTTTGGAAAACTGGGTCAGAAAAGCACGCTTTCCGGAAAAGGCCGGGCCCGGTTCTCGAAAATAATGGTGAAGGAGTCCACGATAGCAAGGCAGATAGCCGCCCTGCTTGGCATGCCGGAGCTGAGCAACCCTTCTTTTTCGGACTCCGTCATGGATTACGAAATAAAAAGAGGCAACACGTCCATAAACGGCCACCTGGATTCCGCCAGCATTCAGTTCAACCTGGTAAAGGGGACCATCGGCCTGGACAGGGCGCTCGACATATCGGCTGACCTGGACTTGTCCCCGGCCCTTTCACCAAGGATCGGGACAAGATATCTGCATTTTTTGACGAACAAAAAAGGATGGACCGTTGTACCGCTCAAGATAACCGGCACTACCCAAAAACCCCGCGTAGGGATAAGGAGGGCCTCAGCCGCAAAGGCGATAGAAAAAGGCCTGGGCCAGGAGATCAGGAAAGGGCTCCAGAGGTTGTTCAAGTAATGGGCAAAGAGGGCGCGGCCGTCTCCGGCAGCATCCCGGCAAGAACAAGGTCTTTTATCGTCTTGCCCCCGAGGTTTTGGGAGACCGATCTTTCCGCGCCGTCCACTATTTCTTTCACCGCGCTGAACGGGGCCTGCGACAGCAGCCGTATAAAATGGGGCATGGGCTGATCAAAATCGGCCCTCGCCGTTTCAATGACCTCGTCCAGGGTAATGGTTTCGAGGGCGCGGGAAGGCAGGTATCCACCTGAGACCGACATTTCCAGGAGGCCCTTTTTTTCAAGCAGAAGGAGCATTTCCCTGATAGCGGTCTCCGGAAGGTTCAGGCGCCTTGCCAGCCCGTCTTCCGTCCAGTGAGGTCTTTTAAACAGGTGGTTTTTTCCGACAAGGAACATTATCGTCAGCGCAAGCCTCTCTTTGAGACGCCCGCTTAACTGCAAATGGTCCTCCCAGATGGGATAGCTGGGATTTTGAAAATAGAATGATGCCGCCGCGCCTATAAGGAATATCTCCCAGTTCAGGTCCACCCAGGCCACGAAGAGGATTGCTATGGCGAAGCTGGAGTATATGGCGGGGTAGCTTGTGGAGGCCACCGTGAAGTGGGCGAAGGTCCACTCCAGGGTCTGCCAGAGTATGCCGGCAATGGCGCCACCGGCCAGGCCGGCCCTGAATTTGACGTTTACCGCAGGCAGGAAGGTGTAGATGAATATGAAAGCGGCGGATGCGAAGAAATAGGGCAGAAGCTTCCCTGCCACATACAGTGGCCATCCGAATATCTTCATGGAGAGCACTCCGTGGATAACCGAACTGGCCATGAAAGAGGACGTTAAGCCGATGGCTGCAAAGACGAGCACCGGGCCCACAAGCAGTACGCTTAAGTAATCGCTGAACATCCTGGAGAACCCTCTTGAGCTCCTTGTTTTCCAGATATAGTTGATCGCGTTTTCGACCTTCTGCACCATGGAGATGACGGAATAGATGAGCATGATAATGCCAAGAGAGCTTAAAACGCCGGTGTTCAAATTGTTGATGTAGGTTGCTATCCTGTCCGCGATGAGTTCGCCCGTGGGGCCGAAGGGCGCGAGAAAACCAAGGAGGACCGGCCTGATCCTGTCGTGGGCGCCAAGCGCCTTAAGCACGGAGAAGCTTATGGCAAGCAGCGGGACAAGGCCCATCAGGGTCGTATAGGAAAGGCTCGCGGCGCGGATCGATATCTCGTTGTTCTGAAACCCCATCAGCACAAGGACCGCGATCTTCAGGATGCGGTATGAGAAGGCCTTGGGCCAGGGCATATTTTTCGTGTCTTTGGCCCATATGTTCTTGCACAGGGCGATGTATCTTTCAGTTATGCCGGCCATTTTCCGTTTTTTTCATTTGAAAATAGGGGCTTTTTTGACTTTCTCCGCTTTTGATTCCGGACCGGACAGCTCGTTTCTTATAAAAAGTGTATCACTTTTTTTTTCCTTCGCGGCCAATGAAGGGGTAACCCGGGCTTGACATGGGTTTTGAGGGGGGCCCTTATAAGGACCTGTCTTTTTTTCAAGGGTGGTGACTTTTCTGTAAAAATGCGAAGTCCCCGGGATCCCAGGCCGGCGAATTATGGTCTTTTTTAATATCCTATGAGGGAATCGATTTTTTGCCTGAAGGGCCGTTAAAAAGCACGCTTGCGGGATGCCTGTAAAACCATATAAAATGTTAACGAACAGCGGATATATATTTTTTTGGAGAGTGCGCAAAAAAGGGAGATTTTATTTTGCCAAGGACTGCGGCGGTCATCATAATCGGCAACGAGATACTTTCCGGGAAGGTCAGGGACGAGAACTCCCATTTCCTGGCTTCCGAGCTGAGGCAGCTCGGGGTAAAACTCTCGCTGGTCATGGTAATACAGGACGATGTGGATGAAATAGCCGGTGCGGTTGCCTCCTGCGCAAAAAAATATGACTTTGTTTTTACGTCCGGGGGCATCGGCCCCACGCATGATGACGTCACGATGCAGGGCATTGCCAAAGCCTTCGGACGCAAGCTTGTCCAGGATGAAAAACTTAAGGAGATGATCGAAAAGCGCTGTGGGGTGCCCTCGTCCGTGGTGATGAGGATGGCGGAGCTGCCCGAAGGCGGCGAGCTTATAGAGCTGAACGGCATAAATTTTCCGCCTGTGCGCGTGGAAAACGTGTACGTGTTTCCGGGCATTCCCGAATTCCTTAGGAAAAAGTTCTCCGCCCTCAAGGAGCGCTTCAGGGACAAGCCGTATTTTGCGAGCCGCGTTTACATTAACGGCGAGGAATGCCTGATAGCCGACACGCTTGATGCCGTCGCAAAGAGGTTCCCCATGGTGGAGATAGGCTCATACCCGAAGATAGGCGAGAGGGACTACAAGGTGCTGGTCACATTCGAGAGCATGGAGGAGGAAGCCGTAAGACAGGCGGTGGAGGAGCTTTTAAAGCTGCTGCCCCGGGAGATAGTCCTCAGGACCCTCTAGCCTTTTTCAGTCAAGGCTGCTGCCTGATAGTCTTTTCAGATATTCCCGCCACTCTACCGGAACAAGCGCTTTCTTGGCCGAATTGCACTCCTTGCAGGCGGCAACTATGTTCCCCTTGACCGATTTGCCACCTCTGACCAGGGGCACGACATGCTCCATGGTCAGCTCGGACGGCGGGAACTTCCTTCCGCAGAAGTGGCACAGGCCTTCGCCTCTTTTCCTCTTCCACCATCCGGACTGCCTTAGCTCGCGGGCTTTCTGCCTTTCTCTCTTTATCTCTTCCTGTGTTGCCTGGGGGACAAAAAAATCCATATTTTTATTTTAACAGAGAAAAAAATATCGCGGCGGGGACCTTTTTTATGCCTGGGACCCTTTTTCCAGCCTTGAGCAGATGCCGGACAGGTAAGGCAGTATATCGATCTTGGGCAGGTCCGGCTTCCTGTCCGTGACCGCGTATATGAGCTTCATCAGGCCTACGCGCACAGTCTTGCCGCCGGCCTCGAAAGAAAGGATAATGCTCTTTTTGCGGTCCTCCGCGCTATAGCATGCCCTGGCTTTTTTTGCGAACAGCTCCTGGGAGCTTTTGAGTATCTCCTCCATTACCGGCTGTTTTGAAATGACGATGTAATCGTGCGTGCCTATGGTGCCCACGAAGGCGTCCTCATCCAGTTCTTGCGCGGTCGTCTTGAGTATGGCCGCCGACCACTCGATGAGGTCCGCATGGTGCGAGTAGCCGTATTTGATGAGGTAAGGGTAAATGTTAGTGATCCTCACGTAGGAGATGGCATAGCGGCCGAGCTTCGGATAAGTCTTGTCCAGCTCGTGCAGTATCGCGCTCTTGCCGGGCAGCCCGGTAAGATAGTCCGGCCAGTTCACAGGATCGCTCTGCTTCCTGTGCAGTTCCCTGATGTATTTATTTACCTCTGGCAGCCCCATTTCTCTTAGAAAAACAAAATCCGTCCCGTGGTGTCAACTTGAAGTTATAATTTGAAGTTTTTTCACGTTTTTTTGGCTGCGATCGTCTGACTGAACTCCAATAAAAAAGGGGGGCGGTCCCAAAAAACCGCCCCCCTGCGTGCTTAATTATCTAAACGGTGGATTTTGAGAGGTCGGATGCCGCCTTGCCCTTTGCCGCGGCCTGCGCCGCCGCCAGTTTGGCTATCGGCACCCTGTAGGGCGAACAGCTTACGTAGTTGAGCCCTATCCTGTGGCAGAACTCAACCGATCTTGGCTCTCCGCCGTGCTCGCCGCAGATGCCCATCTTCATGCCTTTTTTGATTTTTCTTCCCTTTTCTACCGCAAGCTGCATGAGCTTGCCCACGCCCCCCTGGTCCAGGGTTATGAACGGGTCGTCCTCAAGGATGCCTTTTTCCACATAGATGGGCAGGAAGCTGCCAGCATCGTCCCTTGAGAGGCCGAAGGTGGTCTGCGTGAGGTCATTCGTGCCGAAGGAGAAGAAGTCTGCCTGGGTGGCTATTTCGTCGGCGGTGATGGCCGCCCTTGCGACCTCTATCATTGTGCCTACCGAATAGTCCACTTTCACCTTGCGCTCTTTCTGCACTTCGCCGGCCACCCGGATCGCCATTTCCCGCATCATCTTGAGCTCATTCACATGTCCTACGAGCGGGATCATTATCTCCGGCGAGACCTTCATCTTGTTTTTCTTTAGCTCGCAGGCGGCCTCCATGATGGCCCTCACCTGCATCTCGTATATCTCTGGGTAGGTGATGCCAAGGCGGCAGCCGCGGTGCCCGAGCATCGGGTTGAACTCGTGCAGGACCTTGTTCCTTGCCTTGAGCTTTTCAAAAGGCACGCCCATTTCGGCGGAAAGCTCCTGGAGCTCATCGTCCGTATGCGGCAGGAACTCGTGCAGCGGGGGGTCCAGAAGCCGCACGGTCACCGGAAGGCCTTTCATCTCCTTGAATATGCCGATGAAATCGCCTTTCTGCATGGGCAGCAGCTTGGCAAGCGCCTTCTGCCTTCCTTCCTTGTCGTCCGCCAGGATCATCTCCCTGACGGCCTTTATCCTTTCAGGCTCGAAGAACATGTGCTCCGTCCTGCAAAGGCCTATGCCCTCCGCGCCAAAGCCCATGGCCGTGGCGGCGTCCTTGGGAGTGTCTGCGTTTGCCCACACGCCTATTTTCCTGGTCTCGTCCGCCCATTTCATTATGGTGGCAAAGTCCTTTGTGAGCTCAGGCTGGACGAGCGGGGCTTCTCCAAGCATGACCTCGCCGGTAGAGCCGTTAAGAGTGATGAAATCGCCTTCCTTTACCGTTGTGCTGTTTACTGTGAATATCTTTTTGTCCTCGTCTATGTAGACGGAGCCCGCTCCGGCCACGCAGCATTTCCCCATGCCCCTTGCCACAACGGCGGCGTGGGAGGTCATCCCGCCCCTGGCGGTAAGTATTCCCTGTGCGGCATGCATGCCGCCTATGTCCTCGGGAGAGGTTTCCGGCCTTACGAGTATGACCCTTTCACCGTTTTCCGCCCAGCTTTCGGCATCCTCCGCGGTGAAGACCACCTTGCCCACGGCCGCCCCCGGCGAGGCGGGGAGCCCTTTCGTAAGGCAGTTTATCTTCGCCTTCGGGTCTATCATCGGGTGCAGGAGCTGATCGAGCTGCTGGGGGTCCAGCCTCAAAAGGGCGGTCTTTTTATCTATCTGCTTCTCCTTCACCAGGTCGATGGCTATCTTCAGCGCCGCCTTTGCGGTCCTCTTGCCCACCCTGGTCTGAAGCATGTAAAGCTGGCCTTCCTGGACGGTGAACTCCAGGTCCAGCATGTCCCTGTAATGCTTTTCAAGCTTCTTGTAAATGGTGTCCAGGGTCTTGTAGGCCTTTGGCAGCCTCCTCTTGAGCTCGTCTATATGCATCGGGGTGCGTATGCCCGCCACCACGTCCTCACCCTGGGCATTTATCAGGCATTCGGCAAAGAAGCGCTTCTCGCCTGTGGATGGGTCGCGTGTGAAGCCCACGCCCGTTCCCGAGTTGTCACCCATGTTCCCGAAGACCATGGTCTGCACGTTGCAGGCCGTCCCCAGGTTGTCCGGGATGTCGTTTAACTTCCTGTATTTGACCGCCCTGTCTCCGAACCAGGAGCCAAAGACGGCGTTGATGGCCATTTCAAGCTGCTTGTACGGATCTTCAGGGAAGTCCGAGCGAGTCTCATTGCGGTAGATGGATTTGAATGTGCCCACCAGCTCTTTCAGGTCCTCGGCGGTAAGCCCGGTGTCCTCCTTCTGTCCCCTGGTTTTTTTCATGGAGTCCAGGGCGTCCTCGAACTTCTTTTTGCTTATGCCCATGACGATGCTGCCGAACATGCCTATGAACCGCCTGTATGCGTCGTACGCGAAGCGCTCGTTGCCGGTCTTCCTTACAAGGCCCTGGAGCGTCAGTTGGTTGAGACCCAGGTTAAGGACGGTGTCCATCATGCCGGGCATGGAGAATTTCGCGCCGGAGCGGACGGAGACAAGGAGGGGGTTGGAGGCGTCCCCGAACTTCATCCCCATCGCCTTCTCCACTTTCTTCATGTTCTCAAGCACCTGCTCCCACATGCCGGCGGGATAGCGCTTGCCGTTATTGAAATAGTTGTTGCAGGCCTCGGTCGTTATCGAAAAACCTGCCGGCACCGGCAGCCCGAGCCTGCTCATCTCCGCAAGCCCCGCGCCTTTGCCGCCCAGCAGGTCTTTCATGCCGCCCTGGCCGTCCGCCTTGCCCATCCCGAAGAAATAGACCCATTTTTGCCCTTTTTGGGTCTTTGTTTGGCCTTTTGCGGCCTTTCCATCCCTGCCTCCGGCAACCCCTCCGGCAGCCTTATTAGATGTTTTTGCTTTTGAGACCTGTTTGGTTTTAGCAGCTATCGCCATCTAGACTCCCTCCAGAGCTGAAATAATTTGTTTTTTTGCCGCAGGACTTCTAAGTCTACCGTATAAGGCCTTGGATTTCAATAGGATTATAGCTGGATGAGGGATTTTTATGGGCAAACGGCAGGAAACCGTCTGCTGCCGCGGCGGACAGATGCGCCAGAAGGGCTTTTTTGCTTGCCGGCTTGGACCTTGGACGCTACTTTTTGAGCTTTCTTATTTTATCCTTGCGCCGGGCAGCGCCGCTTTTTCCGTGGTAAGGACGGACAGGACGCCCTCGGAGTCTGTTGCGGCGAGGACCATCCCCCTGGATTCAAGCCCCATGAGCTTTGCCGGTTTCAGGTTGGCCACTATTATGACCGTTTTGCCTTCAAGCTCCTCCGGCTTATACTGTTTTCCAATGCCGGCCACTACCTGCCTGGGCACCCCTTCGGCCAGGTCCACCTCCAGCCGGAGCAGCTTGTTGGACCCCTTCACGGCCTCTGCTTTAAGTACCCTGCCTGCCTTGAGCTCCACCTTTGCGAACTCTTCTATGCTTATAAGGTTTTCCGCCTTTTGCTCCGCGGACTGTTGAACGTTTTCTTCCTGCACTTTCGGGGTCTCCTTCTGATCTGTTTTCCGTATATTTTTTTCTTTTTCTCTTTCTTTCTTGCCGGCGGCAGCGGCCTTCATATCGATCCTTGGGAAAAGGGCGGGGCCTTTCTTCACTTTCAGTCCATGGAGCTGATACCCTCCCCATCCGGCCGATTCCGGATTTTTCCTGAGCTCCGTTTCGATTTCCTTTTCTATACCAAGCTGGTTCCATATCTCCTGGGCGGAGGAAGGCATTACCGGGTAGATATGGATGGCTATCAGCCTCAGGGATTCGGCCAGGCTGTAAAGGACGTTCGACAGTATGTCCTGGTCTGTTTCCTTCCACGGGGCCGAGTCCTCAACGCATTTGTTTGCCAGGCTGACGGCCATTTCCCAGAAATGGTTGAGCGCCGCGTAAAAATTTATCTCATCCAGGTGTTTTTCAAGTACACGGTCTTTTCCCAGGGCCAGAAAACTTTCCCGGACATCCCCCTCCAGGACAAAAGCCTTCCGTGCGCCCGCAACGTCCCTGACCACATTGAGCCTGAATTTTTCCGTGAGCGGCCCCGGTATGACGCCGTCCCTGTATTTCTCGATCATCGTAAGGGTCCTGCTTAAAAGATTTCCAAGGTCGTTGGCGAGGTCCGTGTTTATCCTGTGGAAGAGCGCCTGCTCAGAATAATCTCCGTCATGGCCAAACGGTATCTCCCTCATCAGGAAATATCTGAAGGCGTCCACCGCGTGGCCGCGCTTTATTCCAAAGTCCTCTTCCAGTTTCCGGCAGACCTCAGCGGGGTCCACCACGTTTCCCACGGACTTTGACATCTTTTTCCCCTCGATGGTCCACCAGCCATGGGCGAATATCGTGCGGGGCAGGGGCAGCCCGAGGGCCATGAGCATCGTGGACCAGTAGACTGCGTGGGTTGTGAGGATGTCCTTGCCTATGAGGTGCGCGTCCGCGGGCCACCAGTTTCCTTCATCGGCAGGGGCCAGATATTGGGGGGCCGAATAATAGTTGACCAGGGCATCGAACCATACATAGGTTACGAACTCCCCGTCAAAAGGAAGCGGTATGCCCCAGGAGAGCCTTTTTTTCGGCCTGGAAATGCAGAGGTCTCCAAGGGGCTGGCTCTTCAGGAAGCCCAGCACCTCGTTTTTCCTAGTCTCTGGCTGAATGTAGTCTTCATGCGCCTCGATATATTCAACAAGGTCCTTCTGGTAACGGGACATGAGGAAAAAATAGTTCTGCTCCTCTATTTTGTCCACGTTCCTGCCGCAATCCGGGCACTTGCCCCCTACAAGGTCTTTTTCTGTCCAGAATCTTTCATCTGGAGTGCAGTACCAGCCCTCGTAGGAGCGCTTCTCGATGAGCTTTGCTTCCCAGAGCCTCTGGAGGAGCTGCCGGACGACCTCTTTATGCCCGGGGTCGGTGGTGCGGATGAAGGCGTCGTTTGATATGTCGAGGGTCTTCCAGAGCGTCTTGAAATTTTTGACCATCAGGTCCGCGTGTTCCTTTGGAGAAAGGCCCCTGGTCTCGGCCGCTTTCTGGACCTTCTGACCGTGCTCGTCCGTCCCGGTCAGGAAAAAGACCTCCCTGCCGCGCCCCCGGTGGTAACGGGCCAGGATGTCGGCCGCAATGGTCGTGTACGCATGGCCTATGTGCGGGATATCGTTTACGTAATATATGGGGGTGGTCACGTAGAAACGTGGTTTCCGGGAGCCCATCGGGTCTTTTTCTATGTCCGCCTTGCCCGTGCCGGAGGCAGGCCGGAACAAATTTTCATGGTCCGCATCAGGCCTCCGGGCCGCCCGCGGGCCCGGAGCTTTGCGGCGAATCCGGGCTACCGGAGGAATTGCCCTTATGGCCGCGCTTCCTCCACCTCTTTTTCTTTTTCTTCTTTTGGGCCTGGCCCTCAGGAGAGGGCCCGCTCAGATTGCCGGATGCGGAAGCCACCTGCGGCCGGGATTCCTCCTGTTTTGGCTTCTGGGGTGGCCTGCCATGCTGGGGGCGGCCTTGACGGCCCTGCTTTTCCCGGTCTTTTGCCTCTTGGTTCGCTGCTTTGGCCTGGCCCGGCGGATTTTCCTGCGTCTGCGGCTGGCCGCGCCTGTCCCTGCGGTCGGATTGCCTGTTCCTGCCCTTGCCTTTCCACCCGCTTGATTCCTCTTTTTCGTTCCTACCGCCGGCCCTTCCGCCGGAGCCTGCTTCATGCCCCTTGAAATTTTCTTTGCCCATGAAAGAGGTTTTTGTTTTTTCAGCCGCCGCAGTCGTATCAGGGACGGCCTCCTCGAGGACCTCTTTTTCTTCCGCCGTTTCCTCTTCTTCCCTTCCTTCCCTCTGGCCCGCGTTGCTGCCGTATTCGTAGCTCAGGCAGCACATGAGCCTTCCGCACACGCCGGAGAGCTTTCCCGTGTTCAGGACAAGCTCCTGTTTTTTGGCCATTTTTATGGATATGGGGGCGAAATTCGAAAGAAAAGAGGCGCAGCAGAGCTGCCGGCCGCACAGGCCAAGTCCGCCTGTCATTTTGGCTTCGTCCCTTACGCCCACCTGCCTCATCTCTATGCGGGTGCGGAATTTCTGCGCAAGGTCTTTCACCAGTTCCCGGAAATCTATCCTTTTTTCGGAGATGAAATAAAAGATTATCCTCTTTCTGTCCAGCGTGCACTCCGTGCGTATGAGCTTCATCTGCAGGCCGCGGGCCATCACCCTTTCACGGCAGAAATCAAAGGCCTCTTTTTCTATGATGGCGTTCGCCTGGCTTTCCCGGAGGTCCTCTTCGGAGGCCATCCTCAGCACCTTTTTATATTCCTTTGCTTCCTTTTGCTCCCCTGTTTCAAGTGGTGCGGACTTGCGCACGACCTTGCCGATGGAAAGCCCGAGTTCCGACTCCACGACAACCATGTCCCCCGGTTTGAGGGTCATCTCTCCGGTGTCGAAGTCATACAGCTTGCCGCACTGCTTGAACCTTATGCAAACTATCCCGGACATCTTTGGCTTTATCTGGGCCTTTTCTCCAAAAGCGGGAGCAGTCTTTTGAGCATTCCCGCCGTATGGTTCCATAATATGGATTTGTTGGGGTTATACACCAGGCTTTCCCTGATCTCCGTAACCCCTCGATAACAATCTATTATAACTTCTTCTTCCGCAGTTTTGAAAATGGATTTCAACTCTTCCGGCAACTCGGGGCCAAGCATGAGCAGGTCTTCGCGGCCCGTTGTCCTTAACACAAGCAGGTCCCTTAAAAAAAGCTCAAGCCCGTCCATGAAGTCCTCTATCTCTTCCTTGTCCGCCCAGGATGGACTTTTGCTGCTTCCCGGCTTCGAAAAAAGCATCTCATGCAGGGACCTCAGGAAATCCTGCCTTTTTTTAAGGATGTCTGCGTCCTTGCCGTTGCCGATGATCAGCCCCGGCCTGCCCATGGAAAGGCTGATAAGGGCCTGGAGCGTATTTTTGTTTTTCTTTTTGTCCGGCCCCGTTTTGCCTTCAAGCAGGATGGCCATTTCCTTGCCGGAGAGGGGTTTGAAGCCGATCGCCTGGCACCTGGACCTTATGGTGTCCGGAAGCCGCTCAGAGGCGGAGCTTACAAGTATTATGACGCTTCCTGCCGGCGGCTCCTCAAGGCATTTCAAAAACGCGTTTGCCGCCTCTATTTTCATCAGGTGGGCCTCGTCCACTATGGCCACCTTGAAGCTGCCTTCATATGCGGAAAGGGAGAGCGCCTCTTCCAGGTTCCTTATTTCATCTATCCTGATGACCCCTTTTTCCGGCCTGACCTCCATGACATCCGGGTGTGTGCCGCCTTCGATGCGCCTGCACGAAGGGCACCTCCCGCAGGCGTCCCCGTCACCTTCCGCTGCCGTGCAATTCAGCGCCTTGGCGAAATTTACCGCGGCAAGGCGCTTGCCTATGCCCGAAGGGCCATGGAAAAGATATGCGGAAGCCGCTTTCCGCTTCAAAACGGCGCTTTTCAGTATCTTTACGGCGCTTTCCTGCCCTATGACATCCTTTAAAGCCATCAACCTAGAATACCATTTTTTAACCGTGCCCCATGCGGGGTGCGTTGATGCGCATACGGGGGATTTGACTAATCCGGTCTCTGTGCTAAGTTGGAATCAGGAGGTGATAAAAATATGCCACACCATGCCGCGACCCATACAAAGGAAAAGAAGCACCAGCTCAAGCAGATCGATTGCGGACCGGAATGCGGGTTCCTGATAAGGAGCCATGACGAAAAAGAGATAGTGGACATTGCCAGGAAGCACGTAAAGCAGTTCCATGGCATGGACATGTCCGAGCAGGACATAAAGAAAGACATCGAGAACGTGGAGGCGTAGGTCCTCCGGTAAAAAAGGGCGGGTAAAAAATTTTTTTTACCCGCCCTTTTTTATTTTATTATTATCCCTGCATAGCCTACGACCTGGTCTTTATCGCCTGAGGCGGAGGCGCTGGTGTCATATTTGACCAGCTGCCCGCTTTTGGCCCCCAGCATCCTTGCCGCATAAAGCATCACGATGGCCGGGACGTATCCGCACATGGATATCCTGTTTTCAGTCACGGTCTCAAAGAGCCCCTCAGGGTCAAGCTCCAGGACCCTGTCTATGGCAAGCCGGTCTTTTTCCCTTGCGATGGAATCCGGAACATAATGGCTCATGTCCGAACTCACGACCATCAGTACGTCTTCCTTCTGCGCGCTTATGGCCCTTGCGAGGCCATGGCCCGCTTTTTTCAGGTATTCGATAAGCGCCGGCATCATCGTCACCGGCACTATGGATGCGTCCGGCCTCAGGCGGGCGATAAAAGGGAGTTGCACCTCCAGGGAATGCTCATATTCATGGGCGGTCTCGTCGGAAGTGAAAAAGGGCGTCTCCTCCAGTATCCTTCCTGCCAGTTCCGTGTCCACCGGAAGGAGCCCGTTTGGCACTCTCCAGACGCCCTCGGCCATCACGGAGAACTGGGGGCCGATGCCCGTATGGTTCGGGCCAAGCAGTACGATCTTCCGGGGCATCTCCAGACTTGAATACACGGAGCCGGCCACGCTTCCCGAATACACATAGCCTGCATGGGGGCATAGGGCGGCCAGGGCCTTCTCTTTTTTTTGGGGGGTGAGGAAGGAATCGAGCTGGGCGGAAAGCGCACCCGGCTCGGAGGGATAAAACTGGCCGGCAACGGCGGCCGCTCTTGTTTTCATCTGAAAGCTCCCTTCAGGCCAGCGGATTTAAATGAAATATGCCAAAAAAACAAATGCCTGACTTGCTCAATGCCCGGCCTGGTCGATTTTTTAAATTGATAAATTAAATTAAAAATCCCCCTCCGACTGATAGGCATAGTCCTCCGGGCTGAAGTCCATGAACCTTGTGTATTTTGAAAGGAAGGCCAGCTTGACCCCGCCTGTGGGGCCGTTCCTCTGCTTGGCAATGTCCACGTTCACGACCTCGGTTTCCGGCCTCTCTTCACTCTGGCCCTTTTTGTCCTTGTCGTCCCTGTAGAGAAAAAGGATCACGTCCGCGTCCTGCTCGATGGCGCCAGACTCCCTAAGGTCCGCCATGTTGGGTTTTCTCCGCTCCCTTTCCACGGCGCGGTTGAGCTGGCTCAAGGCGATCACGGGAACGCTTATCTCTTTTGCCAGGGCCTTCAGGGAACGCGATATCTCCGATATCTCCTGGACGCGCTGCTCGTACCTGCCGTTCCCTTTCATGAGCTGCAGGTAATCCACCAGAATAAGACTCAGGCCGCGCTCTCTCTTAAGTCTCCTTGCCTTTGCCCTCATCTCCAGGGCGGACATGCCCGAGGTTTCATCTATGTATATTGGGGCATCCAGGAGTTTCCCGGCTGCGGCGGCCAGTTTGGGGAAATTGTTCTTCACGTATCCCCTGCGCACGGAGCTGGCATCCACCATGGCCTCGGCGCACAGCATCCTCATTGTGATCTGATTTAGGGACATCTCAAGGCTGAATATGGCGACCGGCTCTTTTTGCTGCACCCCCACGTGCTGGGCAATGTTCAGGCCAAAGGCCGTCTTTCCGGCCGAGGGACGGCCCCCGACTATCACGAGGTCCCCCGGATGGAAACCGGCGGTGTACTCGTCCAGGTCCTTGAAACCGGAGGGCACGCCGGTGACCGCCTCCTTTCTCTCGTAAAGCCCCTCTATCACCTTGAAGGCGTCCTTTATGGCATCCTTGAGTGGCGAGAAGTTGGTGCGTATCCGCTTGTCTGAGACCTCGAAGACCTTTTTTTCCGCCAGGTCCATCATGTCGTCCGCCTCAAGCTCGCCCTGGTATATCTTTTCGGCCACCTCGGTCGCTGCCCTGAGGAGAGACCTCTGGAGAGATTTGTCCTTGACTATCTTTACGTAATAGAGGATGTTGGCGGCAGTAGGCGTCTGGTTGGCCAGCGTGGAAAGATATTCCGCTCCCCCCGCCTCCTCGACCCCGCCGTTCTTTTTAAGCTCCTCGGAGACGGTGACTATGTCTATGGACTCGCTCTTTTCGAAGAGCGAGAGCATGGATTTGTATATAATGCGGTGGGCGGCCCTGTAAAAGTCTTCCTCCGAAAGCGCGTCAGCCGCTTTGAGGATGGAGTCGCCCTCGATGAGGATCGAGCCCAGCACGGCCTGCTCGGCCTCTATGCTTTGGGGAGGGAGTTTTTCGATATTTTTTGCTTCAGGTCTCATGGAAAATTACTGCGGCCCCCTCCCAAATTACCAAAGAAAAGTCTTTGAAATTACCCTTTTAGTCCTGCTCCGGCTCCACGTTGACCGTGACGAGAGCATTTACGTCCTGGTAGAGCTTTATCTGGATGCTGTAGGTGCCAAGCCTTTTTATGGGCTCTTCGAGGACGATCCTCTTTCTGTCCACCTCCACACCCTGGGCCTTTATGGCCTCTTCCAGGTCCATTGCCGTAACGGAGCCAAAAAGCTTGCCTTCCTCGCCAGCCTTGGCCTTGAAGTTAAGGGTCATAGCGTTCAGGCGCCCGGCTACGGCAAGGGCGTCTTCCCTTATCTTGATGGCCTTCATGGCCAGATGTTTTTTTAGCGCCTCCAACTGCTTTACATTCTTTTCGCTTGCCTCGGCGGCAAGATTTTTGGGAAAAAGGAAGTTCCTGGCATAACCCGTCTTCACGTTGACGGTATCTCCCATTCTCCCAAGGTTTTTGACGTCATCCTTGAGGATCACCTTCATAAGATGAAAATCTCCTTTCAATAAACATATTGAGGTGTTTTTAGTATATTTGTTCGGCTTTGATTATTCAAGAGAGGGGGCAGGCAACCATTATTCAAGGGGCGTGCGGGCAGCGGGCATGCCTGAAGTTTTTGCATCTTTGGTCTCTTAAAGTTTTTCTTTCCGCTTACCGATAAGTAGTTAATATCTCTTTTTACGAATTTAAAAAAATAAAAAAATTAATAAAAAACGGGGGAAGTAAAAGTAAATGCTTGATCTGAAGGATTTTTCACTCAAGTGGAAGACGGCCATCCCTATAATCATTTTCGTCGCGCTGGGAGTTCTTGTAACTATTTTTGTAACCGGATACGAGACGAAGGACATAATTTTACAACAGGAGGAGCACTCCACTCTTCAGGGCTACCGGGTCACGGTTATCGACGCGCTGGCGGAGATGATGGGGTCGGCCGATTTCAACGCGCAGGAGGCCAGGTTCATTGGAAACATGAAAAACATAATGGACCTCCGGGTGGTGCGCGGCAGCGGCGTCGCAAGCCAGTACGGGCAAGGCCCCACGGTGCCCGACAAAACGGAGCAGGAAGTCCTGGACAGCGGCAAGCCAAGCGTCCAGGTGAAAGGAAATTACCTCAGAGGGGTCTATCCCGTGCTGGCGGGACAGGATTTTGGTGGAAACTGTCTTTCCTGCCATAAGGACAGCGAAGGGGATGTGCTTGGGGCGGTAAGCATAAGAATACCGCTTGCCGGGCCTTTCTCCAGGATAAGCGGCCTTCAGCGCCTCTATGCGCTCCTGGGCCTGGCGGGCATCGTCTGTGTGGTATTGATCGTGCTTCTGGTGGTGAACTCCACCCTTAAGCCTCTCGTCGCGCTGATAAACACTGTAAAGGCCATTACCAATGAGCACTCGGGCATTGCCTTTACTGAAGGTGGGAGCGATGAGGTCGCCAGGCTGGCCCTGAACGTGGAGCATATCATACAATTTTTTAAAGACATGGTAAGCAATATAATGACCTCCACCAGCAAGCTGCTACCCGTGATAGACACACTCAGGGAGAAGACCGAAAAGACCGCCGGAGGCGCCAAGACCCAGTCCGAGCAGGCCGTTCATATCGCAACGGCGGCGGAAGAGATGAACCAGACCATATCCACGATCGCAAAGGACATTGCAGGGGCCGCGGGCGCATCGGCGGAGGCCAAGGAGCTGGCGGTGGGCGGAAGGGAAGTGGCAAGCGGCGCGGTGGAAACGGTAAACAACGTCTCGGAATCGACGGTGCGGCTGGCCGGGGTGGTGGAGAAGCTGAATCTGAGCGTGGAGGAGATCGGCGGCATAGTTACCGTTATAAAGGACATAGCGGACCAGACCAATCTCCTGGCGCTGAACGCCGCGATAGAGGCCGCCAGGGCGGGAGAGCAGGGCAGGGGTTTTGCCGTTGTGGCCGATGAGGTCCGGAAACTGGCGGAAAAGACCATAAGGGCCACCTCTGAGATATCCGGGAAGATAGGCTCGGTCCAGCAGGAATCGGCAGAGACGGTAAATTCCATGAAAGGGGCAACCGAGGAGGTTTCCAGGGCCACTCAGTACATAAAGAGCGTCGGCCAGGCGCTTGAGAGCATAGTGAGCGCGGCCCAGAAGGTGAACGGCCAGATGGCGCACATATCGACCGCCATCGACGAGCAGTCCGCGACGACAACGGAGGTGTCGCGGCATATAGAGGAAACGGCTGCCATTTCCCATGATATTGAGGCCGCGTCAGAGGAGGTGCTGGGCGAGGTGCTGGCGCTCTCAAAAATATCGGAAGAGCTGCGCGTGGCGGCCTCAGGCATAAAGACGAAGGGCGGGGCTGTCGTCATGATAGAGATCGCAAAAAACGACCACAGGAAGTTCGTGGAAAAAATAGCCGCATGCGTTTCCGGGGAGAGCTCCTTGAGCCCCTCCCAGTTGCCGGACCACCATTCCTGCAGGTTCGGCAAATGGTATTACAAGGAGGGACGCGACCTTTGCAGCGGAATGTCCAGCTACGGGCGCATAGAGGACCCGCATGAAAAGATCCACAGGCTGTCAAAAGAAGCGGTGGGATATGCCCAGATGGGCAACAGGGAAAAGGCCGAGCACTTTTTGGCCGAGCTCAGGAGCACATCCGGGCATATGCTTGACGAACTGGACAACCTGAAAAGCGAGTGCGCCTGAAAAAGGGAAAATAAAAAAATCCCCTTTTTGCCCCTTACAGGACCCTGTCCAGGCTCCTGTACTGGATGGCCTCCGAGAGGTGCGCAGGGCCGATGTCCTCCTGCCCGTCCATGTCCGCTATGGTGCGGGACAGCTTGAGCACCCTCGTATAGGCCCTGGCGGAGAGGGCGAGCTTTTGGATGGCGGTCTCCATCAGGCTCTGCGCGCTCGTGTTCAGGCGGCAGAATTTCTTTATGTGTCTTGTCTTCATCTGGCCGTTGGCGTAAATGTTTTCCCCCCGAAACCTGTCCAGCTGCCTTTGCCTGGCCGCCATGACGCGCTCCCTTATGGCCGCCGTGCCCTCGCCAGGGCTGTCCGAGCTGAGATCCTTGTAAGGGACCGCCGGCACCTCTATGTGGATATCGATCCGGTCCAGGAGCGGCCCCGAAACCCTGGCCCGGTAGCGCATCACCGCGCTCTGGGTGCAAGTGCATTGGTGCCTGTCGTCCCCAAGGTAACCGCATGGGCACGGGTTCATCGCGGACACCAGCATGAAACGGGCCGGGAAGGTAATGGAGGCCTGCGCCCTGGAAACGGTGACCTCGCCGTTTTCAAGCGGCTGCCTCAGCACCTCAAGCACGCTCCTTTTGAACTCAGGCAGTTCGTCCAGGAACAATACCCCGTTGTGGGCCAGGCTCGCCTCTCCCGGGTGCGGGAACTGGCCGCCGCCTATCAGGGCCACGTCCGATATCGTGTGATGGGGGGTGCGGAAGGGGCGCGTGTCAAGCAGGGCCATTCCGTCCTTCAACAGCCCGGCCACGCTGTGGATCCTTGTCGTCTCAAGCGCCTCCTCGAACGTTATGGAAGGCAGTATGCCCGGCAGCCTCTTTGAAAGCATGGTTTTCCCTGCGCCGGGAGGCCCTATCATGAGGGCGTTGTGCCCGCCCGAGGCTGCCACCTCCAGCGCCCTTTTGGCATGCTCCTGCCCCTTTACCTCCGAAAAATCCTCTTCGAAGCGGCCAGGCTGCGCAAGGGAGGGTCCGCCGTCCGGCTTGAACGACTTGAGCTCTCCGGTGCCCCTTAGAAACTCAATGACCTCGGGCAGGCTGGAGGCCCCAAGCACCATTGTCCCCGAAACGACCGCCGCCTCCTGGCAGTTCTCCACGGGCAGGATGAGCTTTGAGCTTGTTTTTCTTGCAAGCATTGCCACCGACAGGGCTCCCTTGACTGGCTTTATCTTGCCGTCAAGGGACAACTCGCCAAGCACCAGATAGTCCGCAAGCGCGGCCTCCTCAATGAGGCCCTCTGAGGCGGCAAGGCCTATGGCTATGGGCAGGTCGAAAGAGGAACCTTCTTTTTTCAGGTCCGCCGGGGCCAGGTTTATGGTGACCGGTCTAAGGGGGAAGCTGAAGCCGGTGTTCTTGAGGGCCGCCCTTACCCTGTCCCTGCTTTCCCTGACCGATATGTCCGGAAGGCCCACTATGTAAAAATGGGGAAGACCGCGGCTGGCGATGTCCACCTCGACATCGATCGGATGCGCTTCTATCCCGTAGAGGCTCGCGCTCCTGACCCGGGAAAGCATGTTAAATAGATTATATTTTCTTTCCCTCTAATTCAAGGGAGCGAATGTTTTTTTTAATAACCGGGACTCTATTTTATGGTCCCGGGACTGGCGGGCTATCCTTTTTCCCTGAGCTCTGAGGTGCACTGCGGGCACCGCAAAGCCCCGGCGGCAATGACGGAGAGGCAATACGGGCACTGCTTCGTTTGCGGGGCCGGTTTTTCTTCCTCCTTTCTCCTTAAGCTGTTGATGCCCTTTACAAGAAGGAACACGGAGAAGGAGACGAGGAGAAAGGACACTACCTGGTCAATGAAGACGCCGTACCTTATCGTGACGGCACCGGCCTTTGACGCCGCAGCCACATTGGCATACGGGCCCGGGACCACACCGGTTTTAAGGGTAATGAAAAGGTCCGAAAAATCCACTTTCCCCACCAAAAGGCCTATGGGGGGCATTATGACATCGGAGACCATGGACTTTACCATGGAACCGAAGGCCGCGCCGATGATTATGCCCACGGCCATGTCCACAACGCTGCCCTTCAACGCGAATTCCTTGAACTCCTTCAGCATGAGGCGCCTCCTCTGTTTTTTCGATGGGTACTTTTATTTTTCCAAGCAAGAAAAAGAAAAAAACGAACCGCGTTCCAGCGGGCTACAGATGAAAAACTATCAGATGGCATGGGTGTTGTCAAAGATGTGCGGGGCGGCTTTCAATCGGTCCGCGTTTTCCTTTATCCTAAATTCATAGGCCATGTCTTTGAAACTGGATTCCATACGGGACATAAAACTGTATCAGCGGGAGCGCGGCTACAGGTTTTCACTTGACGCCCTGCTGCTTTTCGATTTTGTAAGGCTGAGTGCGCAAAGGCCTGCGAGAGTGGCTGACCTGGGGGCAGGCTCCGGCGTAATAGGCCTTCTGCTTGCAAGGAAATACGGGCATGCCAGCATATGGCTTATAGAGCTGCAGGAAGGCCTTTTCACCCTGGCCCGCAGGA
>JAJYJB010000085.1 GCA_021789735.1 Nitrospirota bacterium
ATCTGTTCGCGGAGCATATCAGCAGCGGCTGCAAATATCCCACGGAGCAGGGCCCGGCACAGCCATGATATCGATCACCATAAACAACAAAAAGATAGAGCTGGACGGGCCTGTCACAATACTCGAAGCGGCCCGAAAGAACGGCATAGACATCCCGTCCCTGTGCCACCATCCGGCCCTGGAGCTCTGGGGCGGATGCCGGATGTGCCTGGTGGAGATAGAAAAGATGCCCAGGCTCCAGACGTCATGCACCGTAAGGGCGGCGGACGGCATGGTCGTGTACACCGAAACCCCGCGGGTGGTGGCGGCAAGGAAGGCCATGCTTGAGTTCCTTCTCATCAACCACCCTCTTGAGTGCCCCACCTGCGACAAGGCCGGGGAGTGCTCGCTTCAGGACCTGACGGTAAAATACGGGGCGGTCGCTGGCAGGTTCGAGGAGGGGAAAAGGACATTCCCCGAAAACGTGGACGACCCGGTCATAGTCAGGAACATGGAGCGGTGCATCATGTGCACCCGCTGCGTGCGCATGTGCGAGGGCGTGCAGGGGGCCTTTGCCATCGGGGTGGTGGACCGCGGGGCCCGCTCGCACGTGGAGCCCTTTTCGGGCGGCAGATACAACTGCGAATACTGCGGCAACTGCCTAAACGTCTGCCCCGTGGGGGCGATAATGTCCAGGCTTCACAGGTACACATACCGGCCCTGGCAGATGGACAAGAAAGTAAAGACCATATGCTCGTTCTGCGGGGTGGGCTGCACGGTGCTCCTTGAGGTAAGGGAGGACGCTATACAGAAGGTTTCCCCTGTCTTTGGCAGGGGAGTGAATAACGGGCTCCTCTGCGGCCGCGGCATGTTTGGCTACGGTTATGCCGGAAGCCCCGAGAGGCTGAAAACCCCTCTGGTAAGGAAAGACGGGAATCTGGTGCCCGCAAGCTGGGACGAGGCGCTGGCCCTTGCCGCCCGCAGGCTGCTTGAGGTCAAGGCCCTGCACGGCGGAAGGGCGATAGCGGGCATTGCAGGCGGCAGGTGCACCAATGAAGAAAACTATGTCTTTCAAAAATTCATGCGGGCTGGCCTGGGCTCCAACAACATAGATTCCGCGGCCAGGCTCGGGCTCCTGCCGGCCCAGAACCTGCTTGAAGAGATATTCGGGCAGGGCGCGGCCGCAAACGTCATATCAGGCATACCACACTCGGACGCCGTGCTTACGGTCGCGTGCGACCCCACGCGGACAAACCCCGTCATGGGCCTTCAGGTCCGGGCGGCGGCAAGGGCCGGCAAAAAGGTGGTCGCCATTGGCCATGCCCCGGGGCTGAGGCGGCACATGACGCACCACCTTCCCGCTTTCTTTGGCGCGGAAGGCATCGCGCTGGCCGGTCTTTTAGGGGAGCTTTTAAGGCTGAAAGAGACCCTCCCGGGGGAAAACCCGGAGCTTGAGTCCGCCATAAAGGGGTTTTCTTCCGATCTTCCGTCGCCGGAAAAAGTCGAGGAACTGGCCGGGGTGCCCGCCGCCGTGCTGACCCAGGCCGCGGAAGCCCTCAGGGACGTGTCCACTTCAAGCATAATAGCAGGCCGCGAGCTTGCGGCCAGCATGGACGCAAGGCGGAACTTCATGCTGCTTGCCGCAATCGGCTATGTCCTTAACTCCAGATTTTTCCTTGTCTCGGAGCACCCCAACGAGCAGGGCCTTATAGACATGGGCTGCGCTCCGGACATGCTGCCTGGGGGCAGGCCCATCGCGCTCCAGACCTTCAGGGAAAGGTGCGAGCGCGAATGGGGCGTGAAGCTTGACCCCGAGCCGGGGCTTACCCTCATGGAGATGTTCGAGCAGGCCGGAGGCCCGATCCGGGCCATGTACATAATGGGCGAAAACCCGGCCTTCAACCTCCCCGGAAGGAAAATGATAAAAGAGGCGCTTGAAAAGAAAAACAAAAAGCTGGATTTTATTGTCGTGCAGGACATATTCATGACCGAGACGGCCTCCCTGGCGGATGTCGTGCTGCCCTCAAAGGCGTGGTCCGAGAAGGAGGGCACCTACACGAACCTTGAAAAGCGGATACAGAAACTGGCCAAGGCGACGGGCAAAGATCACGAGGCCGGGATGGAAGACTGGAGGATACTGGCCGCGATAGCGAAACTTGCGGGGCTCACCGGCATGCCTTACTCCTCCGCTTCGGATATAATAGATGAGATTGCCAGGGTTTCGCCGCTTCACGCCGGGCTCAGGTACGAGGACCTGGAGGAAGAGGGCATGATGTGGCCATACAGGGGCAAGCCGCTTCGCATGGGCGGCGAAAAAAACATGCAGCCGCTCCCCGCGATGAAGGCGGCAGGGCGGGCGGACGGGCGGACGGCGCCCGCGCTTGTCATAGAAAAGCCGCTTTTCCACTCCGGCTCGCTCAGCAGGCACTCGGGCGCGCTGCTGGACATAATGGGCGGACCGGAGGCGAAGATGGCCCCCGGGACGGCAGCGGGGCTGGGCATCCGCGAGGGCGGCAGCGTAAAGATCTCGACGGCCGGGGGCGAGATGACCCTCAAGGCGAGACTGGAAAAGGGGCTGCCCGAGGGCGTGGTCTTTGCGGGCAACAATTTCGGGGACGCGGGGGCGCTTGGGCTTTTCGGCTACGGGCTTGAGCCGGAATCGAAAACCCCTGTGCCCAGGGCTGAAGGTCTTGAAATAACCCCTTTATGAACTTTTGCTTTAAAATAGGGGAAGCCTTTATGACCGACACGGAGATGGTCTTGTAAAAATGGATCTCTTATACAACTTTTTCTTCAGGCCGCAGATATTCAGCCCTCTCGTTCAGGTGCTCGTCATCCTGGTAAAGGCGCTCATCGTGGTGGGCGTCCTCATGCTCCACGTCACCTATGCCACCTACTTCGAGAGGAAGAGCATAGGGCACATGCAGGTAAGGCTTGGCCCGATGAGGGTGGGCCCCCACGGGCTGCTTCAGCCCATAGCGGATTTCATAAAGCTTTTTTTCAAGGAAGACATCATACCGGCCAACGCCGACAAGCCCATATTCTTCATAGCCCCGGCCATATCCATATTCGCGGGCATGACGGCCATCTCCGTCATACCTTTCTTCAGCGGCTTCGTGGTGGCAAACATAAACATCGGGCTCCTCTTCATACTGGCCATGTCCTCGCTTAACGCATACGGCGTGGTGCTTGCCGGATGGGCCTCCAATTCCAAGTATTCGTTCCTTGGCGGGCTGCGCTCCTCGGCCCAGGTGATAAGCTACGAGATAGCCATGGGCCTTTCCCTTGTGGGGGTGATGATGATGGCGGGCTCGCTGAACCTCTCGGAGATCGTCAAGGCCCAGCAAAGGTTCCCCGGCGGTTTTTTCTGGCCCCAGGCGCTGGGCTTCTTCGTCTTCATGGTGGCGGCCTTCGCGGA
Organism: Nitrospirota bacterium; assembly: GCA_021789735.1. The sequence continues at coordinate 3,398 of JAJYJB010000085.1, forward strand.
GACCAACCGCACGCCCTTTGACCTGCCCGAGGCGGAAAGCGAGCTTGTGGCGGGCTATTTCACCGAGTACAGCGGGATGCGCTTTGCCCTCTTTTACGTCGCGGAGTACATCGGCATGATAGTGATGTCCCTGGTGGGCATAACCTGCTTCCTTGGGGGCTGGAACGGGCCGTTCGCGATACCTTATGTGCCCTTTGCCTGGCTTTTCATAAAACTCTACCTGTTCATATTCCTCTTTTACTGGATAAGGGCCACCCTGCCCCGCTACAGGTACGACCAGTTGATGACGCTGGGCTGGAAACTCCTGATACCCCTTGCCCTTCTGAACATAATCGGCACGGGGCTTGTAAAAATGCTGCTCCATTAAAGGATGACGCACGAAGGATGACAGACGGAAAAAAGAGCTTAGACAAAAACAAAAGCAAAAGCAAAAGACTTAAAAAGATATTAGACACCATTTTCCTGGCGGAGATAATAAAGGGCATGGCGCTCACCCTGAGGTCCTTCTTCTCCCCGGCGGTGACCAGGCAGTATCCCGAGGAAAAGAGGCAGCCGTTTCCGGGCTACAGGGGGCAGCACGCCTTCGTGCGGGACGAGGCCACGGGAAAGGAAAAGTGCATAGCCTGCGGACTGTGCGGCGCCGTATGCCCGTCAAAGTGCATCTACATCTACACGAAAGAGGACCCGGAGACCAGGAAGAAGGTCATCGACCGCTACGACATAGAGCTCCTCAGGTGCGTCTACTGCGGACTGTGCGTGGAGGCCTGCCCGGTCGGCGCGGTTGTCCTCACGGAAAATTACGAATATTCGGACTACTCCAGGGACGCCCTTTACATGACGAAGGAAAAGCTCCTGGGCAACTGGGACAGGCTCATGGCCGGTGAAAAGGGGCGGGAATATTTCAAGAGGTTCTGGACCCCCAAGGAGGACAGCTTCAGGGCCTATCCCGGCCAGGCGGTCTTTAAAGGACGGAAATCGGAGAAAAAAGAAAAGGGGAACGGGGGCAAATGAACCCATATCTGTTTGCATATCTGGGGACGGCCATACTTGTGCTCTCAGGGCTGGCGCTCACCAGAAAAAACCCGGTCCACGCGGTGCTGTACATGATAGTCATGTTCTTCCACCTGGCGGTGATGTACCTGGGGCTCGGGGCCGAGTTCCTCGCCGCGGTGCAGATAATAGTATATGCAGGGGCCATCCTGGTCCTGTTCCTTTTCGTCATCATGGTCCTGAACATCAAGGAGGAGATGGAGGCGGAGCGCTTCAGCGTCGGGTGGCCGTTCGGGATAGCCATAGCGACGGGCCTCTTCCTTCTGGTCATCCTTATCACCGGAAACGTCGTCCCCGGAAAGCAGGGGACGTACACCCCGGCGGTCATCGCGGCGCAGACGAACACAAAACTGGCCGGCACGCTGCTCTACACGCAATACGTCTTCCCCTTCGAGGTCGCCTCCCTGGTGTTGCTTGTGGCGGTGGTAGGGGCTATCGTGCTTGCCAAGAAAAAACTGAGGTGAGGTAAACAAAAAACAAAATGGTCCCTCTCCAGTGGTACATATGGCTTAGCGTGGCCCTCTTCATGACAGGGGTGTTCGGGTTCCTCACGAGGAGGAGCATCATAATGATGTTCCTTTCCATCGAGGTGATGCTCAATGCCGTGAACCTGTCTCTCGTGTCGTTCGCTCATTTCCTGAACGGGATGAGGGGAGAGGTGCTGGCCCTTTTCGTGGTCGCCGTGGCGGCCTCGGAGGCGGCCATAGGGCTGGCCATACTGATCGCGCTCTTCAGAAACAGGGCGACCGCCCAGGTGGAAGAGGTAAAGGAGATGAAGGGATGATGTCCATGAACTGCCTCCTCCTTATCCCGGCGCTCCCGCTTCTTGCCTTCATCATCAACATCACGCTGGGCAAGGGCCTTATAAAGGACAAGGCGCACCTGGTCTCCATACCCGCACTGGCGGCCTCCTGGGCGCTGGCCATGGCGGCGGCGTACGACGTGTACCGGGGCGGTGTTTTCCAGGGGGCCCTTTACAACTGGGTGGTCTCCGGAGCGTTCAGTGTCCAGGTGGGCTTCCTGGTGGACCAGCTGACGGCGGTGATGCTGGTGGTGGTGACCACCGTCGGGCTTCTCGTGAACATCTATTCCGTGGGCTACATGAGGGGAGACAAGGGATTTTACAGGTTCTTTGCCTACCTTTCCCTGTTCGTCTTTTCGATGCTCATGCTCGTCATGTCGAACAACTTCCTCCAGCTCTACTTCGGCTGGGAGGCGGTGGGCCTCTGCTCCTATTTCCTCATAGGCTTCTGGTATGAGAAGAAATCCGCTGCGGACGCCGGGAAGAAGGCGTTCATCGTCAACAGGTTCGGGGATTTCGGGTTTGGGCTTGGCATCATGCTTATCTTTCTTTCCACGGGGAGCCTCCAGTACGCCCAGGTGTTCCAGGCCGCCCACAGCCTTGTGGGCCAGACGGTAAGCCTGTTTGGCACAAGCGTCCCCCTGCCGGCGGTGATAGCGCTTCTTCTTTTCTGCGGCGCCATGGGCAAATCCGCACAGTTCCCCTTGCATGTCTGGCTTCCTGACGCCATGGAAGGCCCCACGCCGGTCTCCGCCCTCATCCATGCGGCCACGATGGTGACAGCGGGCGTTTTCATGGTGTCCAGGTGCAGCCCCATATTCAATCTCTCCCCGGCCGCCATGGACGTTGTGGCCGTAACGGGAGCGTTCACGGCCCTTTTCGCCGCGACCATCGCGCTCACTCAAAACGATATAAAGCGCGTCATCGCGTACTCCACCATAAGCCAGCTTGGCTACATGTTCCTGGCCTGCGGCGTGGGGGCATACGGGGCGGGGGTCTTCCACCTCTTCACGCACGCGTTTTTCAAGGCCCTTCTCTTCCTGGGCGCGGGCTCGGTGATGCACGCGATGTCCGGGGAACTGGATTTAAGAAAGATGGGCGGGCTCAAAAAATACATGCCCGTGACCTACTGGACTTTCCTGCTTGCCTCCCTCAGCATCTCGGGCATTCCGGGGTTTGCGGGCTTTTTCAGCAAGGACGAGATACTGGCCAAGGCGTACTTTGCCGGGCCATTGGGAAAGGTGCTCTGGGCGGTGGGCGCCCTCACGGCGCTGCTTACCGCCTTCTATTCGTTCAGGCTCCTGTTTATGGCGTTCCACGGGAAGTTCCGTGGCACGAAGGAGCAGGAGCACCATCTGCACGAATCTCCGATGTCCATGGGGCTGCCGCTGCTGGTACTTGCCGCCGGGGCGGTGGGCGCGGGCTGGGTCGGCATCCCTCCCGTAATAAGCGGGTCCCTTGGCCTTGGTCAAATAGACAGGATCGGGCCGTTCCTTGACAAAGCGATCGCGGGCCCTGCATCCGCCGGGCAGGCAGCCGCCGCGCCGGGCACGGAGCTTGCCCTGATGGGCGTATCGGCGGCCATTGCCGTCCTCGGGATACTGCTTGCGGCCTATATGTACCTCTGGAAACCCGGGGCGCCGGAGGCTGTGGCCCGCACATTCAGGCGCGCATACAAGCTCTCTTTCAACAAGTATTACATAGATGAGTTTTACGACCACGTGATCGTAAAGCCCACGCTCTGGGTGGCCAAGAACGTCATCGTAGAGGTGACCGACGGCAAGTGGATAGAGGGCATCGTAAACGGAGTGCCCGGGGCCATAGGCTCATTCGGGCAGCAGCTGAGGAAGGTCCAGTCCGGTATCGCGCAGCACTATGCGGACATCATGGCGCTTGGGGTCTTCATCTTCATCGCGGCGGCGCTCCTTCTGCGCTTATAGGAGAGAGATTTTGAAAACTTTTATTGCTGGCAATAAAATAAAGGCTTTTCGCGGTTTTGCGTGGGGGCGGCATGGGTGGGTCAAGAACAAAATGGCCGCCGCCCTCCCGGGAAGAATTAAAATAAAAAACGAAAAAGCCGGTGCAAGATGATAATGAACTCCCTTGGATATCCGGTGCTCAGCACCATCATCTTCCTGCCCATCGCGGGGGCCCTGCTGCTTGGGCTTATTGGCAGGAAGCATGAAGGGCTCATAAAGGCATGGGCGCTCCTCGTCAGCCTGGCCGTCTTTGCGGCCTCCCTGCCCATATTCTTCAATTTCGACAGGACCACCGCCAAGATGCAGTTTGTGGAATGGCGGACCTGGATACCGGCCTTCCATACAGATTACCTGGTAGGCGTAGACGGGATAAGCGCCCTGTTCGTGCTCCTTTCGACCCTCATCACGGTGCTCTGCGTGCTCATATCGTGGAACTCCGTAAAGACGAGGGTGAAAGAGTTCTTCATGGCCATCCTTCTTATCGAGGGGGCCATGATAGGGGTCTTCTGCTCGCTGGATTTCTTCCTCTTCTACATCTTCTGGGAAGCCATGCTCATACCCATGTACCTGCTCATAGGGGTCTGGGGCGGCCCAAACAGGCTGTACGCCGCCATAAAGTTTTTCCTGTACACACTGGCGGGCAGCGTCCTCATGCTGGTGGGGATAATCTACCTGTACAACTACTCCGGAGGGGACTTCAACATCCTCCACCTTCAGAGCCTGAAATATCCGCTGTCCGTGCAGATGTGGCTTTTCTGGGCCTTTTTCGCGGCCTTCGCCGTGAAGGTGCCGATGTTCCCCTTTCACACCTGGCTTCCCGACGCGCACACGGAGGCGCCCACCGCGGGCAGCGTGATACTTGCCGCTGTGCTCATAAAGATGGGCGCTTACGGCTTTTTAAGGTTCTCCATACCGATGTTCCCGGACGCCGCAAGGGCCATGGCCACACCGATGATGGTCCTGTCCGTCATCGCGATAATTTACGGCGCCATCGTATGCCTGGCCCAGACGGACCTGAAGCGGCTTATCGCCTACAGCTCGGTAAGCCATATGGGGTTTGTGACCCTGGGCATCTTCGCCCTTAACATACAGGGGGTGGAAGGCGGCATTCTCCAGATGCTTAACCACGGCATAGTGACCGGCGCGCTCTTCCTCTGCATAGGCATCATCTATGACCGCACGCATTCGCGCCAGATATCCGATTACGGCGGGGCTGCAAGCGTGCTTCCCGTCTATGCCGGGTTTTTCATGCTCTTCACGCTGGCCGCGATAGGGCTGCCGGGCACGAACGGCTTCATCGGTGAATTCCTGATAATACTTGGCGGGTTTACCGCAAGCAGGCTGGCCGGCGCGCTTGCCGCAACCGGGATAATAATAGGCGCGGCATACATGCTCTGGCTGTATCAGAGGGTATTTTTCACTGAAACAAACAATAAACTAAAGGGGCTTCCGGACATAAGCGCAAGGGAGTTTCTCGCCATCGCCCCTATGGCGCTGCTGGTCTTCTGGATAGGCGTCTATCCAAACGCGCTGCTTGGTTTCCTTCACCCCTCCGTGCAGAACCTGATTGGCAAGCTTGGCCCCCAGGGGCAGCAGCAGGGCCTGGGCGCCGTGGCCGGCTTCCTCAAGGCGCTTATCGCAAAGGCCTGACGGCCGCATAGCGTAATCCTGCAATTTCCGAGGGGACTGCTGTGAATAATCCAGGTGAAAAGAATAATTTTAAGGCGTGCCGGTTTACGCTGATCCGATATCCGCATTAAATTAAAATTTCTGATGGATGGGGAAAGTAAAATAACCTGTAAAAAAGTGATACGGTTGGCCTTGCTTTTAATATCCTGTTGCAT
>JAJYJB010000086.1 GCA_021789735.1 Nitrospirota bacterium
GCCCGAAAAAAGCTGGTCGTCAGGGTCCTGAAAGACCATGCCGATCGTGCGCCTCACCTCTCTCAGGTGCTTTTTATTTTTCTCCACCGGTACGCCCTTGACCGATACTTTCCCCCTGGCAGGCTCCAGGAGGCCGTTAAAGAGCTGAAAAAGCGTGGACTTGCCCGCGCCGTTAGCCCCGAGCACCGCCACCCTTTCACCGGCCTTCACAAAGAGGTCCACACCGGAGAGCGCCCGGGTACCGTCCGGATATTCAAAGTCCACCGCCTCAAGCGCGATCATATCCACGGGCTTTTCCATTTAAAGGCAAAGAGGACAACCGTCTTGATGCGCCGGTCCAGGCGGTGCAGATAACTGCCGCCAGGCGCCAACCGGCTGTATGCGGAGAGTTTTATCTCTTTCATTAAATCCCCGTGCTTTCCGTCTTATTTTTTGTCTTTCCCGAAAAGCTTCTTTCAGTTACGCCCCGCAAAAAAGTTGGCTTGCCTCATTTTTACTTTTTACCTGCCATAAGCAAAAGCGCGTTCACGATGGCCGCGGCCACCGTGCTTCCACCCTTCCTGCCCGCGTTCGTGATGAAAGGGAACTTTCCCTCCTGGGAGGCCAGAAGCGCCTTCGCCTCCACCGCACGGACAAACCCGACGGGCACTCCTATGACGAGCCCTGGTTTCAACGCCCCTTCGTTTATAAGCCTGACGCAGGCAAAGAGGGCGGTCGGAGCGTTGCCGATAACGTAAATGCCCGCATTTTTTGTCCGGGCCGCCAACTCGCAAAAACCCCTCTCCGTCTTTGTCCTTGCAGGGTCGTCTCCCTCCACATCGTTTATGCCGCAAAGGGCCTCTCCCCCGAAAGACCCAAGCGCTTTTTTGTTGATGCCGGCCTTCACCATCTCCACATCGGTTATTATGTCCATGCCGCCCCTTATTGCCTCGATTCCCGCTTTTATGGCCTCCGGATGGAAAACAAGGGTGCTCATGAACTCGAAATCTCCGGTAGCGTGCACCACCCTTTGCAGGACAGGGCCCGCTTCGCCGGACAAAATTCCCTCCCCGATCGCGCCCGCCTCCCGCGCTATCGTCTCAAAGCTCCTTTTCTCTATCTCGCGGGGCTTTATCTCCCCTTTTGCTGCATCTATCCGTTCTTTGGCCACCCGCACGATCTCATGGGCCACGCCGAGAGGCTCAGTATATATAAACTCGATGCCTGGATAGAGGGAGCGGGCCTCCTCTATCATGCCGGGGATGTCCTTTGTCACGTGTGCCCCTGCGTTCAGAAAATAAGGGTGTACGATTATCCTTTCGGGGCGGTCAGCCGCGGCCCCGCTGATGGCCGCCATCAGGTCCGGCTGCGCGAACTGGAGGTAACACACCTTTACACAATTGCTTTCCGAGCAGCCAGGATGCAACATGCCATGCAGCATCCTGCCCACAACGTCCATCCGGTTCGCGTCTTTTTTTGGGCTGCCGTGGCCCACCAGGATAATGACTTCCATGGAATAAAAAACTACCCCTTTCCGTTTTTTTTCTTTTTACTGTCCCTTATGGAACGGACCATATTTTCAGCCGCCCCCGGGCTGGAGCCGAAATGAAAATGCACATAGCCCGCAAGTGTGCGCTTGTACGCGGCCGATGATATTTTTTTAATTTCCGTTTCATCCTTATTTTCCGTTCCTGCCTTCGGCCCATCCTCGCCCATCACATTAAAACGCACATCCGGCTTGCTCCGGTCCGCCACCTCCAGCACCCGGCTGTAATGGAACTCGTGCCCGCGGAGCCTCTCGTTTTTTGCCCCGAGCATGCAGTCCCCGGAAAGGACCGCCTCCCTGTACCCCAGGGAGGGCCTGCCCTTTACGATGCCCGTGGTCACGGGGAGCACCCCGCAAAGCGGAAAAAAGTTCCCCTCGTGCAGGATCCCCTCGCCAAGGTACATGAACCCTCCGCATTCGGCAAACACCGGCCCTCCGGCCTCGGCCCAATCCCTTATGGCGGAGGTCATCGGCTTGTTTTCAGACAGCTCTCCGGCATAGAGCTCCGGATAACCGCCGCCGAGATAGACCGCATCGGCGTCCTCTGGAAGCCCGCCGTCAGAAATGGGGCTGAAGGGTATGATGCGCGCTCCCGCCTCCTTCAGCATGTCCAGATTGTCCTCATAATAGAAGCAGAAGGCCCTGTCCCTGGCGACCGCTATATTTACGGGCTGCTCCGGAGATTCCGTTCGCGACGCATTATCTTTAGAGTAGCCGCCCACCCCATTGCCGTCCGTTTCGGCCAGCGTGCGCACCCTGTCTACGTCGATGTGCCTTGTTACGGCATCGGTAAGCGCCAGGAGGGCGCTATCGCTCACAGGCCTTTCCTCGGCCACGGTCAGCCCAAGGTGCCGGGAGGATATCGAATAATCAATGCTCCTTGGCAGATACCCAAGGACCTCCACCCCCCCGCATGCGGACCTCAGCTTTTCATAATGCGCCCGCGAGGCCACACGGTTGAATATTACGCCCCGTATTCCGCCTTCACCATAAAACCCCCTGACAATAGCCCCGGCGCTCTCGCCCATGCCGCTTGCATCTATCACCAGGACAACGTTTGCCCTTGCGCCCAAAGCCGCGGCCAGGGCGGCGGTGCTCCTTTCCCCGCCGTCAAAAAAGCCCATTACGCCCTCGACCACCGCCATGTGAGCCCCCACGCAGTGCCTCCTTGCGCACTCCCGCACATAGTCAGCGCCGCACATCCAGAGGTCCAGGTTCCTCGAAGGCCTGCCGGCCACCATTGCATGGAGTCCGGCATCAATGAAATCCGGGCCCGCCTTGAACGGCTGGACCACATGGCCCAAAGACCTCAAAGCCGCAAGAAGTCCCAGAGTCACCGTGCTTTTGCCGCATCCGCTGTGCGTGCCGGCTATGATGAGCAAGTTTTTTAGCGGCCCCCTTAAAGAACAAAAATAAAAAGTCCCGATGGTTTCTTAAAAAACTAAAAAACCGATCGGGACTGCACCCAGTTTGCTTCATCCCCGGACGGGACTTTCCACACCCCGTCCGTCTTTTCCCGGAACGGAAAAGATTTTATGTCTTACCCCGGCTCACAGGCAGGTCTTCTGGCTACCCGGTTCATCCTCACCTTCCCTTCCCATGCCCCTTAACGAGGCACAGTGGATCATGAAGGTTCTTGTCCCCGGTTACAGCGGCGGGACCGCTCCCGATTTCCACGGGATTCCCTTTTTCTGCCCCTCATGAGGCACCTGCAAACCGTGCGCCCTCTGGCCAGCAGCCTTTATACGCCACAGGGCGCGCTTGCCTTCCATTAAATCAGAAGCATCTAGAAATTGTCAATTTGGCCACGAAAGTTCCGCTTTGACTGATTTTTCTGTTCAATTCGTGCCGGTCCTGCTGTCCCTCATCCCTGTTATACCGCGCATCCCTCCGGGCGTCTTCGCAGAGGCCAGATACCCGGTCCCGCCACAGACCTTTGCCTGCCTGGAACCCATGGGCAATATCTTTATGCCTGCCATGGCAAAGATATCGCCCTCAGCCACCTTTGCCTTGAAATCGTTAAAGAACCTGGCGGAAGCGATGCGCGCCCTGGACTCTGCTTCCCTCATGCCATGGTCATAGCCTATGCTGAAGCCGGTCAGCATGCCAACAGCCAGAACGCCAAAGAAAAGGATCACCCGGACCATTGATTTCATGTTCATGTCAGCCCCCCTTTCAGCCAAAGGAATAAATCGAAAGACCGTAATATTAGCCCATTATCTCAGCAGATACCGATCCGTGCAATCTTTTTTTGAAAGTCTAAAATTACGGTTATAACTGTTATAATGCAGTATGGAAAGGGCGCGGGCGCATGTGATATTCGCGGGCAGGGTGCAGGGGGTCAACTTCCGGGCCTTCGTGCAAAGGGCTGCAGAGTCGCTGGGTGTGGAAGGATGGGTCAGGAACCTGCGCGACGGCACGGTGGAGGCGGTCTTCGAGGGGGACAAAGGGTCCGTTGAAGAAGCGATAAAAAGGTGCCACACCGGCCCGTCGTTTGCCAACGTAACGCACACCGTCATAAAATGGCAGCCCTATGAAGGCAAAACGGGCGGTTTCTCCATACGGTTTTAATATCTGTTTTTTCCTTTCTTCGTAAACCCTCCGCACTTGCCCGGTTGACAACCCTTCCCTCTTTAACCAGAATATCCAGATGATAGAAAAACTGACCGGAAAGGTCCTGGCCGGGGGCATGCTGTCCAGGGAGGAGGCCCTTTTCCTTGCGGCAGAGGACAGCCAGGAGATGTCCGGGATCATGGAGGGGGCAAACCGCATCAGGGAGGCTTTCAGGGGAAACCGTATAGACCTCTGCTCCATAATAAACGCAAAGTCCGGGGCCTGCCCGGAAAACTGCGCATATTGCGCGCAGTCCGCATCTGCCAGGACGGGCATCAAGACCTATCCCCTTTTGGGGGCCTCAGAGGTCCTTAAGGCGGCGGAAGAGGCAAAGGCAGCCGGGGCAAAGAGGTTTTGCATCGTCACAAGCGGAAGAAAGCCGGGGGCCGGTGAGCTTCGGGCCATTGCCCGCCTGGTTGAGGGCGTGCGTAAAGCGGGGCTCCTTCCGTGCGCGACGCTGGGGTTGCTGACCCGCAAGGAGCTTATGTCCTTGAGAGATGCCGGACTTGTCCGTTATCACCACAACCTTGAGACCTCCGGAAGGTATTTCCGGGAGATATGCCAGACTCATACGTATGAGGAAAAGCTGGCGACGGTAGAGGCCGCAAAGGACGCTGGACTTCAGCTCTGCTGCGGCGGGCTTTTTGGCATAGGAGAGGGATGGGAGGACAGGGTGGACATGGCGCTTCAAATAAGACGGTCCGGCGCGGACTCTGTCCCGATAAATTTCCTTATACCTGTGGCTGGGACCGCTCTTGGGGCAAGGGAAATCCTCCACCCCCTTGAGGCGCTGAAGATCATATCCCTCTACAGATTTTTGCTGCCCGAAAAAGAGGTGCGCGTCTGTGGCGGCCGGGGACAGTGCCTTGGCAGTCAGGGCGACATGGTATTCAAAGCCGGTGCGGACGGTCTTTTAATAGGCAATTATCTTACAAAGAAGGGCTGTCCGCCGGAAGACGACCTGCGCATGATAAAAGAGCAGGGGCTGACCGCCTGAACTCCTGAAAAAATGAAAAAGGGGAAAAGCACGGGCCGGGATCAGAAAAAATCAAAATCCCTCTGGTCGGTCCGGATGAGGGCAGGCAGGGCAGGCGGCCACATATCGGGGGCCGAAGGGATATTTGAAGAAAAAGACGTTGCCAAAATTCTACGCGAATACTCAGGCCGGGCCTTCGCGCACTCCAGGGGGAAACCGGATGCTCTTGTCCTCAAGGCGGAGACGCTTTCCGCCGACCCGCTTTACATAACCGCACTGCCGGTGTCCACCATGGGGACAAAGACAGCAGGCGCTGAAGAGGTGATGAAAAAAGCGGTGGGGCTTTTGCTATCCGCCGGCGTGTCGCGCAAGGCCGCGGGCTGCGCCTTGAGGATGCTCAAGGCAGGAGGTCTGAAGGGGGCCGCGCTCCTCGATGCAAAGGAAGGGCGGCGGCTGGACCCGGAGGCAAAAAAAGGCGTACGCGCCTCGATGCTGGGGATCACAAAAAAAGCGGAAAAGCAGCTCATTGCGGGCCTTAAAAAGGCGGGCATAAACGGACGCCAGTCTCGTGTCAGGGACGCCCTCATCATAGCCTCCAAGGTGGCCTCGGCCTCCGGCGTGGTTGCCGAGCTTTGCGTCTCTGACGACCCCGATTACACGACCGGCTATGTGGCCGGGGCTGAGCTTGGATATATAAGGCTGCCGGGCATAAAAGAAAAAGGGGACAGAGGAGGCGGAAGGGTCTTCTTCGTAAAAGAAGGCTTCACAAACGGCAGGCAGATTGCCGGGCTGTGCCAATACCTTGGCAAGACGCCGGTCATGGTTGGAAAAATCTCCGCGGTGAAAGATATAATCACTCCCGATGGCTCTGAAAGAACAAACTCAAGATCAAGGACAAAATCAAAATCAAAATCAAAAAGTCCAGACAGGGCAAAAGCTCTCGGTCATAGCAAACCCGGCGGCAAGAAAGTCGTCCTTAAAAAAGATTGAGCTTGCGGCGGAGCTGTTGGGCCAGGCGGGCTGGCAGGTGGACATCCTCTGGACAGAGGCAAGAGGTCACGCCACCGAACTTGCCCGCAAAACGGCACTCGAAGGCGCATCGCTTGTGGTCGCGGCCGGGGGGGATGGGACGTTTAACGAAGTGATGAACGGCCTCACGGCGGGCGGCGGGGCCGCTGGCGGAGTTGAGAGGCGCCCGGTGCCCATGGCGCTGCTTCCTCTTGGCACCACAAACGTGCTGGCAAAAGAGCTGAAGGTGCCCGAAGACGCCGAGGGGGCTGTCCGCAGGATACTTGAAGGCCGGGCGAAGCGGATATACCTTGGCAACATCTCATTCCCGGACGGCAGGCAGAGGAGGTTCTTCCTCATGGCTGGCATCGGCTTTGACGCTGAGGCGGTATATAACGTGAACCGGAGGCTTAAGAAGCTGTACGGCAAGACCGGGTATCTGACAAGCGGGCTTAAGCTTCTTAAGGACTGGCGACCGGAGCCAAAACTTGCATTGATAGACGGAAAGCAATATTTCTTTTCAAGCCTTATTGTCTGCAAGGGGGCAAGATACGGAGGATATCCGAAGGCCGCCCCGGATGCGAACGTTGAAAAGGACTTGTTATACGCGGTGGTCATGAGCGGGAGAGGGAGGCTGGACGTCCTTAAATACGCTTTTGGCATCATCACGGGAAGGCACACTTCATTCAAAGACGTGACATATCTCAAATGCCGGTCGGTGCAGGTGCGGGACAGGGCGCGCATACAGGCGGACGGGGACTATGTCGGAGAGACCCCGGCGTCCATCGGCATAGCCAGTGAAAATCTGAACATCATCTGCTGAGGCAGCCCCCGCGAGAAAAATCGCTTTCAGACCCCAAGTTCATCACAGAGTTTCAGGAAACCGTCCTTTATGTCGCTCATCGAAGGCAGATCGAGCTCGCCCAGGTCATGGTCCATTTTTCTGCCCGTCTTTGATCCCAGGGCGAAGACCACATCTTTTTTGATATCTGAAACGGCGGGATACCGCGACTGATCATGGAAGCGGTGTTTTTCCTTCTCGACGTATTTTTTCACCTCGTGCAGCTTTTTCTTCAGGTCCTCGCTCTTATAGCCGCTGGCGGTGGCGTGGAGGACCGGGTCGAACAGCTTTTCATCCAGGAATTTAAGGAGCTCTTCTCTTTTTTTGTCTTCAACCTTTATGGCCATTGCCGGTCTCCTTCCTCCTTATGCTGATTAAATGCTATCAGTGAACATGCCTCTGTTCAAGGAGCTTTTGCCCGATAGAACCCTGTGCCGGAAGCAGGTGGCCTCTTTTGCGGAGGCCGCCCGGCAATTTTTGTTTTTTATTTCCTTTTGACACCGAAAACATGGAACATTACAGGAAGCATGGTCAGCACCAGGGGAAATTGAACGATGAGACCGGAAATTATAGCTATGGCAAGAGGTTTCAGCATGGCGGCCCCTTGCCCTATACCAAGCGCAAGAGGCATAAGGGCCAGAATGGCGGCAAAAGTGGTCATGGCTATGGGACGCATTCTATTTTTCCCCGCCAGTATCAATGCCTGTTTCCTGTCATGCGTCCCGCCAAGCTCATAATATTCCGAGACATAGAAAATGGCCACTTCCGTTGCGATGCCGATTATCATGGTCATTCCCATCATGGCCGAGATGTTCAATTCCGTCCTTGTAACAAGCAGACCGATAAACACCCCCATGATAGCCAGGAGAGTGGTCACCAGAATTGAAATGGCCACGCGGAAGCTTTCGTACAGGTAAAGCAGCAAAAGGAATACGAGCGCAACCGCGGCGGCAAAGACCGCCATGAGGCCCGCAAAGGCTATCTGCTGCTGTTTATAAAGCCCGCCAAGGCTGTAATATACCCCTTTTGGGAAAAGGCCGGGACGGGCAAGGACCTTTTTTACGTCTCGCATTGTCGAGCCCATGTCCCTTCCGCTTATTCTGCCGGTGACTCTGATCATCCTTTTCAGGTTGTCACGCGTTATCTGGGGCTGCCCGGTGATGGTTGTTATGGTGGCTATCCTTCCAAGGGGAAAGAGATGGCCGTCGGGGGCCCGGAGCTGAAGCTTGTTAAGGTCATTTTCAGTTTTCCTGAATTTCTGTGGTATCCATACCCTCACCCCCACCATCTTGGGTCCTTGTTCTATCTTGGTGGTCACAAGGCCGCTCATAAGGGCATTAAGGTCGGCGGTGACCGATCCGGGGTCCACCCCTTCAAGCGCCGCCTTGACGCGGTCCACCTTTATATCCAGAGCGTCCCCGGCCAGTTTGATCCCGTCGTTCACATCAACCACGCCGGGGATCTTACTTATCAGGCCCGCCACTTCCGGGCCAAGCTGCCCAAGGACCTTGCCGTTATCTGAAAATATTCTTACATCAATTGGCTGGGGGACCCCGGTGAAATCACCGATCATGTCTTCAAGCAGCTGGTGCAAATCTATATGCAAGCCGGGTATCGTGTGTTCGATCTGTTTGCGGACATCGTCCATCACCTCATTAATCGGCTCCCTGGGGAAAGGTTTCAGCCGCACAAAGAAATCCCCCTCGTAGGCCTCTGTGACGCCGCCGCCAAGCTGCTGCCCCGTGCGCCTGGAATATGTATCCACGGCGGGTGTTTTGCGAAGGATCGCCCCGACCTCTCTTAAAAGACGGTCAGTCTCGGTAAGCGAGGTCCCCGGTGTGGCCCAGTAATCGATGACGAATCCCCCTTCGTCCATCTTGGGGATAAACCCGGTGCCAAGGTGCCTGTAGCTCATCCATCCCGCAAACAGAAGCGCGGCAATGGGCAGAAGCAGCAGCACCGGACGGCCAAGCAGGCGGCCCATTACCTTCTCGTAACCCTTATGCGCTTTCCTGGTGACAAAACCTCCCTCTTCCTGGTCGGCGTCCTTTTGCCCAAGCAGGTGG
>JAJYJB010000087.1 GCA_021789735.1 Nitrospirota bacterium
CATGGCTTACGGCTACAGAGACGTCAAATACTTCCTGCTCAAGATCCATCAGCACTGTGGCCTGCTCAGCCCCAGGCTTTCAACATAAATGCGAAAGAGGGAAAATTTCGCACCCTTTCAAAAAGGAGGAAATATGGCCATCATGCCAACCCAATATACAGGGCGGCCCCCGGCCGGGGCGGCCCTTAAAGAAAAAGCCGGCAGACTGGCAAAATCCGTCGTGGAGGAACAGAAAGCCAGGCTGGCCAAACAGATGGACATGCTCGCGGCCGCGCTCGCGCAGACCGCCGGACAATTGGCGGAGCAGGAAGAAGGCAAGCAGATGTCCGGATATCTGCGGAGCATAGCGGGAAAAATGGAGCAGGCATCCGTTTATCTGGGAAATAGCGGCCTGGAGGACCTTCTTGAGGCCGCAAAGCGGCAGATACGGGACCGGCCTGCCCTGGTAATTGGAGGGGCCTTGATCACCGGCTACATCCTGGCGCGTTTGTCCGGCGGTATTCGCAGGTCAGCTTAAACGGCCTGACAGGAGGTCTTAAAAATGGCTGGAACAAAAGAGCTCTCTATAGGCGAACTATGCAGGGAACTGACCGGGGAGATAAAACTCCTTTTCAGAGAGGAGATGGAACTGGCACGCACAGAGTTTTCACAGAAAGCCACAAGGGCCGGCAGGGACGCGGCCTCTCTCGCCGCGGGAGTGGCCCTCATCTTTGCGGGCCTTCTGGCGGCGCTTGCCTGCATCATCGCGGCTGTTTCGGCGGTCCTGCCTGTTTGGCTTTCAGCCCTTGCCGTGGGAGCCTTTTTTTTGATAGTTGGCGCCCTGGTCCTGTTGCCCGGCATTAGCGACGTTGTAAAGGGCAGACTCAGACCGAGTTGCACTCTGGATTCCCTGAAAAAAACCGGCGATTCCCTGAGAGGGGCAAGGGTGGAAGCTCCGTCGCCTGAAAAAGAAATTCCAGGGACGCCCAAGGAGGCCCAAAAAATGCCTTCTGGCCGGAAACTGCACGAAATGGATGAAATAGAGGCGGAAATGGAGAGCACACGCCAGGGCATGTGCCAGACGATAAGCGAGCTTCAGCAAAAACTCTCGCCCTCGCACCAGGCGGAAGATGCCGGTCGAAGGATCAGAAAGACGGCATTTTGGAAAATGGTCTCCTCCAGGGGCAAGGCGGGGAAGACAGCCTCAAAAGCGGCCCGGGTCATGAAAGAAAATCCGATACCTGTTTTCATGGCCGCGGCCGGCATAAGCTGGCTGATAACAAAAGGTGCCCGGCAAAAAAGGGGCGGATGGACCTTTTGGAATAATTAATTCACTTATACAGGGAGGGTTATATGAGAAAGGCATTTCTTCCGGCGCTCCTTGTGCTTCTGCTTTCGGCAACGCTGCTCAGGGCCGGAATGCTTGAAGACGTGATGAAGCACGTGGGCGGCCCCGCAAAAGGTCCGGACGAGAGCACGACCGCAGCCGGCCTGAAGCAGGCTCTCTCCATAGGCACTGAGAACGCTGTCAAAAGCGTGTCCCGGACAAATGGCTATTTCGGCAACCAGGCCATCAAGATACTGATGCCTGAAAAGATACGCAAGGTGGCCGACGTGCTTGGAAAGATCGGGTACCAAAAGCAGGTGGACGAGTTCGTGATGAGCATGAACAGGGCCGCCGAGAAGGCGGCCCCAAAGGCAAAGGCCATTTTTATTGACGCGATCAAAGGCATGTCCATTGAAGACGCCAGGAAGATCCTTGGCGGAGGGGACACCGCCGCCACTGAATATTTCGAACAGAAGACCCGCGGCAAACTCTATGACGAATTCAAGCCCGTTATTTCCTCCAGCATGAACCAGGTCGGCTGCACGCGCTCTTACAAGGAGATGATGGGCAAATATGATTCCATCCCTTTTGTGAGCAAGCAGTCTCTTGACCTTGACCACTATGTGACCAACAAGGCCCTGGACGGGCTCTTCTACATGGTAGGCCAGGAAGAAGAAAAGATCCGGACCGATCCGGCCGCAAGGGTGACAGACCTTCTGAAGACAGTCTTCGGGAAATAGCCGGGCATGGAATTCAGCCGCCGCGGGATTGAACGGCAGCCGTTTCGCGCCACCCTCCCCAGGCGCCATCCGGGGCCAGTCCCCTAAAGGCTGCATGAACCCTCCCGGCCCGCGGACCATCAACATGGCCCCTGATGCAGTCCCGTTTTATTTCAGCTTCAGGTCAACCCTGCCGCCGCTGAGCTTCTCTTTCTTTTCAGTGCCCGGCGTTTTTGCCTCCACCAGAAAAACCCGCTTGGGGTCAACCTGTCCGGATTTAAGGATATAGTCCTTCACCGCCTTGGCCCGCCGGACGGCAAGCGCCCTCAATTCGTTATCGGTCACCTGTATATTGGTAAGCATCAGCTTCTCCATCTCTGGCACGGGCAGGCCCTTTACAAAGCCAAGTATGTTCCGGGGCTTCGGGAATTTGGCCGCCTTGTAAGCCTTTTTCAGATACGTGGGATACTCCTCCTTGCTCACCTGCACCTCGTCCACAGGGACTGTTGGGCCTCCCTTTGCCGACATTTCTTTCCATTTCTGGAACTTGATCTCTCTCTGAAACAGATACTGCCTCAACCCTTCCCGGTCCTTTTCAGGGTCCACGTGGCCTTCTATCTCCAGCTGCAGCGACGGTCTCTCATAAAGCGCCTTGACTACGGAATCCAGTTTTTTGGCCTGATCTGCGCTGATAGCGGCCATGCCCGGGGCGAACTCCACATGGCTCAGGTCCGCTCCTCCCCCGAATATCTTGCTCAAAAGAGAAAATGGCGACGTGGCCGCCTTTACGAGTAAATTCACAATGACCTTCAGGATGATCCTGCCCAGGCTGAACTTGGGGTCATTGATATAACCCGACACCGGCACGTCCAGATTTATGTCCCCGTTCCTGTCCTTAAGCAGCGCTATGGCGAGCCTGACCGGCAGCCTGGTTGCCACAGGGCTTTCCACTTTGTCCCCCAGGGTGAGCTGGTCCAGGAAGATGTGGTTCTGGGCGTCGAGCTTCTTTTTTACGATGAGGTACTGCATGGAAAGAAAGAGCTTCCCCTTCCGGATGGTGTAGCCGATATGCCTTCCGGAGTACGGGGTCAGAGAGCTGAGGTCCATGTCCTTGAAGTCTATCTTCAGGTCCACATACAGGTCCTTCCTCAGCGGGTTAATCTTCCCTGTGATCTCAAGAGGGGCGTAATTGTCCAGCTTCCCAATGAGGTCCACGTCGGCCATGGCGCTCTCAACCGAGGAGAGCCCCGATATGCGGCCGCCTATGTCCAGGAGGTTCGCCGAGTAGTTGGGCTTTATATGCCTGTCCGTGAAGTTGATCGTTCCGCCCTGCATCGTTACAGAGCGTATTTGGATCATCCTGGGCACCGGGGAGCTGACAGCCTGCCGGACAGGCCCCGGCGCCGCGCGTCCCTGCGGCCGGGAAGCGGGAGGCCCGGCGGCCGCAGGCTTCAAAAAAATATCCCGCAGGTTTATCACCCCGTTTTGCTCTATGATGAGGCGCGAATAAAAGTCGGTCAGGGCGACCTTGTCTATGTGCAGGTTAAGAGGGCCGTAGCTGGCTGACAGGCCCCCCAGATGAAGGGAGCCCCATTTAAGGAATTCATCCCCCCTGGCTTTATCGAGCGAGTTGAAGCGCGAAAGGGTGGCCTCCCCTTTGTATGATGCGGCCACTTTGCCCGCGGAGTACCGAAGGCTTATATCGCCTCCGGCTGAAACGTCACCGCCGGTCACAAGTATCTTGACCCTGTTTGTGAAGTAGGGCTGAAATGGAACGATGTCCAGCCGGTTAAGGTCGAGCCTTGCCCGGACGGCAAGCGGGTTGATGCCCACCGTTGCCCGCACCTTGAGGCTTCCTCTTCCCCCCATCCTGCACCTGAGCAGGACGCTTCCCCTGCTGCCCCTGGCGGTGGAGATGTTCCTGCCGTCCAGGCTGATGCGGCTTATGGAGTAGTTAACGGGCGAAGCGGGCTTCATATCCGACATCCGCACCGCAAAGCCGCGGGCAAAGACCTTCTTAAGTGTGATTAGCCACGCCTGCGGCGCGCCGGCCCTGACCGGCCTTGTCTCCCCGGCCCGGCCTTCCGGGGGCCTGGCAAAGAGCCCCCCGATGTTCAGAGTGCCGTCCTTGCGGCGGTCAACCGCGACCATCCCCTTTCTGGTCTCAACCTCGCCGATGACCATCACCTTTTTAAGGAGGTCCACATCCGTCCCTTTCATGGAGAAAACCGGCAAATCCAGGAAATCCTTTTTTTCATGCCTCCTTTTCAGTTTCAGGCCCTCCACGCTGAGGGACATGTCCGAAAGGCGCTCTTTCTCTTCCCCGGGCCCTTCCGGGACTTCATAGGAGAAGCGGGACTCAAAAAGACCCATTTTCCCGCCCGCGATTTCGAACCGCACTGCCTTCCCGTAATAAGGCCCATATTTTCTAAGAGGCACATTCTCAAGCTTGAGCTCCCCGTCCGCCGAAAGCGGCTTTACGGAAAAATCACCGCTCACCTCGAGCGATTCGTTTGCCTCTGTCTTAAGCGATAGTTCAAGCGCCGCTTTTTTCCCAGGGGCCGTGGAAAAGTGGCTTATCTTCATGTTCACGGGCTCGATCCTGGTATGGAAAAGCTTTCCGCCGTTTGACCTGTCCGTAAAGACCAGCCGCCCGTTCTTAATGGCCATCTCATCGGCGTCTATGCGCGGGGCTGGTTGTTTTTTCCCCGGAGTTTTGCCGGTCTTTTTTTTGGGGAGCAGCGCCAAGATGTCCACCCTGCCCCCGCGGCCGCGGACAACATTGACCTGGGGCGACGTAAGGACCAGCCTTGAGAGGTGCGCCGTTCTCGCAAAAAGTTCTGAAGATTTGATGGACATGAGTATCTTTGGGAAATATGCGACGGGCCTGCCGCCCCTGTCTTCCACCCTCAGGTCATCAAGCGAGACATCGCCCGAGAGGCCAAGGGAAGGGCCCCTGTCCTTATATTGGACATACTTAATATGAGTGTTGACGTTGAGGTAGCCCGAAGGGACCCTGAAATCCGTCTTGAACGGGACATAGGGGAGATAGTGGGTAAGGTCAAGGTCCTTAACATGCAGATCGATCGATGTCTCAAGGGACCTCGAAAATGGTTTCGTTCTGCCTGCTAAAGATATCAGCTTGCCGTTTACAAGCGCTTGAGCGGAAGGCTGCACATAGACGCCCGTGTAATAGGGAATGTCAGATATAAAGGGGATGGTCAAACGGAGTTTTCTCACCGTATGACGCACCTGCTTCGGGCCGTCAAAGAAATCCACGCTCCCGTCAAATATCTGTATGTTGTTCACTGAAAATCTCATGGGTGTTGAGGACACCGGTTTTTTTGGCCCCTTTTCAAGGAGGTCCGAGAAGTTATAGCTCAGGTCCGGGTTGCGCCTGATATTCAGATACGGTCCCACCAGCCGGAGGTCCCGTATGACCAGCGCACGCTTCAAAATGGAGACACTCTGGAGGTTGACATACAGCTTGTCAAAGGAGAAAAAGGTCCCGGCCCCGCTCCGATTTTTGACTTTGAGCCCGTCAACCGACACCGACAGCACGAAGGGGTTCACCTTTATCTGCCGGATAATGACCTGGCGATGGAGCCGTACGGAGAGTTTATTTGTAAGATAGGACCTGAGAACCGTGGGCAGAATGAAAAAACCGGTTACCGAATAGACAAGAAGGAATGCAAGGAGCGCCAAAACGGCTTTTTTCAGGGCTGATGAATGCCTCAGCCTCCGCCACCTGCCCGTGTCCTTCCCCATCTGTCTTCACCTTTCCGCGCGTGTTCCTGCAGATTTCCCAACGAAGGACGACTCTATGGATATATTGTACTACTTAATTGCGGCCTGTGAGATTAACAGGGGCACGGAATTTTTTGCACGGTCAAAAAAAATGGCCATTTTACAGTGCCTGTATCAATCTCCGGGCGTTGACACTGCATCAATTAAGGATGTTTTGTTTATTAAGGGGCGGAACCCGGGCCTGACAGGGGACTGCCGCCTGTGCGGGTCCGAAGGGACGGTCTTCCCCTGGCCCCCTTTATCTTGTTCTGTTTACTGGCCTGATTTTTCATGATTTAATTTGATTATGGATAAATCCGGCAAGAGCCGAAGCCCTGTTTATTCATTTTCCCCGGCTGAAGTCGAGGGAGGCGGCCTCCTTGCCGAGCTTGCACTGGATATGCGATGGTCCTGGAACCATGCAGCCGACGAGGTCTGGGAAAAACTCGATCCCGCACTATGGGAGCTGACCCATAATCCGTGGGTTGTCCTCCAGTCCGTAAGTCGCGACCGGATGGAGAGCGTACTGGCGGACGCCGAATTCAGAAAAAAACTGGATGAGCTTGTCAAAGCGAGGCGGCAGGCGGCTGAATCACCCGCGTGGTTTCAGCTGTCTCAACCCGGCCCGCCGCTCAGGACGATCGCCTATTTCAGCATGGAGTTCATGTTGAGCGAGGCGCTTCCAATCTATTCGGGAGGGCTGGGGAATGTCGCGGGCGATCAGCTTAAGGCCGCAAGCGACCTTGGGGTGCCGGTTGTCGGGATTGGCCTGCTCTATCAGCAGGGCTACTTTCGCCAGATAATCGATCGGACCGGCGCCCAGCAGGCCCTGTTCCCTTATAATGATCCCGGTCAACTGCCCATCACGCTGTTGAGGGGAGCCAACGGAGAATTGTTGAGAATCGAAATCGTGATGCCCGGCTACTCCCTCTGGCTCCGCGCCTGGCAGGTGGACGTAGGCAGGGCCAAACTGTACCTTCTCGACAGCAATGATGCGGTCAATTTCCCCGCCAGAAGGGGTATTACAAGCGAACTTTACGGCGGCGGCCCGGAACTCCGCCTCCAGCAGGAAATGGTGCTTGGCTTGGGCGGATGGCGGCTTCTTCAGCAACTGGGAATATCTCCGGAGGTCTGCCATCTGAATGAGGGCCATGCGGCCCTGGCCGTCCTGGAGCGGGCAAGATCTTTCATCGACAGCACAGGCGAACCATTCGAAGCGGCGCTGACGGCCACAAGGGCAGGGAACATTTTCACTACGCATACGCCGGTCGCCGCAGGCTTCGACCGCTTTTCTCCCGCGCTCATGGAACAATACCTGGGCTGGTATGCGGAGAAAAGACTTGGCATCCCCGTCCGCGATCTGCTTGCTCTGGGCCGCGAGAATCCCGGGGACGACTCCGAGCCGTTCAACATGGCGTACCTCGCGGTGCGGGGCAGCGGAGCGGTCAACGGCGTTAGCTGTCTCCACGGAAGCGTGAGCCGCCGTATCTTCGCGAACCTGTTTCCGCAATGGCCAGAAGAGGAAATACCGGTCGGATACGTTACGAACGGGGTGCATATGCCGTCATGGGATTCTGAACAGGCCGATGAACTCTGGACCCGGAGCTGCGGGAAAGATCGATGGCTGGGAGCGGTCGAAACACTTGAAGAAAACATCCGTAAACTGTCTGATCCGATGCTCTGGGAGTGCCGCTGCTCCGCCCGCGAATCCCTCGTGGATTTTATTCGCAAGCGGCTTTCCCTTCAACTGGCGGCCTCGGGTTCGTCCGCCGCGGAAATCGCACGCGCAAAGTCCATCTTCGATTCCAATACTCTTACGATGGGCTTTGCGAGGCGCTTTGCAGTTTACAAAAGACCGAACCTTTTGCTCAGCGATCCGCAACGGCTGGCGCGGCTGCTCATCGACCCCCACAGGCCTGTTCAGCTCATTATCGCAGGCAAAGCCCATCCATCAGACCAGGAGGGGCAGTCAATGATTTGGCAGTGGACGAATTTTATCCAAAGTTGCAATGTCCCCGGGCGCGTAGTCTTTCTGAGCGACCACGACATGCTTCTGACCGAGCAGATGGTCCACGGAGTCGATCTATGGATCAATACGCCGCGCCGCCCATGGGAGGCGAGCGGAACCAGCGGCATGAAGGTGTTGGTCAACGGAGGGCTGAACATCTCGGAACTCGACGGATGGTGGGCGGAGGCATATTCTCCGGAGGTAGGCTGGGCCATAGGAGACAGAAGGGAGCACGGTGACGATCCGGCGTGGGATGCAGCCGAGGCGGAGGAGCTTTATTCGGTACTCGAAAAAAGCGTGATACCGGAATTTTACCGGAGAGACGAGCATGGGATCCCAACGGCCTGGGTGGCGCGCATCCGCGAGAGCATGGCAAGACTGACACCTCAGTTCTCCGCCACCCGCACAGTAAAAGAATACACCAATGACTACTATCTCCCCGCTTCGAGGGCCTATAAAAAACGCACCGCCCAGCAATGTGCGGAAGCAAAGAATATCCTTGAGTGGAAGCGCCTGATCGACCAGAAGTGGGCCAACCTCCGGTTCGGCGAGGTCACTGTTGAGAACCAATCCGGGGTGTACCTGTTCAAGGTCCAGGTTTATCTGAACGGCCTTGATCCATGCAGGGTAAGCGTGGAGCTTTACGCGGACCAGATATCGATACAACGGCTTGTAAAAGGCCCGCAGCTTGTGGGCGCCGAGAACGGATATGTGTATACAGGAACAGTTCCGGCAACCAGGCCCGCCTCTGAGTATACTGCGAGAATAATACCCTGCTACCCCGGCGTCGCGGTGCCGCTTGAATCGGCGAAGATCCTTTGGCAGAAATAAAAAAGGCCAATGCCACCGTCAAGGTGCCTTTTTTTGAAACGCGCTTTGGATTTTCCGCATGCTTTGGTTGTTGCCTTTTAACAGACCTTTATCTAAGATTTTATTAGCAACCGCAGGAGAGGCCATGGAAATAGCTGCCCACAAGGGAAAAAATGCTTTGGTTATTTCGGCGCAAGGCAGGATTGACGCCATTACAGCGCCCGAGTTTGAAAATCGTCTGTCTGATTTCATATCCAGTGGAGAGAATATTTTTATCATCAATTTCGCCCATCTCGAATATATAAGCAGCGCCGGCCTCAGGAGCATTCTTGCAACCGCCAAAAAATTTTGGTTCTTTCGCAAAAAAGTTGAAACAAGTATGAAAAGCAATTCAAAAGGC
>JAJYJB010000088.1 GCA_021789735.1 Nitrospirota bacterium
GCCCCATCACCTTCGTGATCGCCGCCGTCAGGGTCGTCTTCCCGTGGTCAACATGCCCGATCGTCCCTATGTTCGCATGGGGCTTTACTCTCTCAAATTTAGCCTTCGCCATTTATCATGCCCTCCTGTCTCTCTTTTATGCCTCTAAAATGCTTTTGCTCAATGCGTCAAATACGAACCGCTTTCTAAAAAGCCCATGACCGGGATCGAACCGGTGACCTCATCCTTACCAAGGATGTGCTCTGCCGACTGAGCTACATGGGCATCGATACCGCCCGCCGGGCTAGAGCCGGAAAATGCCCAACCCGCACTTAATATGGAGCGGGAAACGGGATTCGAACCCGCGACCCTCAGCTTGGAAGGCTGACGCTCTACCACTGAGCTACTCCCGCTCAAACAGAAAAAGCCAAAAACAAAACAAAGCAAAAACTTCAAGCGGGCCTGCCCCGCCTGAAAACACCGCCCGAAAAACAAGTGGAGAGGGGAGGATTCGAACCTCCGTAGGCTACGCCAACGGGTTTACAGCCCGTCCCCTTTAGCCACTCGGGAACCTCTCCTTGAAAAACCTTCATGAAGCCACCGAAGGGAATCGAACCCCCGACCCGCTGATTACAAATCAGCTGCTCTGCCTGCTGAGCTACGGTGGCTAGTGGCCTTTGGAACGCAAATCTCCCCTTTTTTATCAACCTATTAATATAGGGAATATATTATATGCCTGTCAATCTTTAAATTCAAGAGATTTTTCGGGTCTGGGAGAAAATTCAGGGTTTTTTACGGCCGTTTACCGCTTCTTTGCCGCAAAACCTCCGAAAGGAATATCCCTGCGCTAACGGAGACGTTCAGGGAGTCCACGCCCCGCATGGGTATGCTGAGCAGGTAATCGCACCTCTCTTCAACCACCCGCCTGAGCCCGGCCCCCTCGCTGCCAAAGACCAGCACGAGCGGCACCCGCAGGTCTGCCTCCCAGGGGGCCATCCCGCCCGCCAAGCTGGCCCCGGCGACAACCAGCCCCATTTCCTTAAGCTGGTCAAGGGCGTACTTTATATTGGCCTCCCTGGATACCGGAAGGCTCCAGGCGGCCCCGGCCGAGGCCTTGAACGCCTCCGGAGTAAGCCCGGACTGGCGGTGTTTACCTATAATTATACCATGGGCGCCCAGCGCCAGCGCGCTCCGCATGATGGCGCCAAGGTTCCTGGGGTCCTCGACCCCGTCGAGCGCAACCAGAAGCGGCAGCTCGCCGCGCCCCCTGGCCGCCGAAACCATCTCCCCGGGGCTTTCAAAGGCCTTTTCCCGCACCCGTGCGGCCACCGACTGGTGGCCCTTGGGAAGCGCCTCGAAGAATGAGGGGGCCACCCGTTCCACCGGCACGCCCTGCCGCCCGGCAATGCTCAGGATCTGGGCGGCCTCCTCCCTCTTTGCGGACACAAAAACCCTTTTCACCACGCCCGCCCGGAGCGCCTCCAGCACCGGGTTCACCCCGTAGATCAGCATCCCTCCCTGCTTTTCCATACATGTAGAATAACATTAATCCAGGTGGGACCTCATTGACAGGGCCAGGAGGGGTGATACAATTTGCATGTAAAGTATCTTTAGCTTCGCTGCGTAATTTAACTTGACACGGTTCGAATCAAGATAATATAATCGAAATAAAGAAAGGGTGACCAAAATGGCGGCTGCGAAGGATTTTTACGGCATACTTGGAGTAGGGAAAAAGGCCACGGCCGATGAGATAAAGGCCGCATACCGCAAGCTCGCCAGGAAATACCACCCGGACCTGAACCCCGGAGACAAGACCTCGGAAGAGAAGTTCAAGGAAATAAACGAGGCCTATGCCGTCCTGAGCGATCCCAAGAAAAAAGAGCAGTACGACCGGGGGCCGGAGACGTTCGAATGGGCCGGGGCGGGCGCGGGCCCCGGATACGGGACAGGCTTCGGCACGGCCGGTGCGCCTGGCGGCGGCTATGAGTATGATTTCGGGTTCGGTGACATATTCTCGGAGCTTTTCGGGGGCGCGGGGGCGCGGCAGCGCATGGCGCCGCAAAAGGGCGCCGACCTCTACGCGGAGATGGAGGTGACATTCCAGGAGGCCTTTTCCGGCACGACAAGGCAGGTGTCTTTAAGCAGGGAGGCGGTGTGCCCCGTGTGCGGCGGGACCGGGGCCACGGAGGTGGCCAAATGCCCCAGGTGCAAGGGCACGGGAAAAATGCAGACGAAAAGGGGTTTTTTCAGCACCATCCAGTCATGCCCTGAATGCGGCGGAACGGGCCAGAAAGCCGTGAAGCTCTGCCCTTCCTGCAAGGGTTCGGGCAAAAAGACAACCACAGAGACTATTTCAGTAAGGATACCGGCGGGGGTGGACAACGGCTCAATGCTCCGTCTGCGCGGGCTGGGCAATGCGGGCGTGGACGGAGGGCCGTCCGGAGACCTGCGTATAAAGGTAAAAGTGCAGCCGCATCCATTTTTCAGGCGGGAGGGAGAGAACATATACCTGGATGTGCCGGTGACCGTCGGGGAGGCTGCGCTGGGCGCAAAGATAGAGGTGCCCACTCCGGACGGAAAGGCCATAATGAAGCTGCCCGCGGGCACAGCCGGCAAGCAGAGGTTCAAGCTCAAGGGCAAGGGGTTTACTTCGCCCAAAGGCGGCAGGGGAAACCTGTACGTGGACATCAGCATAGTGCTGCCCAGGCACATAGGGGAGCGCGCCAGGGCGGCCCTCTCCGAGCTTGAGTCCGCCTACGGCGAAAGCCCCCGCAAGGACATTCTGAACCGATGAAAAAGGAAAAGGAGCAGCCCCTTTATATGATAAGCGTTGTGGCCCGGATGCTCCACGTACATCCGCAGACGCTGCGCATGTACGAGAGGGAGGGCTTTATCCACCCGACCAGGACCAGCAAGCAGCGGCTCTACTCGGAAAGCGATGTGGAGCGTATCGGCCTGATCCTGAGGCTCACCAGGGAGATGGGGGTGAACAAGGCGGGGGTGGAGATCATCCTGCGCATGAGGGAGCGCATCGAGGGGCTGCAAGGCGAGATGTGGCGGATGATGGAGCACCTCGAAAACGGGTTCCGCGACGACTTTGAAAAGAGGATCAGGCAGATGTTTTTTTCAGGTGAACGCCCGAAAAGCGGCAACAGGTCCGATGATGATGAAGAGTGAAAGGCAGGAGACAAAAGGATCATGAGAATGGACAAACTGACTTACAAATCGCAGGAGGCCATGGCCGAAAGCCAGAGGATCGCAGAGGGCAAGGGCAATCAGGAGCTTCAGCCCGAGCACCTGCTTCTGGCCCTGCTTGCGGACGAGGAAGGGCTCGCTGTCCAGATACTGGGCCGCATCGGCGTTGACGTCAAAGCGCTTGCGGCAGACGTCGAAAAGATAGTGGACAGGTTCCCCAAGGCCTCGGGCGCAACGCCGCTTGGGCAGTTCTATGCATCGGCCAGGCTCAAGGACGTCCTGGAGAAAGCCATGCGGCAGGCCACCCACCTCACAGACGAGTTCGTGAGCGTGGAGCACCTGCTTTACGCCATAGCCGAAGAAGGCGGCCCCGGGGCGCAGGCGCTTTCGGCCAGGGGCGCAACCACGGACAGCATCCTGGCCTCTGTGCAGGAGATAAGAGGCACCCAGAAGGTCACCGACCAGAACCCCGAGGACAAGTACCAGGCGCTGGACCGCTACGGCAGGGACCTGACAGAGCTGGCCAGGAAAGGCAAGCTGGACCCCGTGATAGGGAGGGACGAGGAGATACGCCGCCTGATACAGGTGCTCTCAAGGAGGACCAAGAACAACCCGGTGCTCATCGGAGACCCGGGGGTTGGCAAGACCGCCATTGTGGACGGACTGGCCCAGCGCATAGTCCAGGGCGACGTGCCGGAGACCCTGAGGGACAAAAAAGCGGTGGCCCTGGACATGGGGGCGCTCATCGCCGGGGCAAAGTACAGGGGCGAGTTCGAGGAGCGGCTCAAGGCCGTCCTCAAGGAGATCGAGCAGGCAAGCGGCAAGGTCATCCTGTTCATAGACGAGATGCACACGCTAGTTGGGGCAGGCGCGGCCGAGGGCGCGATGGACGCCTCCAATATGCTGAAGCCCGCCCTTGCCAGGGGAGAGCTGCGGTGCATCGGGGCCACCACGGTGAACGAATACCGGAAATACATAGAGAAGGACCCCGCCTTTGAAAGGAGGTTTCAGCCCATATTGGTGAAGGAGCCAAGCCCGGAGGACACGATCTCCATCCTGCGGGGCCTCAAGGAGCGGTATGAGGTGCACCACGGGGTAAAGATAAAGGACGACGCGCTCGTTGCCGCGGCTGTGCTTTCGGACAGGTACATCACCGACAGGTTCCTTCCCGACAAGGCGATCGACCTGATAGACGAGGCGGCCTCGAAGCTGCGCATGGAGATAGACAGCATGCCGGTGGAACTGGATGAGGTGGAACGCAAGATAAGGCAGCTTGAGATAGAAAAACAGGGGATGCTCAAGGACGGCTCCGAGGAGTCCAGGAAACGGCTTGAAGGCATACAGCGCGAGATCGCTGAGCTTACGGAGAAGAAAAACCGCCTGCGCTCGCAGTGGATGGGCGAAAAGGAGGTCATCTCCCGCATACGTGAGATAAAGGAGGAGACAGAGGCAAAGCGCATAGAGGCCGAGCGTGCCGAACGCGAGGGCAACCTGGGACGCGCGGCGGAGCTCAAATACGGCACCCTGCTTGAGCTGGCAAAACAGCTTGACTCGGAGACGAAAAAGCTCGAGAAGGTGCAGACCAAGCGGAAGATGCTGAAGGAAGTGGTGGACGAGGAGGACGTGGCGCAGGTCGTCTCCAAGTGGACGGGGGTGCCGGTCTCAAGGATGCTCGAAACCGAGGTGCAGAAGCTCCTTAAGATGGAGGAGCGCCTGCGCCTGCGTGTGGTAGGGCAGGACGAGGCCATCTCCGCCATATCTAACGCGGTGCGCAGGGCGAGGGCCGGAGTGCAGGACCCGAACCGCCCGATAGGCTCGTTCATATTCCTTGGCCCGACCGGAGTGGGCAAGACTGAGCTTGCCAAGGCGCTGGCCGAGTTCCTCTTTGATGACGAAGGCGCCATGGTGCGCATAGACATGTCCGAGTACCAGGAAAGGCACACGGTGTCCCGGCTCATAGGGGCGCCTCCGGGCTATGTGGGGTACGAGGAAGGCGGGCAGCTCACGGAGGCCGTCCGCCGGAAGCCGTATTCCGTCCTGCTCTTTGACGAGATAGAGAAGGCGCACCCGGAGGTCTTCAACATCATGCTCCAGATACTGGATGACGGGCGCCTCACGGACGGCCACGGGCGCGTCGTGGACTTCAGGAACACGGTGATAATACTTACCTCGAACATCGGCAGCGTCCACATACAGGAGCTGCTAGAGGAGCGCAGGAAAAGGCCGCGCGTCTACTGGGGCCCTCCCGGAGAGAACGAGGAAGACCTCAAGAACAAGATACTCCAGGACCTGAAGGCAAACTTCAAGCCCGAGTTCTTGAACAGGATAGATGAGATAATCATCTTCAACCCGCTCACCGAGGAACTGCTCAGGCAGATAGTGGACATCCAGGTGGACCTGATGAAGCGCTACCTGACCGCCAAGGGCCTGGACATCGTCCTTACCGAGCGGGCAAAAAAGAAGCTGGCCGAGATCGGGTTTGACCCTGTGTACGGCGCCAGGCCGCTCAAGAGGGCCATACAGCGCGAGGTGATGAACCCTCTGGCCACAAAACTCCTTGAAGGCGTGTTCAAGGAGGGCGATCTCGTGGAGGTGGACGCCGGCAAGGCAGGCGCCTTGACGCTCCGCCCCAAGAAGACGGAAAAGGCCGAGACGGTGGAGGCCGCGGGCTGACAAAAGCCTTATCAGGAAAAGACAAGGGGGGCAAGCAGCCCCCCCTTGTCTTTTCATTTGATGATGCCCTTTTAGCCGTGGACTGACCGGCATGGGTAAGTTTTTTGCGCTCCCATGCACAACAGGCCGGGCCGGGGAAGAAGAACCTGGCCTCTCTTTACCTGCGCATCCGAAAGATGATAATATAATTGTCAGCCGAAGTGGCGGAACTGGCAGACGCGCTAGGTTCAGGGTCTAGTGGGGGAAACCTCGTGGGGGTTCAAATCCCCCCTTCGGCATTTTAAATCCCTTTAAAGTGAATAAATTAGCTTCTCGATACCCCTCTCTTGCCCTTGCTCTGGAAACAGATTGTGCTTTTCACATCGGGTTTCAATCTCCGCATTTTTGTTGCCCGGAGGGCTTGGTTTGTTCAGTTTGCTCGTTTGTTCACGGTCCCGGACTTCGCAGCCAATGCCCTGGGCTCTCTTCTATTCTCCGGAGTCCGTTTGTTTTCGCTTGAAACATGGCCTCATCCAAAAATTTGGCGCGATCAACAATCCGTCCAGTAACTCGCGCTGAGCAAGACGCTTTGAATCATGCGGAGTATGCCCTCAATTTTTCCTGTTTGGACAGCTAGGATCGTGGCGATTCCTGGTAGAACTCTAGAACCGAACATGCGACCCCTTTTTCTTTTCTTCTAGCCAAATTGCCGCTATGCTTGAATTGACGGATTTGCAATTTATTCGTATACTGAAACAGATTCTTTCTGAAAGGAGGTGGACAGATGTTCGCCCATTTCATGCCGGGGCTTTTTAAAGCCGCGTTTGGCTGAAGTAGCCTTGCCCAAAAGCCTGGTCGAGGTTTTCCGGCTATGGAGTTCGGCGGTCGTTCCGGTTCACGCTCCTCGTTTATAACTGACTGATCCGCTGATTAATCCAAACTACCCCGCAAAAAATCCATAGCGAAAAAAGTCTTGTCAACCTCATGGCTGCGCGTGGACGGGTCTTTCCGTCCGGATAGCTGAATTTTTTGAGGTTTTCACTTCGACCCTGCTGCCTCATATTAAATCGAGCAATAAATTCTTGACGATTTTGTAATAGTCGGGCAGAGATTTTAATAAAAAATTGGAGGACGTATGAGCGGAAAAGACTATACAAAGATGTGGGAAGGCCTTGGGCTTAATCTTGAAAATCATGCCGGGCTTCTGGGCGTACTTTCAAAAGCATACACTGACATTTACCTTGCGCAGAAGAACAGGCCCAAGTCGATGGAGTATTTTGATTTTGTCATTTCCGAAGTGCACGGACTGAGGATCGAGGAGATCCTGAATGCAAAGGAAGCGGGCAGGAAAGTAGTCGGCACGTTTTGCGTCTATGTGCCCGAGGAGATCGTGCTTGCGGCTGACGGAGTATGCATCGGCCTTTGCGCGGGCGCGGAGGTAGGCTCCGGCGAGGCCGAAAAATTCATCCCGCGAAACACCTGCGCTCTTATAAAGGCCTTCATGGGGTTCAAGCTTTCGGGCCTTTGCCCATATGTTGAGTCCAGCGATCTCATCGTGGGCGAGACAACCTGCGACGGCAAGAAGAAGGCATATGAAAGCTTCAACGATATAACCGGTAAGGTCTATGTAATGGAAATCCCCCACATGAAGAACGCGGAGGACAAAAAGCTCTGGCTTAGCGAAGTCAAAAGATTCAAAACCAGGATGGAGGAGCTTACCGGAAACAAGATAACGCTGGAGGGGCTCAAAAAATCCGCGTCGATCGTAAACGCAAAAAGAAAGGCGCTGCAGCGTTTAAGCAGGCTGAGGGCGGCGGACCCGGCCCCCATATCTGGCCTTGACGCGCTGTTGGTAAACCAGGTCTCTTTCTATGACGACCCTGTCAGGTTTACCGATATGACCAACAAGCTCTGCGACGAACTGGAGCAAAGGGTATCGGCCGGAACAGGCGTGGCCGAAAAAGGAGCCCCGCGCATCCTCGTCTCCGGCTCCCCGATGGCGATACCCAACTGGAAACTGCACGCGATAATCGAGGGCAGCGGGGCCGTGGCTGTGGGAGAAGAGTCCTGCATAGGGGAAAGAAACCACCGGGACCTGCTGGATGAGGATTTCTCCAGCGTGGATGAGGCCATGGAGAAACTGGCATCCCGCTATCTGGGCATAGACTGCGCCTGCTTTACGCCAAATGACGAAAGGCTGGACAATATAAAAGCACTCACAAAAAACCTCCACGCAAACGGGGTTATCCACTACTCACTTCAGTTCTGCACGCCTTACATGATGGAGGCGTACAGGGTGGAGAAGGCGGTTACGGAAACACCGTTCATGCGCATAGAAACGGATTACAGCATGGAGGATTTCGGCCAGCTTAAAACCAGGGTAGAAGCCTTTATAGAGATGCTCAAATAGATAATGAAGGCGCTTGGCATAGACATAGGCTCCAGGTTCATAAAGGCCGTCCTTACTGAGGGCGGCCGGATCTCTGATTACCGCAAGTTGGATACCTCATTCGACCCTCTTGAAAGGTGCCGGAAGCTGCTTAAGGAGATGCCTACGGATAAGGTGATGGCCACCGGCTATGGAAGGCATCTTCTTGAGGTGCACACGGACATTAAGACCATTACCGAGATAAAGGCTTTTGCCAGAGGCTCGCGGGCAATGTTTCCAGCGTGCCGAACCATCATAGACATCGGCGGGCAGGACACAAAAGTGATAAGCCTGGGCGAGCCGGGTGCTGTCAAAAAGTTCGAGATGAACGACAGGTGCGCAGCCGGCACGGGCAAGTTCCTTGAGATAATGGCTAGGGCGCTGGGCTACTCTATCGAGGATTTCGGTTCCCAGGCCGCACAAGGGGATGCCGGGCTTCAGATAAACAGCATGTGTACGGTCTTTGCCGAGTCCGAGGTGATCTCCCTTATAACCAAGGGGGCCAAAAGAGAGGACATCGCCCTGGCCCTGCACCGCTCTGTTGCCGGCCGCGTGCTCTCTATGGCGCAGAGGGTTGATGTGGAAGACGAGATCGTATTTGCGGGGGGCTGCGCCAAAAACAATCTTCTGAAAGAGCTGTTTGAGGCCGGCACCGGGAAAAAAGTGCGGGTGGCACAGAATCCGGAGATTACAGGCGCCCTGGGGGCCGCGCTTTTAGCGTTTGAACAAAATTAATCTTTGAGGAGATC
>JAJYJB010000089.1 GCA_021789735.1 Nitrospirota bacterium
CCGCTGGCGTCGCATATGGCTACTTTAAGCATGGGATTTCTATTATCTCTTGGAGAACTGGAATCTCTTTCTTGCGGCCTTTTGCCCGTATTTCTTTCTTTCCTTGAGCCTGGGATCCCTGGTAAGGAAGCCTTCTTTTTTGAGCTTTGGCCTAAGGTCATTGTCCAGAGCTGTGAGGGCCCTGGATATGCCGTGCCTCAACGCGCCCGCCTGGCCGCTCATACCCCCGCCCTCGACATTGGCGGTGATGTCATATTTGCCGGTCAGTCCACACAGCTCTATGGGCTGCCTGATCATCATCCGGAGGGTTTCCCTTGGGAAATAATCGTCCACCGGTTTTTTGTTGACGACGATCTGGCCCGTTCCGGGGACCATGACCACCCTTGCAACCGAAGTCTTTCTTCTGCCTGTTGTCTTGTATGATATCTCCGCCATTATATATCTCTCTCTCTCCTTGTTTCTTCTCTTTTACTGGATGGTAAGGGTCTCCGGCTGCTGCGCCGCGTGCGGGTGCTCCGGCCCGCTGTATACTTTGAGCTTCTTAATCATCTGGCGTCCGAGCTTGTTTTTGGGCAGCATGCCGTGGACCGCGTTTACGAGCACCTGCTCCGGCCTTCTCGAAAGCAGGCTCTTGGCAGTTTCGGCCCTGAGCCCCCCGGGATAGTTTGAATGCCTGTAGTATACCTTCTGATCGAGCTTCCTGCCGGTAAGCTTCACTTTTTCCGCATTGACGACCACCACGAAATCTCCGGTATCCACGTGCGGGGTAAATATTGCCTTGTGTTTACCTCTCAGGTATGTCGCGATGCGGGTGGCCAGCCTGCCAAGCACCAGATCGCTGGCGTCAACGACGTACCACTTCCGCTCGACTTCGTTCTTTTTCGCAAACTGGGTCTTCATCCTTCACCTTCCTAGATTCTCTGGATTCATGAATTTTATAAGATAATCGAAAAACTGTCCAGATGTCAATCTTTTTCAGGAATTCTTTTGAGCTTTAGCTGCCAAAAAGGCGGGAAAAAGACCCTTTTCGCTTTTTCGATGTGCTGAGGGCCTCTTCGCGGAGCTGTTTAATCTGGGTCAGGGATTCTTCCTGCAAGCGCTTCAGCTCTTGCAAGGCGGAGGCTAGGGCGCCGACGGTCCCAGTCGCTTCTTTTTCCCTGGCCTTCAGGTCCTCCGCAATGGACTCGATGAAAGGGGAGAGGGCGCGCAGGACCGCCCCGGGCATTTTGGAAAGGACGTCTTTTATCTCCTTGACCTGTTTTTCCATTTCAGGCGGCATAGTGGCCAGCGCGGATGTTTCCCCCCGTTCAGGCTGAACATCCTGACCACTTTGATTTTTTTGGGCATCCAGCCGGAGGGCCTCTATCTGCTCCCCCTGGAGCTTCTGCTCCGCGGTCATGCTTTCCGTCTTCAGCACTAGAGCGTCAAGGGACTTTTGCATCTCCTCCAGGTGCGCCATCAGAAGGTCGATCCCTCTGGAGCATTTCTCCAGGGTGTTTTCATTTTCATTTCTTTTTTCTTCTTCCTCAACTAGCGTCCCAGCGGAGGAATTCATGTCATCAAAGAAATGCCTTTCGGTGCGGGCATTAAGAAGGTTAGGCTGCAGCAGTGCCGGATCGAATGAGCGTCCATCCGGGGCCACGGTAGAGGAAGGGGTATTTTCTAGGGCGGTTTCCAAGGTGTCCCGCTCCGGGCCAGGCCTTTCCTCTGTCCTTTCCGCCGCTTCTTTCTCCGTTTTTCCGTCTCCGGTTGCGTTTTTTTTCTCCAGGTCCCTGATGAGGATATCGGTTATCCCTTTGAACGTCTCCTCCACGCCGTCTCCCTTTACGGCCGAGGCAAGGAAAACGGAATATCCTTTTGCGTTCAGGTCGCCGTTCAGCTCTTCGACAGACATCGAGGTTTTCAGGTCGCGCTTGTTGTACTGAAGGACAATGGGTATGCCGGCCGGATCGATGCCGTTTGACCTCAGGTTTTCCATCATGCTCTGGAAGCTCTCTTTGTTGTACTGCCTCATTTCGCGCTGGGAGTCTGCCACGAACACCACGCCGTCCGCTCCCTTGAGGACGAGCTTCCGGGTGGAGTTATAGCGTATCTGTCCGGGCACCGTATATAGCTGGAATTTGACGCTGAAATCGTTGATCTTGCCCGTTGTCACCGGCAGGAAATCGAAAAAAAGCGTCCTGTCGGTTTCGGTCGCCAGGGACAGCAGTTTCCCTTTGCTCTCGGGGGTAAGCACGGAATGCAGATGCTGGATGTTGGTGGTCTTGCCGCTTAAGCCTGGCCCATAGTAGACGACCTTGAGGGTAAGCTCCTTCGAGGCGTAGTTAAACAGCGCCATTACCGATTATAGCATAGACGCCGTTTCTGGTACGGCGCTTGACCTTGTACATGGACTCATCGGCCAGGCGTATGAGCTCTTCCTGGGAATGGGCGCTTTCAGGATAGGAGGCTACCCCGAAGCTGGCCGTAAGCCTGAGGTTATAACCCTCCTTTTTCAAAAAAACGTGGTCCTGCACCGTCTGCCTTATCCTCTCCGCGGTCTTGGCGGCCTTTTGCGGCGGGGTCTGGGGCAGGATGATGACGAACTCGTCCCCTCCGTACCGGGTGACTATGTCAAGCTCTCTTAAGTGCTTTATCAGAAGCTGCCCCATTTCCACCAGCAGCCTGCTACCGACAAGGTGGCCAAAGTTGTCGTTCACCGCCTTGAAATGGTCTATGTCCATGAATATCAGGCTGACAGAGGTGTTATACCTGTTGCTCCTCAGCACCTCCGTACCGATGGTCCGCATCATGTAACGGGTATTGAACAGTTTTGTGAGGTCGTCGGTGACTACCAGTTCCTGCATTTTTTCATACAGGATGGACCTCTCTATTATCAGGGCGGCGTAATCGGTGAATCGAGTCATGTGCTGCAGTTCCTGCCTTGTAAACTCGCCTCCGGATTTCCTGTTTATGAGCTCAAGCACCCCGAGTATCTTTCCCTTGCTCCTGACTGGCAGGCATATAGCGGTCTTTATCTTGTGGCGCAGGTCCCTTTCCAGCTTCATCATCAGGCCGGTTTCCCTGTACATGTTCTTTATAAGCAGGGGTTTTCCCTCCCTGGCCACGATTGAGGCGATCGAATCTGCCGACACGGCGGACTTTCCGGCCTCCTTTTTCCAGATGGGACCTTCCGTTTTCTCAAGATGCAGCCCTCCGGACTCTTCGTCAACTAGGTAAAGGGTGCAGTTTTCCGCCTCTGTTTTCTCTTTTATTTTTCTGGTAAGTAGCGAAAGGACATCGGCACGCTCGGAGGAGGACGTGAGGACATGGCTCAAGTCTTCGAAGAATTTCAGCTCGTCCTTCAGGGCCGTGTTTTCTTTTTTGAGGGCGGCCGTTTCGTCAGAAAGTTTTTTTTCCTCTTCTATCCGCTCCAGAAGACGGCTCAGGAGCTCCGTGCGCGCCGCATTGGCATTTATCTGGTAGGTCAATTTTTTTTTCCTGCGGAAAGCAGGGCCTCTGTCCGATATGAACAGCTTTGGAGTCCCCTCGGTGGCGGCGAAAAGCTTTTTTATAGGCTCCTGCCTGGACAGGGCGTAACCGCCGTTTATGATTATGAAAGATGCGCGGGAAGCCGAACGGACCGCAAGCGCCGGGTCCTTGAAGCGGGTTATCTTGTAAGCTGAAGACGGCAAGGCTTCTGAAAGGGACGGCAAGGCGTCCCCTATCAGGAAGACCTTATGCATTGGCCCCGCAGCACTTCTTGTATTTCTTGCCGCTACCGCACGGGCAGGGGTCGTTTCTGCCGACTTTCTTTTCTTTCCTTACGGTCTGGTCGGAAGCCTCACCCCTGTTGTAAATGAGTCTTTGTTTCTTTTCGATCCTGTGCGCCTCGTTCTCGGTCTGTATCCGGACCTTGAAGAGCCTGCTTAAGGTCTCCGTGTTTATCCTGTCGGTCATCTCGCCGAATAGTTCGAACCCTTCCTTTTTGTACTCGGTAAGCGGGTCTTGCTGCGCATACCCGCGCAGCCCGATGCCTTCCCTCAGGTGGTCCATCGCAAGTAGATGGTCCTTCCACTGGGCATCGACCACCTGAAGAAGGATTACCTTCTCCAGGTACTCCATCATCTCCCCGCCTACTTCCTTCTCCCTTGCCTCGTAGAAGCCTGTCAGGGCGGAAAGCAGGCCTTCTCTGATCTCCTCGGCGGTGCTTTCCGGCTTTGGGTCAGCAGGCACTGCGAACATCCCGTAGAATGCGTCTTTCAGCCCCTTTATGTCCCATTCCGTGGCATGTTTGTCTTGCGGGCAATATACGTCCAACAGGCCGTCCACGGCGTCTTCCATCATCACATGGATGCGCTCCCTGAGGTTTTCCCCTCCTGAGAGTATGTCCCGTCTGAAGCCGTATATCTCTGTCCTCTGCCGGTTCATGACGTCGTCGTAATCTATCAGGTGTTTCCTGATGTCAAAGTTGTGGGCCTCAACCCTTTTCTGGGCGTTTTCCACGGCCTTGGAGACCATCCTGTTTTCTATGGGAACGTCTTCTTCCATGCCCAGCTTGTCCATGATACCGTGCAGGCGGTCGGAGCCGAATATCCTCATCAGGTCGTCTTCTAGAGAGAGGTAAAAGCGTGATGCCCCAAGGTCCCCCTGCCTTCCGGAGCGGCCCCGGAGCTGGTTGTCTATCCTTCTGGACTCATGCCTTTCGGTGCCCATAATGAAGAGCCCGCCAGCCTCAAGGACTTTTTTCTTGTCTTCCTCGCATTGCATGGCGGCCTTTTCCTTTGCGTTCCGGATGTCTTCCTGAAAAGGTTCTTTTTTGTCCTTCAGCAGTTCCCTGGCGACGCCCTCCGGGTTTCCACCCAGTATTATGTCCGTACCCCTGCCTGCCATATTGGTAGCGATGGTGACGGCCCTGCTCCTGCCTGCCTGGGCGATTATCTCCGCCTCACGTTCGTGATACTTGGCGTTGAGCACTGAATGGGTAATGCCTTTTTTGCGGAGCATCTGGCTCAGGACTTCGGATTTTTCTATGGATATGGTGCCAACGAGGACGGGCTGCCCATTCTTGTGGAGATCCTCTATCTCACTTGTTATGGCTTTGAATTTCGCATTCTCGTTCTTGTATATGGAGTCCTGGTGGTCCTTCCTTATCATCGGCCTGTGTGTCGGGACGACGGTCACGTCCAGGTTGTAAATCTTGGCGAACTCCTCCGCCTCGGTGTCCGCCGTGCCTGTCATGCCTGCAAGCTTGTTGTACATGCGGAAATAGTTCTGGAAGGTGATGGTGGCAAGAGTCTGGTTCTCGTTCTCGATCTTGACGCCCTCCTTCGCCTCTATCGCTTGGTGCAGGCCGTCGGACCACCTGCGGCCCGGCATAAGACGGCCTGTGAACTCATCAACTATAACAACTTCTCCGTCCTTAACCACGTAATCTACGTCACGTTTGTACATATGATGGGCCCTCAGGCCCTGCAGCACGTGGTGCACTATCTCTATGTTGGACTGGTCATAAAGGTTCCCAAGCCCCAGCAGGCGTTCCGCCTTGGAGTTGCCCTCATCGGTAAGGACAACGCTTTTGTTCTTTTCCTCCAGGGTGAAGTCAGTCTCAAGCTTGAGATTGGGTATGATGCGGTTTATCTTGTAGTATTTGTCCGTTGATTCCTCCGAAGGGCCGGAGATGATAAGCGGCGTGCGGGCCTCGTCGATAAGGATGCTGTCCACCTCGTCGACGATTGCGTAATTGAGCTCTCTCTGGGTGTACTGGGAGATATCATATTTCATGTTGTCTCTCAGGTAATCGAACCCGAACTCATTGTTGGTGCCGTAAGTTATGTCCGCCCCATAGTTTTCCTGCCGCTGCTCGTCGGTAAGGCCGTGCACAATTACCCCCACTTTGAGTCCCAGCATGTTATAGACAGGCTCCATCCAGTGGGCGTCTCTGCGGGCCAGGTAATCGTTCACGGTCACAACGTGCACGCCCCTGCCGTCAAGCGCGTTCAGATACACCGGCAGCGTGGCCACCAGGGTCTTGCCCTCGCCGGTCTTCATCTCGGCGATCTTGCCCTTGTGCAAAACGATGCCTCCGATGAGCTGCACGTCAAAGTGCCTCATCCCCAGGGCCCGTTTTGCTGCCTCCCTTGTGACGGCAAACGCCTCCGGCAGGAGGTCATCCAGCGTCTCGCCGGCCTCGATCCTTTTTTTGAACTCTCCGGTCTTGTCCTTGAGGTCTGTATCGGAGAGGCGGGAAATCTGCGGTTCGAGGGAATTTATCTTGTCCACGACGGGCAGATAACTTTTGATCTCCCTCTCGTTCTGTGTGCCGAATATCTTCTTGAATACGTTTATCATATGTTTTTTATAATAACATTAAACCGGGTGCTTCTAATACCGCCTGTGGGCATCCGGAGGGCTGTTTCAGTTTGCCGTCAGCCGTCTCTTAAGTGCCGTGTGCCTGAGAGCGGTCTTGGCGTTTTTTACTGAAATGGCCAGGGCCTTTGGTTGGCCCAGGAGCACCATTAACCGTTTTGCCCTGGTCACGGCGGTATATACGAGGTTTCTCTGCAGGAGCATGAAATGCTCGGTTACCACCGGCATTATGACAGCCGGGTATTCACTGCCCTGGCTCTTGTGCACCGAAGCGGCGTATGCAAGCTGGAGCTCTTCTGTCTCTTCCGGTCCGTAACCCACGCTTCGGCCGTAAAAATTCACAGTTATCCTTCCTTTTTCAATGCCGGTGATCCTTCCGGTGTCTCCGTTGTAAATGTCTTTTTCATAATTGTTTTTTGTCTGCATCACCTTGTCAAGCACTCTGAACACGCCGCCGCCTGCCTGCCCGCCTGATTTGTTAAGGGCTGACTGCAGTGTCCTGTTCAGGTTTGAAACGCCGAGCACGCCCTTGTGCATCGGTGAGAGCACCTGCACGTCTTTGAAAGGGTCAAACCCCCGGGCTGGGAGGGTTTTAGTGCAGAGCTCCACTATCTTCTCAAGAACGGCCTGCGACTCCTCTATCTTCAGAAAAAGGAAATCTCCGCCTCCGCCATGAAAGTAGGGCATCTCTCCGCTGTTTATCCTGTGGGCGTTCACCACTATCATGCTTTCCTTCGACTGCCTGAATATCTCGTCGAGTCTTTCGGCCGGGACAGCCCCTGAGGCTATCATGTCCCCAAGTACGTTGCCCGGCCCTACTGAAGGCAGCTGGTTCGAGTCTCCAACCAGGATTAGGCCGCACTTGGGCGGGAGAGCTGAAAGTATGCGGGCCATAAGGGCGGTGTCTATCATGGAGCTTTCATCCAATATGAGCAGGTCGGCGTCTATCGGATAAAGCCTGTTTCTTCTGAACCCTGTGGCCGGAGTGTATTCCAGCAGCCGGTGTATGGTCTTTGCCTCCTCGTG
The DNA here is from genome assembly GCA_021789735.1 of Nitrospirota bacterium. Next base: position 7,375 of record JAJYJB010000089.1, read on the forward strand.
GGAAAGCTCTGAGAGCCTTTTTGCGGCCCGGCCTGTGGGGGCAGCCAGCCGGACCTTTTTGCCCCAGCGCTTGTATATCTTCAGGATGGCCTTTACGATGGTCGTTTTGCCCACGCCAGGCCCACCGGTTATGATGAAGGCCTTTTCGCATGCCGCGCCCTTTACGGCCTGCGTCTGCTTTTGCGAGAGCCCGAACGGAAGCTCTTTTTGCACCCATGCTGCGGCTTCCGGCGCATCTGGCATATCGGTGCGCCGATGATTTTTAAGCAGTGCCTTAACCCCGGCCGCCACCTCCAGTTCGGCATCGTGGAGCGCCTTCAGATAGACTGCAGCACCGCCGTCTTTCCCGCCGTCAGGCAGGGCTACCTCGTCGATCACTATCTTCCCTCTTTCCGCAAGCGCGGAGGAGGCGTTAATGAGATTTTCCCTTGAGATAGAGAGGCTTTTCCCTGCCTCCTCTATCAGGCGGCCCTGCGGGTAGTAGACGTGCCCTTCATCTGAAAGACGCTCCAGCATATAGAGTATGCCCGCCTCGGCCCGCAGCGGGGACTCCCTCGGGATGCCGGTCCTGGCAGCGATGGAGTCGGCCTTTATGAAACCTATTCCGGAGACGTCCTCGGCAAGCCTGTATGGATTTGCCTTCAGTATCCCGATGGACTGCGGGCCGTACTGCTTGTATATTTTTATCGCATATGCCGGGCTTATCTCAAACTCCTGAAATGCTATCATCATCTCTTTCAGTTCTTTCTGCTCTTTCAGGGATTTTTGCAGGCCTTCAATCTTTTTTGCGCCGATACCCTCCACCTGGGAAAGCCTGAAGGGGTCTTCATCGAGGACCTTCATGGTCTCGGCGCCGAATTTCTGGACGATCTTTTTGGCCATGACCGGGCCTATGCCCTTTACAAGGCCTGACGCCAGATACCGTTCAATGGCCTGGGCCGAGTGCAGCGGTAGAGCCTCGTAGAATGAGGCCTTGAGCTGTCTGCCGTATTTCGGGTGGTCTTCCCATTTTCCGGAAATCCGCAAGACCTGTCCGGCGTGTATGTTAGGTAGATTGCCGGTCACGGTGACAAGCCCGGATGTGTCCGCCGGAGTCGTAACGGTGAACCTGACCACGGCATAGTGGTTCTCCGGGTTATAAAATACGACCCTCTCGACAGTCCCTCTGATTTCAACCTGCATAACAGTTATAATATATCAATACTGCGGAGTTGATGGCGGAGCGTTTTTCGATTTTATAAGGGGCGGCTCGGACAAATTTTGCGCCGCGTGGTTTTTTTTGCAAAAAAGGTTGACAAACTTTTGGTCATCGTGTAAGTTAGTAAAGTTGCTCTTTGAAAAGACTAGCCTAAAAAGTGCGTAGCACCCGGTCAATTCGAAAGTTCATATGAGTTACAGATGAGAGTTTGATCCTGGCTCAGAACGAACGCTGGCGGCGTGCCTAACACATGCAAGTCGGACGCTGAGCATTCAGCCACTGAGCCCATTTATGG
>JAJYJB010000090.1 GCA_021789735.1 Nitrospirota bacterium
TTTTATTAGGGAGCGTATACGCACGCAGTTCAGGGCGAATCTTAGCCTTGAAGCGAAGCCATGTACACTGCGGAATGGAAGGGGCTATACGCACCGGCGCTCAATCGGGGCGCGCGTCTATTTCAAAAGAAAATTACTAATCTTCTGACAGTTTTTTCTAACCGGCTGCTTTTGCCAAATCCTCATTATCCTCCGGTTCTTCTTCCTTAAACTGGTTAATCCGCACCTCTCCATCGGGAAAGCGCGCGATGATATCCAGGTCCCCGCCCATGGCCCGGATAAAATTGCGCAACGTGCTTATATACATATCGGTGCGGCGTTCCAATTTTGAGATATGCGCCTGTTTGACATGAAGCACTGACGCCAGTTCTTCCTGGCTTAGCCGTCTTGCATGGCGCAATTCCTGTAGTGGAAGCTCTTCCAACAATTTCCTGGCTTTTTCAGCTGAAGCTGCCTGAGCTTAATGCTCGTCATAAGTAAGCACATAAAGGCCGTGCTCGATCGCTGCCGCGCCTATAAGCAAATCGGACATAGGGAGCGTAATACCCTTTTTCCTAAGCACTGCGGAGATATTGCCGGCCCGTATCAATATGTCTGCCGTAGTATCAATAAAAATAAGCCCCTTTAAAAGCTCTATAAAGGACCTTGCATTCTCCCCGCTTTTCATGCCCAGTAAAAGCTCAAAATATATTACACCGCAGACACAGGCCCAGCCATTCTCTATGACCCTTGCAACTGTATTTCCGGCCCCTGCCTCGTCCCTGAAGAACTCGATCCAGGCGCTTGTATCGGCAAGGACGTTTTATCCCCCGTCAATATCTTCTGCCAAGGGCCCTTTCCCTTACGGCCTGAGATTTTACCTCTTTCTTCTCCTCGTCTCTCCAGTCAAATGCAAGATCTTTCTTCCCTCTAAAGTGATGTATCTCTTTCAGCTTCTGCTGCCCTGATATACTGGTCACAGCCTTGGTCTTCGATTTCTCGCCGGACACTTTCTGAAGGAAAGGCAGATAAGGGAAAGATCGCTGAATTCTTCAGAGATCACGCAAGCAAGATTCACTAAAAACGCCGCAACTAAAGCCTTCTGATCGCCCTTAAAAAACTCTCAATGCATCCCGGCGGGGGCTTCGTGTTGCGCCTTTCTTATTAAAAAGACCAGAGGAAGGATGCATATCATGAAAATGCTCAACTGGCCGAACGTCCCGTTGTATGCAAGCATGCTGGCCTGCCTGGAAAGCTCCTGGTAGATCGTGCCAGTTGCCGCCTGCCCGGAGAGCGCGTGCCCGAAACTCCCAAGATGTCCCATTACGTTCAACGCATGCCTCTGGGCGATCTGGTAGTTGCGGTCAAAGGGGGTGAGATGGCCCACCAGCACCGCCTGGCTGGCTTGGGAGCTCCTGGCGAGCATTGTCGTCACAAAGGCAACGCCAATGCTGCCGCCGAGGTTTCTAAGCAGGTTGAAAATAGCCGCGGCATTGCCCATATCCTCTTTCGCCACGCTGCCCATCGTCATCGTGGTGAGCGGGATGAAAAGAAATCCCATGCCCAAGCCAAGGACCATTCGTGGCCACAGGATGGTGAAAAAGTCCGCATTGAGGTTGAACTGGGACATAAGATGAGTGGCGTATGCCCCCATGATTATGCCGAATGCCAGCAGAAATTTTGGGTTAATTTTTGTGACAAGACGCCCTGCTAAAGGCATGGCTATTAATGTCGCTATCCCGCCAGGGCCAAGCACCAGACCCGCAAGCGTTGCGCTGTAGCCCATCATCTTTTGAACAAAGATGGGCAGAAGCACGATGCTGCCAAACAGATTGAAAAAGGCGAAGAACATCACAAGGTTCCCCGATGTAAAAGATACGTCCTTTAAGGTCCTCAGGTTCACTATAGGGTGAGGGACCAGAAGCTCGTTGACGATGAAAAGTATCAGCGCGATGCCGGAAATCGCGGCCAGCGCCACGATGTAATTTGCGGCGAACCAGTCCGCCCGCTCGCCCTTGTCCAGCATGATCTGGAGGCAGCCCAGGCCAACAGAAAGGAACAGAAGGCCGAAATAGTCTATCTTTATCCCCTTTTGCCTCACATAGGACGGGTCTTTTATGAACAGAAGGACCAGCAGTATGGAGACTATCCCTATGGGCACGTTTATGAAAAATATCCAGTGCCAGCTCCAGTTGTCCGTTATCCAGCCACCAAGCAGCGGACCTATGATCGGCCCGAACATGATACCTACGCCGAATATGGCCATAGCCATCCCGTGCTCTTTTCTGGGAAAGGTCTCAAGCAGTATGGACTGTGACAAGGGCTGAAGCGCCCCGCCCCCTATGCCCTGCATCACCCTGAACAAAACGAGGGTGGGCAGGCTCCAGGCTATGCCGCACAAAAAAGAGCTTGCGGTAAAAAGCGTTATGGAAAAAACAAGATAGTTCTTCCTGCCGAAGATCCGGCTGAACCATCCTGTCATGGGTATTATTATCGCATTAGAGACCAGGTAGGAGGTTATGGTCCATGTGGCCTCGTCAATTCCGGCGGAAAGGCTTCCCCTTATGTGGTCCAGGGCCACGTTGACCACGGAGGTGTCTACTATCTCGATCAGGGTGGGCAGCATCACCGTAAGGGCGATGATCCACTTGCCCACGCTCACAATTTCCTGGAGGTTGCCCCCAGCCTGCCGCCCTTCGTTATTCATCTTTGATGGAACGTTCTTTTCTTATTTACTTTGTTAAGACGACGGGGGTTACGGACATTCCCAGGCGCAGGAGATGATTGGGGTCCTCTCCGGGGTTGATGGTTATCTTCACAGGGATCCTTTGCACCACCTTCACGTAGTTGCCCGTGGCGTTTTCCGGCGGGAAGAGGGAAAAGACGGAGCCCGTTCCTGCCATGATGCTGTTTACCTTGCCGTGGAAGGTCACGCCCGGATAGGTATCCACATAAATGTCCACATCCTGGCCCGGCCTCATCTTTTCTATCTGGGTCTCCTTGTAATTGGCGGTCACCCATATGTCCGACAACGGCACAAGGGCCATGAGGGGCTGCCCGGGCTGCACCTGGTTGCCGACCTCTACCGATTTTTTTGTCACGTAGCCGTCAACCGGGGCATATATTCTGGTATAGCTCTCGTTCAAACGGGCGATCTCAAGGGTTGCCTCCGACTGCTTTGCCACGGACTTCTGGTATTTTAGGGCGGATTGCAATTCTTTCAGCACCGCCTTCTGGGTGGCATAGGCGGCAATCGCCTTCCGGAGTGAATCCTTTGCGGACTTCCGCCTGGCGGCAGCCACGTCGTAATCCGTGGTCAGCTGCTCAAAGCGTTGTTTCGGTATGGCTTCTTCCTTGTAGAGGTTCCTGGCCCTTGCAGCGTCCTTGCCTGATTGCGTGAGTTTGGCTTCCTCAAGGGTCACCGTGGCCCGCGCACTTTCGATCTCCGCTTCGCGCTGGGCAAGCTGTCTGCGGGCGGCAAGTATCTGAGCGTCCACCTGCGTGACCTTGCCCTGCTGGGCGGCGCTGCCGGATTTCGCCTCTTCCGTCTTCATCCTGTAATCAACGGGGTCCAGGAGGGCGAGAAGGGTACCCTTGGCGGCAAACTGGTTGTCCGCAACATAAACGGCCTTGACGGTGCCGTATATTTTAGGTGCTATGGTATGCACGTTCCCGTCTATGAAGGCGTCGTCTGTGGAGATATGGGTCTTTTTGTACTCCACATACATAAAAATGCCTACGGCGGCAATGATGCCAAAGATTATCAATAAGACCGCGGCTATCCTCTTTTTGTTTTTTTGCCGCGCGGGCCTGTCATTCCCCTCGATATTATCTGCCATTTTATTTGTATACCTCCGCTAAATCATTTCCCTGGGAATAAAGAAAACCGGCCTCGGCTTTCCGGAAGTCGTATTCCGCCCGGTAGTCATTCGTCTCCGCCACGGTAAGCAAAGTAAGGGCGTCCAGGACGTCCGTAGCCGTTCCTTCCCCCTCCTCGTACCTGATCCTGTTTATCCTGAGGTTTTCCGTGGCCTGACGGACAGCGTCTTTTGTGGCCTCTATGCGCCTGAGGGCGTTTTGAAGGTCAAGGGAATAAGTTTCGACTTCCAGCCTTATATCGCTCGTCAGCTTATCTTTCTGCTCGAACAGCTTTTCCTTCTGGCTGTCTATCTTGTCTATCTCCGCCCTGGTAATGCCGCCTCCATAAAGGTTTATGCCCAGCCCCAGCACCAGGGACCAGTTCCCGTTCGGGGTCACGAAGTGGTTTTTTGTGTAATCATATCCTCCCTGGGCGAAGAACTTCGGATAGTATTCCGAGTTAGCCGCTTTTCTGTCCAGGTCCAGAGACCTCATGGTCTCATTAACTATCGCGATCTCGGGCCTTTTCTCTTCGGCCATCTGCCAGGCCAGGCTTAGATCTTTTGGGCTTATCTCCCCACCCTCCCGGCCGGAATAGTAGACCTTTCCCGCCGGGACGTCCACTGGCCTGAACTGCGTTTCAAGGGGTCTGGCCAGCATATCGTTGATCCGCGCGGCCATGATGTCTCTTGCGTTGCGCGCGCTGACCAGCCGCTGACTGGCATCGGATATGCGCACCTGGGCCTGCAGGAGGTCGTTTTTCGTTATGACGCCCTGGTTGTATAGATTTGCAGCGTCTTTCAAATGGGACTGAAGCCTGGCCAGCTCATCCTTGGCTACCTGTACCATTTTTTGGGATTCAAGGAGGTCGTAATAGGCGAAGGTGAACTGGAGGGCCGCAAAATTCCTTATCCTCATTGTGTCAAACCGGCTTGCCGCAAGAATGGCCTTGCTCGCGCCGTACCTGGAAGCGTTCCCCTCGAAATCCCAGAGCACCTGCTGGACGGTAAGGCTGTACGAATAGAAATCCTTCTCGGACTCCGGCACGGTGATCCCATCGAATATGGCCTTGGGCTGCATGGCAAGGAGGGTCTCACCGGCCGAACCGTTCACAGTTGGAAGCATCGGCGACCGGGCTATCAGGGTGTCCGCCATGGCCACATCCTGCTGTTTTAACGCTATCCTTACGGACCTGTTGTTAGCCGTTACCAGCCTGAGCCCTTCCTGAAGGCTCAAAGTCTCCTGGGCGTCCGCCCTGGAGGGCGAAAAAAAAGAGGCCCCTGCAAAGAAAAAAACGCCCTCCGCCAAAAAGCAAAAACAAAAACAAAAAAACAGGACCGCGCTCTTGTTTTTCATCTTTGGGTGCCCTTTATGAAAATATCCACAAACTCGGTTTTTACCCTGTCTACTTCCAGGGGTATCGCGTCTTTCCTGAACATGAGCTCCTGCACAGTAAAAAAAGAAAGGAACATACCCAAAAAGGCCCTTGCCCCGTATTCGGGATCAAAATCCCTGAGCGCCCCTCCGCTCTGAAGCTCCCTGAAATAGGAGGCCAGTATCTGGTTCACCTCGCCAATGAAGCTCTGATAGATATCTTTAACCTTGGACGGATACAGGTGCATCTCCGATCTCATTATCCGCACCAGGTCGCGTCTCTCGTAAAGTCTAGTTAAAAACTTGTCCGATATAAGGAGCAGTGCGTCACGATAGTCCAAGTTCTTTATCTCCGGCATAAGGCCCTTCAGCGCGGGCAGAAAGGAATAGCTGTTGATGATCTCCTGGAAGAGCAGCTCCTTCGAGGAAAAATGCCTGAACAGGGTAAGCTCGGCCACTCCGGCCTTCTTTGCGATGTCCTTGGTGGTGGCCCCCAGATAACCCCTTTTGGAAATAAGCTTGAGCCCGGCATCAAGGAGCTTTTTCCTCGTGTCCGCAGACTTCCCGGTGTTTTTCAAGGCACTCTTCAAAAAAACCCCCTGCACAAAGTAAAAATAATGTTAGTGCTTACTTACTCTAGCAAAGGGCCGTCTCCGCTGTCAAGGAAGCTGGTCAAGGAATACCGTCAAGGAAACAGTGCGGGGGGAAGCCGTCCGGCAAGCCGGGAAATTCTACATCCTGTTTTTCACCAGTGAATCCACCACGGCGGGGTCCGCGAGGGTGGATGTGTCGCCCAGGTCCTCGACCTCCCCTCTTGCGATCTTTCTGAGTATCCTCCTCATTATCTTGCCGCTTCTTGTCTTTGGCAGGCCGGGTGCAAACTGCAATTTATCCGGTGTGGCGATGGGCCCTATCACGCTCCTCACATGCCCCACCAGTATTTTTTTCAGCTCGTCGGTGGGCTCGAAACCTTCCTTTAAAGTTACGTAACTGTATATGCCTTCGCCCTTTACATCGTGCGGGAAGCCAACCACGGCCGCCTCGGCCACCGCGTCATAGCTTACCAGGGCGGATTCCACCTCGGCCGTGCCGATCCTGTGCCCGGACACGTTCAGGACGTCGTCTATCCTTCCCATAAGCCAATAGTCACCGTCCTCATCCACCCTGGCCCCGTCACCGGAAAAATATTTCCCCGGGAACCTGCTGAAATAGACTTCCCTGACCCTTGCATTCTCAGGGTCTCCGTAGGTGCCTCTAAACATCCCCGGCCAGGGTTTTTCTATTAACAGATATCCGCCTTCATTGGGCATGGCGGGCTGGCCGTTTTCCCTGACGATACTGGGCACTACGCCCGGAAACGGCCTGCAGGCGGAACCCGGTTTGAGCGTCATGGCGCCCGGCAGGGGAGTTATCAGTATACCACCGGTCTCAGTCTGCCACCAGGTGTCCACAACCGGGAGCTTGCCCTTGCCCACGTGCGTGTGATACCACATCCAGGCCTCGGGATTTATCGGCTCCCCGACGGTTCCAAGCACCCTGAGCGTCGAAAGGTCATGCCCATCCACCCAGGAAGGGCCCTCCCTCATGAGCGCCCTTATTACGGTGGGCGCGGTGTAGATTATGTTCACCCCGTGCTTATCCACGATGTTCCAGAGCCTTCCCGGATCGGGATATCCGGGTACCCCCTCGAACATAAGCGTTGTTGCGCCCTCCGAAAGCGGGCCATAAACTATATATGTGTGGCCGGTTATCCACCCGGCATCGGCGGTGCAGAAATGAATGTCCTCCTCGTGATAATCGAATATCCACTTGAACGTGAGGTTTGAAAAAACCATATACCCCCCGGTGGTATGGAGCACCCCTTTAGGCTTTCCGGTGGAACCGGAGGTATAGAGTATGAACAGCGGGTCTTCGGCATCCATCTGGACGGGCTCGCAGAAGTTGGATATGTCCCTGGCGCCCATTTCCTCGTGCCACCAGAAATCCCTGCCGGGGGTAATGTCAACTGAGCCAGAAGTGCGGCGCACTATAACTACCCTCTCAACGCCGGGACATTCATTCAGGGCGTGGTCCACATTCGCCTTGAGAGGCACTCGCCTCCCTCCCCTCAGGCCCTCGTCCGCCGTTACCACCATTTTAGATTTGCAGTCATTTATCCGGTCCCTCAGGGACTGCGCGGAAAAACCGCCGAATACCACGGTGTGTATGGCGCCGATCCTTGCGCACGCAAGCATGGCAATGGGCAGCTCCGGTATCATGGGCATGTAAAGGGTCACCCTGTCCCCTTTTACAACCCCGTGCTTTTTAAGCACGTTCGCAAACCGGTTAACTTCGGTGAAAAGCTGCTGGTAGGTATAGGTTTCATACTCCCCGCCGTCCGTCTCCCAGATGATGGCGGCCTTGTTCCTGCGGGCGGTGCCCAGGTGCCTGTCCAGGCAGTTGTATGATGCGTTCAACTTGCCGCCCTCGAACCACTTCACGAACGGCTTTCGGAAATCATACTCAAGGACCTTATCCCATTTTTTAAACCAGTCTATGTTCGTTGACGCCACTTCCGCCCAGAACTTCTCCGGGTCTTCAACGGACCGTTTGTATATCTGATCATATTCTTCCAGGCTCTTTATGTGCGCACCGGCGCTCGCCTCTGGGCTTGGCGGGAAAACCCTCTTTTCAGAAAGCAGGACATCGATCCCTTTTTTTCCGGTTTTTTCGGGTTCTGCCATTTTCAGCCGCCTCCTCAGGTTTTTGTTTTTTAAAAATTTCCTTTTTTCTTTTTCTTTCTCTTTCTCTTTTTCCCGGCCGCGCTTGCCGCAAAAGAAAAAGACCTTAAAAGGGCCCGAAAAATAAAAATCTAAAACCTGGGGCCCTATTTGGACCTGAAAAAGACCACTCCAAGGGGCGGAACGGTCATGCTAAGGGAAAAAGGCCTGCCGTGCGCGGGCTCTGGCGCGGCTTGCAGGCCGCCCGAATTGCCCATCCCGCTTCCGCCGTAGTACTGGGCGTCGCTGTTCAAGACCTCTTCCCAGAAACCTCCCGAGGGCACGCCTACGCGGTACTTCTGCCTTGGGACAGGGGTGAAATTGCACACGACCAGCACTTTGCGGTCCGCCAGAGCGCCCTTCCTTATGAAACTTATCACGCTCGATCCCCAGTCGGAAAAATCCACCCACTCGAACCCCTCGTTCTCGAAATCCCTTTCATGAAGCGCCGGTTCGCTGCGGTAAAGGCCGTTAAGGTCCTTCACCCACTGCTGCAACCCCCTGTGCGGAGCCCGGTCGAGCAGGTGCCAGTGTATGCTTTCCTCGTGGTACCATTCGTTCCACTGCCCTATCTCTCCTCCCATGAACAGGAGCTTCTTGCCGGGGTGGCCGAACATATAGCCGAACAGCGCCCTAAGGCCCGCGAACTTTCTCCATTCGTCTCCAGGCATCCGCCCGATAAGGGAACCTTTTCCATAGACCACCTCGTCGTGTGAAAGGGGCAGGACGAAGTTCTCGTAAAAGGCGTACCAGAT
>JAJYJB010000091.1 GCA_021789735.1 Nitrospirota bacterium
TGGCTTAATGAAGATAGACGTTGAAGGATATGAATATAGAGCAATCAAGGGACTTGAGGCCAATATGGGGCTCGTTTCAAGGGTAGTGATGGAATGCGAAAATGCCCTGGAGGAAAAGATAACGGATTTTCTTGGAGCAAAGGGCCTAAAGAAAATTAAAAATATCTCAAGATTCAATGTGATCTATTTTTCCCGATGACCCGGAGGCAGCAAAGGGAACGGATGCCGTATTCTTTCCCTGACCCGGCTGGCCTTTAATCGAAACGCATGACCATGATGCCTATGAAGGGCATTGTTTTGGCGTAATCGCTGAATAGCACCTGGGTGACCACACCGCCTGTTTCCTTCGTGCCGTGGGCGTGTATCAGGTACACCTTTCCATTCTGGCGGCTCAGTATCCCCATGTGGCCTATCACCTCCCCAACGACCCTCCTGGCCGGGTCTTTTACGAAAAAGACGATGTCCCCGCTTCTGAAGAGCTTTTGATGGTCCCGGTCTTCTTTTTGCAGCGCCGGCCCGATGGCATTTTTGGGGAGCACCTGCACCGAAAAGACGCCCCTGCGCATGAAACGGGGCGAAGTTGGCACCGTCATTGTGTCCCCAAGGGTGGAAGTTATATTTTTGCCCCATTTGCCTGAGAGTATCATGTCCAGTCCGTACTGGTAGCGGTCATCGTAATTGAGTACCTGACCGTCCGGGGAAAGCCGCCCGACCGTCTTGAATCTCATGAGAAGGGCGACCCTCCGGGCGCCCTCCGGCGTGCCGGCGAGCGCGAGCTCCACCGACCTGAAGACGTGATACATGCAGTCCACGTTGTCGTCGGCGACGATGGCCTTTCTGGTGACATATTCGCCAAGCGGGTCCCGGTCATAGGGAGTGCCGATGAACTGCCGGGCAAACCAGGCGATCCTCTGCCCAAGGGACATGTCCTTCGCGTTTGCGCGGGCGTAAAGCTCCGATACGCTCTGTCCGTGGGCAAAACCATAGGCGCTAGAAACCGGGCAGGCCAGCAACAAAAGGAAGAGGAACACAAGCGGGATGGCCGCCCCCGGCCTCCGGGCGGGAAGTGGAAAACCAAAGGCGGATAAAACAGACCGCATCAGCTATTATAACTGCAAATGGGAACTGGTGCGGAAGAGGGCGTGGGCGTCTTTGAAAATCCGGGATAACATAGTAGTATTTGATAGTAGTATTTGTATGAAAGGGGGCGCAAAAAATGGGGTCTGGGATGGTAGACAAAGACCCGCCCGGCGGGCGTTTTGATTTCAGGGAGTGCAGGAAGATAGTCATGGCCACCGGCAAGAAGGCCGGAAACCTTTCCGGGCTGGCTGAGCTTATCAGGCAGGCCAGCACAAGCTCGATATACCATCATACCTATGAGTATTTTTTCAAGGGGCACGTGGTCGAATATACGAACGATTTTGCCCAGTGGGTGGGCACGATGCTTGAGGCCAGGGTGCTTTCGGAAAACCTCTCGAACATAGACCCCTTCAGGCATGTGGCATCGCTGGACAGCCTGAGGGAGGAGCTGCTCGGGTCCATCTCCCGCTATATCAAGAGGTACGGGGAACCCGGCAACGTGCTGCCGGGAGAGGAATTCCATTTCGAGGAATCCATCACCGTGGTCTTTCCAGCGGGGGTCAGGGCGTCCAACCTGGCGGAGTTCCTCATGGCCATCCGCTTCGTGGACCAGCGGTCCATATACTACCACTTCTATGAGGGCAGAAGCAGGGTTCAGGGCGGCGTGGATGACTTTTCAAGATGGGTGGAGGACACCCTTGGCAACAAGCAGCTGGCGATGGACTTCAGGAGCATAGACCCTTTCATGCACACCATCGAGGGCATCAGGGCCCATATCGCCGGTTACACGGAAAAAGCGCTGCAAGAGGAGATAGAGGTCGGATAATAAGGTGTTGAGCCAATACCGGGGCATAGCCCCCAAGGGGCAGCTTGAGCTTTTAAAGATACTGGGCGGCAAGCTATCGGGCCGGAGCATACTGCAGGTGAACTCCACGAAGGCAGGCGGGGGGGTGGCGGAGCTCCTGCACCGCATCATGCCAATTATGAGCGGAATGGGGCTCGAAGGGCGATGGGAGGTCATAGAGGGGGACAACCGTTTTTTCGACATCACAAAAAAGATACACAACGCGCTTCAGGGCAACCCCGAGAATTTTACCAAGGATATGTGGGACTACCACTTCGAGATCAACAGGCAAAACGCCCAGAGCCTGGACCTGGACGCCGAGTTCGTGTTCATCCACGATCCGCAGCCGGTCCCTCTCATCAAATTCAGGAAAAACGGGCACTGGATATGGCGGTGCCACATAGATATGTCTTCACCGCAGACTGATGTGGCGGACAGGATAATGGGGTACGCCAGCCAGTACGAGGCGGGGATATTCTCGGTCGCGAAGTTTGCCATGCTGATGCCTCTGCCCGAGTTCATCGTTCTGCCCTCCATAGACCCCTTCAGCGACAAGAACAGGGAGCTTACGCCTGCTGAAATGGAGGAGGTGGCCCAGAAATTTGATATCCCGTCCGACAGGCCGATGGTGCTTCAGGTGTCCAGGTTCGACCGGTTCAAGGACCCCATAGGCGTGATAAAGGCCTACCGCATGGTGAAAAAGTACAATGACTGCATACTGGTGCTTGCGGGCAGCCCCGCCAAAGACGATCCGGAAGGCGAACAGGTGCTGTCGGAGGTCCGGAATTTCGCGGAGGGCGACCCGGACATAAGGATCCTTCTGCTGCCCCCGTTCAGCGACAAGGAGATCAACGCCCTTCAGCGCCTGGCCACCATAGTCCTGCAAAAATCCCTTAAGGAAGGGTTCGGCCTTACGGTCTCGGAGGCCATGTGGAAAGGGAAGCCGGTCATCGGCGGGGCGGTGGGCGGCATACCGCACCAGATAGTCCACGGGGTCAACGGTTTCCTGGTCTATTCGGAGGAAGGGGCAGCCTTCAGGATACGGCAGTTCCTGAACAACGTTGACATGGTGAAAAGGATGGGGGATGCCGCCCGCGAATATGTCCGGAACAATTTCCTCATCACAAGGCAGGTTGGCGACTACCTGTCCATATGCCTGGGGCTGGAAAACGCGGGCAAGACGGTGATCGAGATAGGTTAGTGTCCCAGGAAAGACCGCCTGCGGCCGCATACGCAGCTCAAAAACAAAAAAGTAAAAAATCAAAAAATAAGAAGGCGGAAAAGTTTTTTTGAAGGAAAGGCTTCTTATGGCGGAACATGAGGCCGGCGCAGGGGCGCGGCATGAGACGGCGGGCAGGAAAAAACAGAAAACGCAGGGAGCGCACTGCGTGCCGGGAGGCGTTCTTTTCCGCCTGTGGGCGCCCCGCTGCCGTGAGGTATCGGTTAAGGTAATGCGTGGCAAGGAAGGGGATTTTTTTCAGCCATCGGTTTTCCCCATGGGGCCATCGCCTTCTGCCGGACAGGGCGGGCAGGACGGTTTTTTTGAGGCATTTGTCCCGGGGGCAGGGGCGGGAACGAGATACGTTTACCAGCTCGATGGACGCCTGGAAAGGCCGGACCCCGCCTCCCGCCATCAGCCGGAGGGCGTCCATGGCCCCTCCCAGGTAACCAATCCCCAAAGCTACGTATGGAGGGACGGGCAGTGGAAAAACCCGCCCCTCAGGCAATACATCATATACGAGCTCCATGTGGGCACGTTCACACGCGAGGGGACGTTCCTTGCCGCAGCGGAAAGGATACCGCACCTGAAAGAGCTGGGGGTCACGGCGGTCGAGATCATGCCGGTCGCCCAGTTCCCCGGGGAAAGGAACTGGGGTTATGACGGGTCGTACCCCTACGCGCCCCAAAACTCCTATGGCGGCCCTGAAGGGCTGAAACGGCTTGTGGATGCCATGCACCAGGCGGGCATTGCGGTCATACTGGATGTGGTTTACAATCATTTCGGGCCGGAGGGCAGCTATTTTGCCGATTTTGGCCCTTATTTAACGGACAGTTACAAGACCCCTTGGGGGGCCGCGATAAACTATGACGGGCCCTCAAGCGGGCCGGTGCGTGAATTTTTTATCGAAAACGCCCTCTACTGGGGAAGGGAATTCCATATGGACGCCCTCAGGCTGGATGCCGTGCACGGCATATTCGATTTCAGCCCAAGACATATAATGGAGGAGATGAAGCTAAGGATGGAGGATTTTTTTTCAGCAGCCGGGCGGCCGTTTTACCTCTGCATAGAGTCCGACAGGAACGATGCGCGCTTCATAAGGCCCAGGCCGCTTGGGGGCTATGGTGCGGACGCGCACTGGAACGAGGATTTTCATCATGCGCTCCACGTGGCCCTGACCGGGGAAAAAGACGGCTATTACATGGACTTCTCCGGCCCGGCAGACCTCTCCAGCTCCTGCGCCCAGGGTTTTGTCTACACCGGGCAGCATTCCCCGTTCCGGGGCAGAGACCAGGGCAGCCCTTCCGTTGACGTGCCGCCGGACAAATTCATCGTCTTCCTGCAAAACCATGACCAGGTGGGCAACCGGTTCCTTGGCGACAGGCTCGGCAGCGCCCTACCGCCGGAAAAACTCATGCTCGGGGCGGCCGTTGTCCTCCTCGGGCCATATGTGCCGCTTCTTTTCATGGGAGAAGAGTACGGCGAGAAGGCGCCGTTCCGGTATTTCGTGAGCCACGGGGACAGGGAACTGGTCCAGGCTGTCAGGGAAGGCAGACGGCGGGAGTTTTCCGCTTTCAGGTGGGCCGGCGAGGCGCCGGACCCTCAGTCGGAGGAGACCTTTCAGGCCTCAAAAATAGATCCGGGGCTTGCTGGCGGAGCGCCCTATTCCGGAATATTTGCTTTTTACAAAAGGCTAATCGCCCTGCGAAAGGAATTTTTGTCCGTCTTGAGCCCGCCGGACAGGGCGGGCATGTCAGCCAGCCTGCAAAAAAACGTTTTGGCCATCACCAGGCTGGCAAAAAAAAGAGAGTATGATGAGGGGGCGGGCCTGTTTGCCGCCTTCAACCTTTCGGGGCAGCCCGCAGCCGCCGTGCCTCCCGGTTTACCGGCGGACGCCGGAGCCGCCTCCTGGGAGCCTCTGCTAGGCCCAGGCCCCGGCAGCGACGGGCTTGTTCACCTTGGCCCTTATGAAACCGTCCTTTTAAAGGGGAAAAAGGCCCTGCCCATTGGATAACAGATACATCGTAATACACACCCACATGTACCAGCCTCCGCGGGAAAACCCCTGGCTTGAGGCGATAGAGACGCAGGACAGCGCCAGCCCCTACCATGACTGGAACGAGCGCGTTTCGGCCGAATGCTATGCGGCAAACGCCCACGCGAGGATACTGGATGGCCAGGGAAAGATAAGCCGCATAGTCAACAACTACAAGGACATAAGCTTCAACTTCGGCCCGACCCTGCTTAGCTGGATGGAGGAGTTCTCAAGACCCGCCTATGAGGCCGTGATCGAGGCGGACAGGCTCAGCCGGGCAAGGCATTCCGGCCACGGAAACGCGCTGGCCCAGTGCTACAACCACATGATAATGCCGCTTGCCTCCAGGCGGGACAAGGTCACGCAGGCGGTCTGGGGGATAGAGGACTTCAGACGGCGTTTTTCCAGGGACCCGGAGGGGATGTGGCTTCCCGAGACCGCAGTCGACACGGAGACCCTCGAGGTCCTTGCCGGTCAGGGCATCAAATTTACGATACTTGCCCCTGGGCAGGCGCATCTGGTGCGGGCCCCGGGGCAGGAATGGATGCATGTCGACGAGAACTCAATAGATACGAGGATGCCTTATCTGGTACAGCTTCCCTCCGGCGGGCGGATCTCGGTATTTTTTTATAATGGGCCGGTGTCCAGGGCGGTGGCGTTCGAGGGCCTTCTGAAAAGCGGTGTCCTTATGGCCGAGCGGCTGACACAGATATTTACGGAGGAGCAGCGTCCCCAGCTTGCCCATATCGCCACCGACGGCGAGTCCTATGGCCACCACAGCCGTTTTGGCGATATGGCCCTGGCTTACTGCGTTCACCACGTCAGGAGGAACAACCTGGCAAAGGTGACAAACTACGGGGAGTTCCTGGAAAAATATCCGCCCCAATGGGAAGTGAGGATAAAAGAGAACACCTCCTGGAGCTGTTTTCACGGGGTGGAGCGGTGGCGCTCCGACTGCGGCTGCACCACGGGCGGGCATGAAGGATGGAATCAGAAGTGGAGAGCGCCATTGAGGAAGGCTCTGGACTGGCTTTCCGGGCGCCTGTCGGAGGTCTTTGAAAAACGGGGCAGTGAGATCTTCACGGACCCCTGGCTGGCAAGGGACAGGTACATAGAAGTTGTCCTGGACCGGACGGAGGAAAGGGTTTTGGCGTTCCTGGAAAGTCACGCGCTGAAAAAACAGAGGATGGCCGGCAGCAAGGTGGAGGCGCTTAAGCTGCTTGAGATGCAGAGGCACGCGATGCTGATGTTCACAAGCTGCGGCTGGTTCTTTGACGACATCTCCGGGATAGAGGCCCTCCAGGTCCTTCAGTATGCCTGCAGAGCGCTGCAGCTTTGCAGGGAGCTTGCCGGGGAGGACCACGAGGGGCATTTTCTGCAGGTCATCTCAAAGGCGCAGAGCAATATAAGCGGCGACGGGGCCGCGATATACAAGACCCGGGTGAAGGTCAAAACGCTCGATCTCGGAAAGGTGGCCGTGCACTACGCCATAAGCTCCCTGTTTGAGGATTATGCCGTCCGGCAGCGCCTTTACTGCTATGACATAACCAGACTGGACTATGAAGTCTTCGCTGTTCCGCCCCAGACCGGCAAAATCACCGGCGAAGTCGCATCCGGCGCAGCTTCCCCTGAAGGAGACGGGGGGGACATGCTTGCCGCGGGCAGGATAAATGTGCGCTCGCGCATAACATGGGAAGCCGGGGAGGACGGCGAAAAAGGGAAAAATGGCGCATGGCAGTTCGCGGTCCTCAAAAAAAGAGGGCATGAGATCACCTGCGGGCTTTCGGGCGGCAGCTCCGAAAAGGAGTACGAAACGTTCAAAAAAGCCATAAGGGAAAAGGTCGCCGGGGAAAAAATTTTTCCGGAGCGCGCAGGTCTTGAGGCCCTTCGGGGGGAATTCACATACGGGGTCTATACCATGCAGGACCTCTTCCTTGACGAGCAGAGAAAGATCCTTGAGGCGGTCGTGCGCAAGACCCTGGAGGAGTCCATGCTCCATTTTGCCCAGATATACGAGAGGGACCGCTTCCCGATGGGGCTTTTGAAGGATTTCAAGGCGCCCATACCGAAACCCTTTCTGGTGGCGGCCGAAATGTCGCTGGGCCGGGACATCGCACGTGCGCTCATGGAGGAGCCTGTGAACATGCAGAAGGTTTCCCTGCTTCGAGATGAGCTCAGGGGATGGGGGCTTGAGCCCGATGCGGGGCTTGAGCCTGTTTTAAGGGAGCGGCTGATGTCCGTTTTTGCCTCCATAAGGGGAAAAGGGGCTTTTTCGGATGTGGGGCTGCTGAGGGAGCTTGTCAGGTTTGCCTCTTCATTGCCTTTCCAGATAAACCTCTGGGCCGTGCAGAACGAATATTGGGAGCTTGGGCATGCCCTCTGCAGGAAGGCGGGCGGCCTGGAAAAAGACGGACAGTGGAAGAAACGGAGCGAAGAGTTCAGGGGCCTTGGCGAGGAACTTCACTTTTCAGGAGAGGCGTTCCGCAGGTTTTTTTGAAGCAGGAGAAAAAACAGGAAAAATAAAAATTCGGGCCAGGGGAAACAAAAATGGCGAACGATGAAATAGGGACAGAAGGCCTGGCCGGGCTGACGGGAGCTCTCAGGATACCCGCAAGCACATACAGGCTTCAGTTCAACCGTTTTCTGCCGTTCGGGCGGGCCAGAAAGATAGTCCCTTATCTTCATGAGCTTGGAATAACCGACGTCTATTCCTCCCCCAATTTCAGGTCCGTCCCTGGCAGCCTGCACGGCTACGATATCATCCGCTATGACCAGCTCAACCCGGAGGCCGGGACTCTGGAGGAATACGAGCTTTTTACGGACGAGCTTTCGAGGCACGGGATGGGCCAGGTGCAGGATATCGTGCCCAACCATATGTGCATCCTTGGGGACAACCCGTGGTGGCAGAGCGTTCTTGAGAACGGGCGCAGCTCGCCCTACGCCCACTTTTTTGACATCGACTGGTACCCTCCCCTTGAGACGCTCAAGGACAAGGTCCTCCTTCCGATCCTGGGAGAACAGTACGGCAAGGCGCTCGAAATGGGGGAGATACGGCTGAACTTCGGGGAGGGAGGATTTTTTCTGTCCTGCTACGAAAACACCCTGCCTGTTGAGCCGGGCTCCTATGAGCTCATTTTAAGACACCGGCTTGGGGAGCTTGAAAGGAAAATATCGGAGACGGGGCAGTACGAGGAACTGATGAGCGTGATAACGGCCCTGGGCCATCTGCCCGGGACCTCGGAGAGGGACCTGGAAAAGAATCGGGAGAGAAACAGGGAAAAAGAGGTAATAAAGCGCAGGCTCTGGGCCCTTTATGAGGCCTCCCCGGATGTGCGGGAGTTCATAGACGGCAATATAGAGATATTCAATGGCGTCAGGGGCGACCCCAGGAGTTTTGACCTGCTGGACGGGCTCATATCAAGACAGCCCTACCGGCTGTCTTTCTGGGTGGTGGCCACCGATGAGATAAATTATCGGAGGTTTTTCGATATA
>JAJYJB010000092.1 GCA_021789735.1 Nitrospirota bacterium
TCTCCATAGTGGGATATACGAACGCGGGCAAATCCACCCTCCTGAATACCCTTACCCGTTCCTCCACCGCCGTTGAGGACAGGATGTTTGCCACACTGGACACCGCAAGCAGGCGCATCAGGTTCCCAAGGGAGCGGGAGCTCATCATAACCGATACGGTGGGGTTTATAAGGGATCTGCCCAAAGACCTCATGGCGGCCTTCAGGGCCACTCTTGAAGAGCTGGAGGACGCAACCCTCCTTCTGCATCTTGTGGACGCCGCCAATCCCAGGTTCCCTCAGCAGATAGACTCCGTGCTAAAGATACTGGAGGACCTCGGGCTGTCCAAAAAACCGAGGCTTCTGGTTTTCAACAAGGTGGACATGATGCCGGAGCAGGAGGCCACGGCGCTCAGGACCCGTTACGGGGCCGTTACGATATCCGCACGCGACCCCTCCACCATGGGCCCGCTGCTTGAGAGACTGGAGCATTACGTCTGGGGGCAGCCAGCTGGGCAGGCCGTTTGAAATCCGGACGGGCCATAAAACAGACTGACTCATGAAAAACGGTTGGTAATAGAGGTATAATAGTCAGTCATGGAATTTGCCCCCAAATGGATAGCCTGGGAGATAACCAGAAGGTGCAACCTGAGATGCGTGCACTGCCGCTCCTCTTCCGAGGCGGAGATCAAGGGGCATCCGGATTTCACGACCAAAGAGGCGTACAGGGTCCTTGAAGACATCGCTTCCTATGCCAAGCCTGTTGTCGTGCTGTCAGGCGGCGAGCCCCTTTTAAGAAATGACGTCTTCGATATAGCAAAGCATGGGACTGGTCTTGGGCTCAGGATGTGCCTGGCCACCAACGGCATGCTTGTCACGGATGAAATATGTGGAGAAATAAAGGGCTCCGGCATAAGGATAGTCTCCCTGAGCCTGGACGGCTCCACCGAGGCGGTGCATGACGACTTCAGGAGCGTGAAAGGCGCGTTCGCCGGGATAACGAACGCCGCGCGGCTCTTCAGGAAACACGGCATAGAGTTCATAATCAACTCCTCTTTTACGAAGCGTAACCAGGAGGAGATACCGGCGGTCTACAGGCTGGCAAAAGAGCTTGGCGCTACCGCCTGGTACATGTTCATGATAGTACCCACAGGCAGGGGCGAGGAGATAATGAACGAGCTCATCTCCAAGGAAGAGTATGAGGAAATACTGGAGTGGCACTACCGGATGGAGAAGGACGAAAAAGACCTGCTTGTGCGTCCTACCTGTGCGCCGCATTATTACAGGGTGGTGCTGCAAAGGGCAAAGGACGAGAAGGCGAAGTTCGAGAGAAGGACGCTTAAATTCTCCACGGGAGGGGCCAAGGGATGCCTGGCAGGGCAGCTGATATGTCTTATAGACGTGGACGGAAATGTCCTTCCGTGCAGTTATTTCCCCAAACCGGCAGGCAATGTCAGGGAGAGCTCCTTCAAGGACATATGGGAGAACTCGGGGCTTTTCGGGGACCTGAGGGATTTTAAAAGTTACAAGGGCAAGTGCGGCTCCTGCGAGTACATAAACGTCTGCGGCGGGTGCAGGGCAAGGGCTTATTCCGTGTACGGCGATTATATGGCAGAGGAGCCCTTCTGCAGCCATGTCCCGTTCAAGCTTGCAAAGAAAGAGCGCAAGATTTCTTCTTAAAAAAGAAATAGTTTTTTAAAAAAGAAAAAGCATTCATTTAAGGCGGGGGGATCAAAATTCTATGAACGATATTTTTCTTAAGGCCTTAAGGGGCGAAGAGACGCCTTATACTCCGGTCTGGATAATGCGTCAGGCCGGCAGATACCTGAAGGAATACAGGGAGGTCAGGGAGGGAGTGGATTTCCTTACCCTCTGCAAGACGCCGGAGCTGGCCGCGAAGGTGACGCTGCAGCCCGTGGACATCCTTGGGGTGGATGCGGCCATCCTTTTCTCGGACATCCTAATACCAGTAGAGGCCATGGGGATGAAGCTCGAATTCTCGGAGAAGCACGGTCCGGCGCTTTCGGAGCCAATAAGGAGCAGGGCGCTGCTTGAGAAGCTGACCGTCCCGGACCCTGAAGACGACATGCCCTTTGTACTCGAGACCGTGAAGCTGCTTAAGGCGCAGCTGAAGGTCCCCCTCATAGGGTTTTCCGGAGCTCCATTTACCCTGGCGACATACATGATAGAGGGAGGGGGCTCAAAGAATTTCCTTTTCACAAAGAAGGCAATGTATCAGAACCACGGGGTCTTTACCGGCCTCATGGATAAGATATCAGACACCGTTGTCTCCTATCTGCGCGCGCAGATAAAGGCTGGCGCCGATGTCGTGCAGCTTTTCGATACCTGGGCCGGGGTGCTCTCGCCGGACGATTACCGGGTCTTTGCCCTGCCTTACGTCAAGCGGATAATAAAGGAGCTTAAAAGCGAAGGCGCCCCGGTCATCTATTTCGTCAACGGGTGCGCGGGCCTTCTGAAGGACATAAAGACCTCCGGCGCCGCTGCCATAGGCATAGACTGGAGGGTGGATATAGGAGAGGCTGCCAAAAAGCTCGGTAAAAAGATGGTCATCCAGGGCAACTTGGACCCGTGCGCGCTCCTTCTGCCAAGGGAGATCATGAAGGAGAAGGTAAAAGACATCCTGGACAAGGCGCGCGCATCCGCAAAGGGGCATATATTCAACCTGGGCCATGGTATTCTGCCCGAGATACCGGTTGAAAACGCCAAGGCCCTGGTGGAGCTGGTGCATGAGCTAAGCGGAAAGGCCGCGGTCCGCTGACCGGAGACGGCCCCATAGGCGTACTGCTTCTTAACCTGGGGGGCCCGGACAGCCTTGCTTCAGTAAAGCCGTTTCTTCTGAACCTTTTCTCGGACAGGATGATAATGAAACTGGGGCCCGCCCCCCTTCAGAGGCCCATAGCCTGGGCCATCTCCACCGCCAGGGCAGGAAAGGCGAAAAAGGCATACGCACTCATAGGCGGCAAGTCCCCGCTTAACGAATTCACCGCCTCACAGGCCATGGCAATCAGGGAGGCGCTGAAAGCGGACGGGGACTTCCGGGTGTATTACGGGATGCGCTACTGGCGCCCTTACATATCCGAGACGGTCCGGCAGATAGACGAGGACGGAATACGGAGGGTCATTGCGCTTTCGCTTTATCCGCATTATTCCGTTGCGACAACCGGCTCTTCCCTGAATGAGCTTGGCCTTCAGATGAAAAAATATCCCATTTCGTGGGGGTCCATAGAATACTGGTGCGACCACCCGCTTTATATCGGGGCGCTGGCGGACATAATAAACAAAGGGCTGGCCTCTTTCGGGGACGCCGGTGCGTTCATACTGTTCAGCGCGCACGGCCTGCCCGTCAAAATCGCCAGAAACGACCCCTACGTGGACCACATAAACCGCACGATAACGGCGGTGGCCGAAAAAGCAGGGATAAAGGCCGGCCGGTTTGCCCTGAGCTATCAATCGCGCACCGGCCCGGTAAAATGGCTTGCCCCTTATACGGACGAGATGCTCAAGCTGCTTGCGCGGCGCGGAGAGAAGAAGGTGCTTGTGGTGCCCGTAAGCTTCGTTTCCGACCACATTGAGACGCTCTATGAAATAGATATATTATATAAAGGGCTCGCTTCAGGGCTGGGAATGGAACTGAAGCGCACGCCCGCCCTGAACTCGCACCCGTTTTTGATCGGGGCCTTCAGGGAAATGGTGCTTAAAAAGAAAAAGGAACTTGGCTGGTAAGAAAAAAGCTTGAAAGTAGCCATCGTTGGAGGAGGCATATCTGGTCTGTCTTTCGCCTGGTTTCTCATGTCCGGCTCAAAACAGGGCAGCCAGGCAGAGTCTGTAGAGCCCATTGTGCTCGAAGCGGAAGACAGGCCTGGCGGCAAGATACGGACGGAGAGGACGGGCGGATACCTTCCGGAATGGGGCGCGAACGGTTTTCTTGACAACAGGCCCCGCACCATTGAGTTTGCGGAGGGCATGGGGCTGAAACCCTTGAGAAGCTCAGATGCCTCAAGGAAAAGGTTCATTTATATTAAGAGAGGGCTGAAACTCCTTCCGGAGTCGCCCAAGGCCTTTCTGGCCTCAAACGTGCTTACCCCGCTTGGCAAGCTGCGCATCGCGCTTGAGCCCTTCATTTCCGCAAAAATGGAAGATGAGACGCTCGCTGATTTCGCGACGAGGCGCCTGGGCAGGGAAGCCTTTGAGAACCTGATAGACCCGATGGCTTCGGGCGTTTTTGCGGGTGACCCCGCAAAAATGAGCGTAGAGAGCTGCTTTCCAAAGATAAAAAAGATAGAAAGAGAGTACGGCGGCCTCATCAAAGGGATGATTAGGCTTGGCCGGGAGGCAAAAAAGGCAGGGAAAGGCCCGGTTGGGGCTGGCCCCGGCGGGACGCTTTCCTCTTTTCCGGGAGGCCTTGAACAGCTTATAACTGCCGCCAGGACGGCGCTTGGCGAGGAAAGGATAAAGCTTGGCTGCCGGGTGACGGGCATCGAAAAGCTCCAGTCGGGTTACCGGGTGCATATCGCAGGGAGGCAGAACTCCACTCTGGAGGCCGATTTCGTGGTGCTTGCCTGCCCGGCGTACGAGGCTTCCGCTGTGCTTAGGGATTTCGACCCGGGTCTCTCAAAGCTCATCGGGCAGATAGATTACCCATCGGTTTCCGTGGTAAGCCTTGGTTTTAAAAAACAAAAAATCCCTTTTGACGCCTGCGCCTTCGGGTTTCTGGTGCCTTTTAAGGAGGGCAGGAAGATACTTGGCACCCTTTATGATTCAAGCATTTTCCCTGAAAGGGCCCCGGAGGGACACGTGCTTTTAAGGGTCATGACCGGAGGGGCCAGGGCCTCGGAGCTGGCGATGCTGCCTGACGAAAAGCTCCTCTCCATTGTGATGGAGGAGCTCGGAGAGATGCTGGGGCTCAAGGCGGACCCCGATTTCTTAAGGATATTCCGCCATGAGAAGGCAATCCCACAGTACCCGCTAGGGCATTCGGAAAGACTTGAAAAGATGGACAAAATGGTTTCTGCACACCCTGGACTCTTCATCACCGGGAACGCCTTCAGGGGCATCTCCATGAACGACTGCATCGACAATTCCTTCAAACTGTCTCAAAATATAATAGGCCGTCCATGAACCCCTGCTTTGGGCGGCCCGGAAATGTTGTCTTTTCGGCGTGCTGTATGTTACTTTTTCATTAGAACCTGTCGCAAAATTGATTTTGAAAGCGAAAGGGAGAGGAAATCGTGACAAACAAGGAAGAAAGAGGAAACCGTCCGGAGGCGCAGCAAAGCTACGCCTCCGGACGGTTTTTTTTGATGACGCCGTACGCCGCGCTTTCAGCCTCTTGAAGCCAAAAGGAATTTTGAGCCAGGTTCTAGTATAAACGGCGTAAAAAAGGAGGCCCGATATGAGAGATGAGCAGATCGCGGAGATCCTGACCAGGGAGAACGACGAGTTCAAAAAGCTTGTAAGCGAGCACAGAAGCCTGGACAGCCGTATCGCTGGTTTTTCCGGAAAGCATTACCTTAACTCTGACGAAGAGATGGAAAAAAAGAAGATACAGAAACTCAAGCTCCTCAAAAAAGACCAGATGGAGGAGCTCATAACTAGATACAGGAAAGGCCACACAGTTAACTGAGCTGTCTTTTTAAATAGTAAAATCTGAGACATTTTCTACTTTAAAAAAGAAGGGGAGGAATTTTTTGCGAAATGGCCCGCCTTTCAGGGACTAAGAGATCTGCTACGGGTAAGAAGAAACCAGCCTTGGGGAAGATGAAGTCAACGGAGATAAAAAAAGGCATAGAGCGTGTCCCTCACAGGGCTCTGCTGTATGCCACTGGTATTCCCAAATCCGAGATGGACAAGCCTTTTATAGGGGTGGCTTCGAGCTTCACGGATATAATACCCGGCCATGTGGGCATGAGGGACCTGGAGCGGTTCATTGAGAAAGGCGTCCATTCGGGTGGGGGATACCCATTCTTCTTCGGTCTTCCCGGCATATGCGACGGCATAGCCATGGGCCACAGCGGCATGTATTATTCGCTGCCATCGCGCGAGCTCATCGCGGACATGGTGGAGACGGTTATGGAGGCGCACAAGCTGGATGGTCTTGTGCTGCTTACCAACTGCGACAAGATAACCCCGGGCATGCTCATGGGAGCGCTCAGGGTGGATGTCCCTACGGTCGTGGTGACGGCGGGCCCCATGCTCTCAGGCCATTTAAAGGGGAAGCGCCTCTCGCTTGTGAACGACACCTTCGAGGCGGTAGGCAAGTACAAAAAGGGGCTCATAACCGGCAGCGAGGTGGAGGAGCTTGAGCTCTGCGCCTGCCCCGGGGCGGGTTCCTGCCAGGGGATGTACACGGCAAACACGATGGCCTGCCTCACGGAATCGATGGGCATGAGCCTGCCTTACTGTGCCACGGCCCTGGCCGTCTCGGCGCAGAAAAAAAGGATAGCTTTTGAAAGCGGCAGGCGCGTTGTTGAGCTCGTCCGGAAAGGCATAAGGCCCTCAAAGGTGGTGACGAGGGAGTCCCTTGAAAACGCCATAGTGATAGACCTGGCCTTGGGCGGCTCCACAAATACATGCCTGCACCTGCCCGCCATTGCGCGGGAGGCCGGCGTGGACATGACCATCGAGGCATTTGACAGGCTCTCTAAAAAGACCCCTCACATAGCCGACATGCTGCCCGGCGGAAGGCATTATCTTGAGGACCTGGACTACGCTGGAGGTATACCCGCGGTGATGAAGCGGCTCAGGCGTCTGCTTAACGACCATATTACCGTTAGCGGGAAAAAGGTTTTTGAGATAACGGAATCAGCAGAGGTGCAGGACCAGGATGTGATCAGGCCCGTGGAACGCCCGTACCACAAGGAGGGCGGAATCGCCGTGCTTGCCGGCAACATCGCGCCGGACGGCGCCGTGGTGAAGCAGTCGGCCGTAAGCCAGCAGATGATGCGCTTCAAGGGGAAGGCAAGGGTGTTCGATTCAGAGGAAAAGGCAATGAAGGCGATAATGGAAGGGAAGATAAAATCCGGCGACGTCGTGGTGATCCGGTATGAGGGCCCAAGGGGCGGCCCAGGGATGCGGGAGATGCTTTCTCCGACCGCCGCTATAGCGGGGATGGGGCTTGCGGAGTCCGTGGCGCTCATTACGGACGGCAGGTTCTCAGGCGGCACACGCGGGCCGTGCATAGGGCACATATCGCCCGAGGCGATGGAAGGCGGGCCCATAGCCGTGATACAG
This sequence comes from Nitrospirota bacterium, assembly GCA_021789735.1. The sequence goes on from JAJYJB010000092.1 coordinate 7,230, forward strand.
GAGGGGGACATCATCTCCATAGACATACCGGCCAGGAGGCTCAATGTAGAGATAAGCGACGGGGAGATAGCGAAAAGGCTTGAGGGCTGGAAAAAGCCAAAACCCAAGATAACAAAAGGATGGCTGGCCCGCTATGCAAGAAACGTAAGCTCCGCCGCGACGGGTGCCGTGCAGAGCTAGAACCTGTCTCAAGATCGCTTCTGGCCGCAAGTGGCTGAAAGCGCGGCGTACGGCGTCATCAAAAAAAACCGTCCGGAGGCGTAGCTTTGCTGCGCCTCCGGACGGTTTCTCCTTTCTTCCCCGTCTGCCTTGGCCCGAATGGGCGAGTTCAGAAGATGAAGTGCAGCAAGGAAGTCCATGCAGCGGCAGGAAAAAAGCGGAAAAGCGAAAGCCGGTATTGCCTGCCGATCATAAACTGAGACACTTCAAAAAGCCTCAGGCTCTGGTTTCGCATTGGCCGGGTATGATAATATATCAAGCACATCTTTAATTTAAGAGGATATTATGAAAGCGGGAATGAAACTTACTGGTTCGGAGATACTGATAGAATGTCTGAAGCGTGAAGGTGTGAAGCACATCTTCGGTTATCCCGGAGGGGTTGTGCTCAACATCTTCGACATGCTTTACGATGACAAGGACATAAAACTGATCCTTACCAGGCACGAGCAGGGCGCGGTGCACGCAGCCGACGGTTATGCGAGGGCCACTGGCAAGCCCGGCGTCGTCCTCGTGACGTCCGGCCCCGGCGCTACAAACACGGTGACCGGCATCGCGACCGCCTCTATGGACTCGGTGCCCATGGTCGTGATAACGGGCCAGGTCCCCACCATGCTTATCGGCAATGACGCATTCCAGGAGGCGGACATTGTAGGCATCACACGCCCGTGCACCAAGCACAACTTCCTCGTGAAAGACGTGAACGACCTTGCCATGGTTGTAAAGGAAGCGTTCCATATAGCTGTGACGGGCAGGCCCGGCCCGGTCCTCATAGACCTGCCCAAGGACGTCACCGCCGGGAAGACGGATTTTGTATGGCCGGAGAAGGTCGGGCTGCCGGGGTACAAGCCAAAGTACGAAGGCAACAAATGGATGATAAACCAGGCCGCCCATATGATAGAGAAATCCAAAAAGCCGGTCATTGTGGCGGGCGGCGGTGTGATCATATCCGGCGCGCACAAGGAGCTCCGCGAGCTTGCCGAACATACCCAGGTGCCGGTGACAACGACGCTCATGGGAATAGGCTGCTTTCCGGAGACCAGCAGGCTCTCGCTTGGGATGCCCGGGATGCATGGCACATATTACGCCAACAAGGCCATCCAGGAGTCTGACCTGCTTATAGCCCTGGGCATGAGGTTTGACGATCGAGTGACCGGGAAGACGGACGCC
>JAJYJB010000093.1 GCA_021789735.1 Nitrospirota bacterium
TCCGATCTTTTTTGCGGCGAGCCTGGTGGTGGTGGCCTTCTGTGCGCTTTTTCTGCGGAGCGTGCGGATAGCGAACCGGATGAGCGAGAAGTACCATTTCCTGCTGGCCTGGGGGATCGCGCTCATGATAGCTATTCCGGCATTCGTCAATTTCTGCGTGGTCACGGGCCTTTTGCCAACAAAGGGGCTCCCGCTTCCTTTCATAAGTTACGGTGGTTCTTCCCTTATCGTAAACCTCATGGCGATGGGCATACTGCTGAGGCTTTCAAAGGGGGAGCCGCCAAAGGCGGCCCCGGACCGGCTTAAGGAGATGCTTGAGAAGAAGAAGGCGAGGCGCAGCATCTATGGGGCGGGGTTTTAACGCATGAGGGTCGTTATAGCAGGAGGCGGGACGGGCGGCCATCTGTTTCCGGGGCTGGCCCTGGCGGAGGAGCTTGAGAGGCAGGCGGCGGCGGAGATAGTGTTCATGGGCACGGAGAAGGGGCTGGAGTCCAAAGTGGTCCCTAAAAAAGGCTACCAGATAATTTTTCTTCCGGCCGAGGGGGTGGCGGGCAAATCCGGAACGGCAAGGCTCAGGGCGGTGGCAAAGATAGTGTCTTCTGTGATGAAGGCGAAAAAACTGCTTGGCTCCATTGAGCCGGACATAGTCGTGGGCACCGGCGGGTATGTCTCCGTGAGCCCTGTTTTGGCGGCCTGGCTTTCGTCCATACCGGTGGTCATCATGGAGCAAAACGTTTTTCCGGGGGCGGCAAACCGGTGGCTTTCAAAGATCTCGGGCGCGGTGGCGGCGACATACATGGAAAGCACGGAGTTTCTGCCCAAGGGCAAGACCTATCTGACGGGCAACCCGGTGAGGGCCGAGGTGCTTTCGGCCGCCAGGCAGGATTCCTTCAAATTGTTCGAGCTGGCCCCGGACGGGCTCTTCACCATCTTTGTGTCCGGAGGCTCCGCCGGGGCCACCAGCATAAACAAGGCGGTAACAGGAGCGCTAGAGCACCTGCAGGACATGAAGGAGCGCGTGCAGTTCCTGCACCAGAGCGGGCAGAGGGACTATCAGGCGGTCCGGGAGGAATACAGGCGGCAGGGCTTCAGGGCGATGGTGGTGCCTTTCATCTACCAGATGCCGGAGGCCTATGCGGCGGCGGACCTTGTCATATCGAGGGCCGGGGCAACGACGCTGGCAGAGCTGACCGCGCTCGGCAAGCCGGCCCTCCTTGTGCCCTATCCGTATGCCGGGGCGCACCAGGAGTTCAATGCCAGGAAGCTGGAGGCCTTCGGCGCGGCAAGGCTCCTTATGGACAGCGAGCTTTCGGGGGAACGGATGGCCCGGGAGATAAGGTCCCTTTTTGACAACGAAACGGAAAGGAACGAAATGGCCTCAAGGAGCAGGGCCATCGGGCAGCCGGAGGCCGCAAGGAAAGCGGCGGAGCTTGTGCTGAGCCTTGCCAGGCTCAGGAAAAAAGCATGAAGGCCCGCACTTTGAAGAAGGCTCGCATCTTGAAGAAGGAAGGTAATTTTGCGGATGTTCAAGCGGTATAAATCCATTCATTTTGTAGGCATTGGCGGCATCGGCATGAGCGGCATAGCGCAGGTGCTGCAGACCCTTGGCTACCGCGTGACGGGCTCGGACATGAGGGCCTCCGAAACGACGGAGAGGCTGGCCGCAATGGGTATAGGCGTTACGATCGGGCACAGCCCCGAGAACATAAAGGACGCGCAGGTGGTGGTGATATCCTCGGCCATCGGCAGCGAAAACCCGGAGGCCATGGAGGCCCTGAGACAGGGGGTGCCGGTCATCCCGAGGGCGGAGATGCTGGCGGAGCTGGGCAGGCTCAAATATGGCGTCCTGGTTGCCGGAAGCCACGGGAAGACCACCACCACGTCGCTTGTCGCCACGGTCCTGGCAAAGGCCAATCTTGACCCCACGGTGGTCATAGGCGGAAGGCTCAACGCCCTTGGCAGCAACGCGCGCCTGGGGCAGGGAGAGTTCCTGGTGGCGGAGGCGGACGAGTCCGACGGCTCTTTCCTGAAGCTCTCGCCCACCATAGCGGTAGCCACAAACATAGACCGCGAGCACATGGAGTTTTTCAAGTCGATGCACGCGCTGCGAGGCGCGTTCCTTGAGTTTCTGGGCAAGGTCCCTTTCTACGGGCTTTGCGTGGTATGCATGGAGGATGCGCGGTTGAGGGAGCTTGTGCCGGACATAAAGAGGCGCACCCTGACCTACGGCTTTTCCCCGGAGGCCGATCTCCGGGCGGCAAACATAGAGAAGGGCGCGATGAGCACGGAGTATGACGTCCTGCTGAAGGGGGGCGGAAACAAAAAACTGTTCAGGGTCAGGCTCCCCATCCCGGGCGACCATAACATTTTGAACAGCCTGGCCGCCATAGGGGTGGGCCTGGAGCTTGACGTGGACCCCGATGCCATCAGGGACGGGCTTCAGGCCTTCCAGGGAATAGGCAGGAGGCTTGAGCTCAAGGGCCGCCCCTCCGGCGTGAGCGTCTATGATGATTACGGCCACCATCCCACCGAGGTGCGGGCCACGCTCAGGTCCCTTCGCGAGGGGATCGGCTCATCGAGGCTCTTCGTGGTCTTCCAGCCGCACAGGTACACGCGCACGAGGGACCTGATGCGGGAGTTCGCGGTCTCGTTTTCCGATGCGGACCGTCTTGTCCTTCTGGACATCTACGCGGCCGGGGAGCGTCCGCTTGAGGGGATAACGTCTGAGGCGCTCTTCGGGCTCATAAAAAATGAGATAGGGGAAAAGGGCGCGTACGTGGGGCGGATAGACAAGGCGCTCCAATACCTGCTTGAAAACGTGGGGCCGGGGGATGTCGTCCTGTCCCTTGGCGCGGGGGACGTCTGGAAGGTCTCTGAAGGACTGGTGCAAAAGCTTGCCAAATGAAAAAGAAAAAATATGCTGAAGGCATCTGGTCGGGGCTGCATGAAGACTGAGCGGCTCCGGTCAGGGAAGGATATGGGCAGGCAGATGGAAGGGGCGGACATAATGTTCGGCGAACCCATGGCTGGCCATACGTCGCTTCGCATAGGCGGACGGGCGGAGATATTCGCCCGGCCCCCGGACGCGGAAGCCCTTTTGAGGCTTCTTGATTACGCCTCCGGGATGCCGGTCTTTTTGATCGGGGGCGGCACCAACGTGCTTTTTGCCGACGGGGACATCAAGGCGCTTGTCATATCCACGGAGCAGATGAGGGGCATAGAGGTCTTTTTTGAGGATGAGCGTGAAGGCGGCGCGGTCGTCTCGGCCGCGGCGGGCGAGCCGCTTAAAAGAGTGCTGGCCTTCTGCGCGCAAAACGGCCTGTCCGGGCTTGAGCCTCTTGCGGGCATACCGGGCAGCATCGGGGGCGCGGTCGCGGGCAACGCCGGGGCCCACGGTCTTCAGGCTGGCGATATCGTGCGCAGCGCGCTTACGGTGGATTTCCCTCCTTCCGGCGGCGGACCGGCAAAGGTAAAAAGGGTATCGAGGGAATCTTTGGGGTTTAAGTACAGGGGCTCTTCGGTCTGCGGGGCAGTGACCAGCGTGGAGCTTGCCCTCAGGAGAGGGGACGCCAGGCAGATAAAGGAGCTGATGGACAGGAATTTCGGGATGAAGAAAAAGACCCAGCCCCTGGCAGCGCGTTCGGCGGGCTGCGTCTTTAAAAACCCGGAAGGAAACGCCGCGGGCAGGCTTATTGATGAGGCCGGGCTTAAGGGCGCGCGCGTGGGCGGCATAGAGGTAAGCATGGTGCATGCGAATTTTTTCATCAACACGGGCAACGGGACGGCGGCCGATTTCACCGCGCTTATGGAGAAGGTGCGCAATGAGGTGTTCAGGCGCTCGGGGGTGTCCCTGGAGCCCGAAATAAGAATGCTGGGAGAAACAAAATAAAAATGCCGGTAACTGATAAAAGGATAGGGGTGCTTGCCGGGGGGCTTTCCGCCGAACGGGAGGTCTCTTTAAAAACAGGGGGCGCGATATATGGTGCGCTGGGGAGGCTCGGATATAACGTCTGTCTAATAGATGCGGGCATGGACCTGGCGGAGGTCCTCAAAAAAGAGGCCGTGGAGGTTGTTTTTATCGCCCTTCACGGGGGGCACGGAGAGGACGGCTCCATACAGGGGTTCCTGGAGGTGGCGGGGATACCATATACCGGCTCGGGCGTCCTGGCCTCGGCCCTCGCCATGGACAAGGAGTTTTCAAAGAGGATGTTCAGGGAGCAGGGCATAGCCGTGCCCGAGGGTATCACCCTCGGGAAAGACGGCTTCCACGGCGGAAAAGTTTCAGCAGGCGCGAAGCTTGATTTCCCTCTGCCATGGGTCGTAAAACCGGTCACCGAGGGCTCAAGCATCGGGGTGACCATGGTAAATGGCCGTGAGGAACTGGCCCCCGCGCTCGAGAAGGCGTTCTCCCTAAGCGGGCGGGCGATAGTGGAGCGCAGGATAACGGGCAAGGAGGTGCAGGTGGGAATACTGGGCGGGCGTGTGCTGGGATCCGTCGAAGTAAGGCCCTTCCTGGATTTCTACAGCTACGAAGCCAAGTACACGGGCGGAAAGACCAGTTACATCCTGCCCCCGGAGATGGATGCGGCGGCGCTTGAAGAGGCGCACAGGGTGGGGCTTGCCGCTCACAAGGCGCTTGGCTGCAGCGGGGCCACGAGGGTGGACCTCATAATCGACGCGGCGGCAAAGCCATGGGTGCTTGAGGTCAATACGATACCTGGCATGACGGAGACCAGCCTTCTTCCAAAGATCGCCAAGCAGAGCGGGCTTGATTTCCCATCGCTTGTCGAGGAGATACTGAGGGAGGCCTTGTACGAAAAAAGATGAGAGGTAATTGGGAATGAGAGATAACAGGGGATGAGAGGAAAAAGGGGCAGGGAGAAAAAGAAAAAGAATTTTTCCGCCACCGCCGGAAAGTTCCTTCTTCTAAAGGTGCTTTTGCCTGCCGCTCTCGTCTTTGGCGTGTCCGCCGGGGTCTTCGGTTATCTGAAGGGGAGCCGGTTCTTCGCACTCAGGCAGGTGGTCTTTACCGGCAATAAAAACCTCACGGACCGCGACCTGACCGCCTTGCTTGGCGTGCGCGTGGGACAGAACATGTTTGGCCTTTCCAAGCGGACGATGAGTGAAAGGCTGCTTGCCTCCCCGTGGGTAAAGATGGCCGCGGTGAGGAAAAATGTGCTGAGCGGAAGGATAGCGGTGTGCGTGGAGGAGAGAAAGCCTTTCGTGATAATACAAAGAGACGGAATGATGTGGCTTGCCTCAAGGTCCGGCAGGCTGCTTGAGCCGGTCAAGGCCGGTTCCGTGCCGTTTTTGCCCGTTATCGTGGCTGACGTAAAGAACTTTCCTGACACCTTCAGGGAGAGCATCCTTCTGGCAAGATGTCTTAAGGACCGGGGATATTTTTCCCAGCCCATCACTATAAAGGCCGATGTCCCTCCGGAGGCCCTGTCCATGCAGGACGGCAATGTGACCGTGTTCGTGGGCTCTGGCGGCTACGACCGGAAGCTGGACAGGCTGGCCGAGCTTGAGGGCGCGATACAGCAAAGGGGCATAAATGCCAGCTCGATAGACCTGAGGTTCGCAAACCGGGTAATAGTGACGCCAGTGACGGAGACGGTAAAATGACAGATTCGGCAAGAAATGGCGGAGGGGAAATTTGAAAGGGCGGTATATCGCGGGCATAGACGTGGGCTCCACGAAGATATGTCTAATGGTAGGTCGCATGGGGCGGGAAGGGCTTGACATAGTGGCCGCCGGGACGGTCCCGTCGCAGGGGCTCAGGAAAGGGGTGGTCATAGACATAGATGAGACCGCCAACTCCATAAGCACGGCCCTCAGGGAGGCCAGGAGCGCCTCCGGCATAGATATAAGGAGCGCGTATGTCGGCATATCGGGCAGCCACATAAAAAGCGCCGAGAGCTATGGGGCCACGGGCATAAGGGAAAAAGAGGTCAGGCAGGAGGACATAGAGCGGGTAATAGACGCGGCAAGCGCCATATACGTGCCTCTGGACAGGGAGGTCCTCCACGTGCTGCCCTCGGAGTTCGTCATAGACGGGCAGGATGGCATAGCAAGACCGCTGGGGATGGCCGGAGTGAGGCTGGAGGTCAAGGTCCAGGTGCTGACCGCCTCCCATGCGGTGCTTGAGAACCTTGACCGCTCGCTGGAGCGCGCAGGCCTTCAGGCCACTGAAATGGTATTCCAGCCGCTGGCAAGCGCCCTGGCCGTGCTTAAAAGCGAGGAGCTCCAGCAGGGGGCGGTGCTTGTGGACATGGGCGGAGGCACTACCGACGCGGCCCTGTTCAAGGGGGGCACGCTGCGCTGGGCGGATGTCATACCGGTAGGGGGCTCCAACGCGACCAATGACATCGCGGTGGGGCTGAAACTGCCCCATAAAGAGGCCGAAAGACTGAAGATACGCTACGGGGCCGGGCAGGAGAAGGTCAACCTCTTCGAGACCGAAGAGAGCATCGAGGCCAGGAGCATGAGCGGCAAGCCAAGGCAGATATCCCATCCGGAGCTTGCAAGGATCATCAGGATGCGCATGGAGGAGCTTTTCGAGCTCCTCAAAGAAGACGTTGAGCCCCAGATCATAAAACACCAGCCCCTCTGCGCCGTCATGACCGGCGGCGGCAGCCAGATGAGGGACATCGCCGCCATGGCCGAGGGCTGGCTGGGCATCCCGGTGAGGCCCGGCTTGCCGGAGAAGGTGCGCAGCACCGTCCTCCGGGAGACCGTGAGGGCCCCTCAGTATGCCGCGGCGGCCGGGCTCCTGCTTTACGGGCTGGAGCGCGAGGGCGGGGAGTTCAAGGAAAGCCCTTTGTCGGACTCCATCGAATCGGTGAAAAGGACTGTGGCGGAACAGGGGCGGGCCCTGGCCAAGAGATTTTTTGGCAGGATGCGCCGTTTCCCGGCGGAGGGCGTATAAGGACCGGAACATGCCAGGGGATTTTATTTATAGATTTTAAAAAATTAAAAAATCTTTGAAAGGAGACGCAAAGCGATGTTCGAACTCGAGGAGATGAAAAGCGATCTGGCCAGGATAAAAGTGATAGGAGTGGGCGGCGCGGGCGGCAACATGCTCAACAACATGATATCGTCCAACCTGAAGCATGTGCAGTTCGTGGCGGCAAATACGGACGCGCAGGCCCTGGGGATATCGCTTGCGTCCAGGAAGATCCAGCTCGGCGAGGATGTGACCCGCGGGCTTGGAGCGGGTTCGAAGCCGGAGACCGGCCGCCAGGCCGCGCTTGAGAGCCGGGATGAAATAATGGAGGCCCTGAAGGGCGCGGACATGGTGTTCATTACGGCGGGCATGGGGGGAGGCACCGGGACGGGCGCCTCTCCGGTGATAGCCCAGGCGGCAAAGGAAAGCGGCGCGCTTACCGTCGCCGTTGTCACAAAGCCGTTTTTCTACGAGGGCACCGCAAGGAGGCACAACGCCGAGGCCGGCATCAAGGAGCTTGAGAAAAACGTTGACACCCTCATCGTGATACCAAACGACAGGATAAGCTATGTGGTGGACAAGGGGACGAGCCTTCTGGAGTCCTTCGCGCGCGCAAACGACGTGCTGAGGCAGGCGGTCCAGGGCATTTCGGACCTTATCGTGGTGCCGGGTCTTATAAACCTGGATTTTGCCGACGTAAGGACCATCATGCAGGACGCCGGCAATTCGGTGATGGGCATGGGCGCGGACTCAAGCGCAAAAGAGGCCACAAAAAAAGCGATAACCAACCCCCTGCTTGAAAACTCCTCCATCGAAGGGGCCAGAGGGATACTTGTGAACATTACCGGCGGCCCGGGGCTCTCTCTTAAGGACGTGGAGGAGGCGGCCAGCCTGGTGTACGATTCGGCCCACCCGGAGGCAAACATAATTTTCGGCGCGGTCATAGACCAGGAGATAGAGGCCGAGTGCCGCGTTACCGTTATCGCGACCAGCTTTGCGCCAAAGAAGCAGAAAATAGAGCTTCCGGTCAAGAAATGGGCGCCTCCCGCCGCCCCCGCTCCCAGGGAGATGCCTTCGGCCCTGAAAGGCTCCCATCGGATACTGGCCAAATCCCTGACCGTTGCCCCCGAAGGCGGGCAGGCGGAAGAAAAGGAAAAAACGCCGGTGGAGATGAATTACGAGGACCCCTTCGACATCCCCACGTTTCTCAGGAAGGAGAAATTCACCCTTCCCAACGGATAAGACCGCTTGAAGCGGGTGAACGGGTAAAACGAGCTTTCCCACCGTAGAGGGGCCCCTTTCCCCCAAAGGGGCCCCACCCTCCAAAACCTTTGCGTTTGCCGGCCCCTGCCTCCAGTTAAGGCCGCGGTTTGCAATGTTTTTTCCGCTCCTGCGTCTGTAAAAACCCCTGCCCTCGCGGCGGAATTTTCTGTTTGACATTTAATCCGATGTGTGCCATATTTACTGCATCGGAGCTTTTGACAAATAAGGGCTCAAGACTCGACAAGAGGTCATTTGCAGCCGGTTTTATTTGCAGATCCGAAATAATATTTTTCCTTAGGAGGAAGTAGCAGATGTCGAGTGGTTCGGTAAAATGGTTCAATGAGGCTAAAGGTTTTGG
>JAJYJB010000012.1:0-17704 GCA_021789735.1 Nitrospirota bacterium
CCTCCGGTGTTCCGGTTGTCGCACCAGCGGCAATGCCGGGCAGCCATGTCCGGACGGGATAAACGCTGAAAGCATCTAAGCGTGAAGCCCACCCCAAGATTAGGTCTCCCGGGCCGCAAGGCCCCTGAAGGTCCCTGGTAGACTACCAGGTCGATAGGCTGGAGGTGTAAGCGTGGCAACACGCTCAGCCGGCCAGTACTAATAGACCGTGAGGCTTGACCCATTTCCCCTTTTAAAGAATTTGGCTTGAAAGGCATTTCCTGAAATAAAAATTTAAAAAGACATAAAATCAAAAAAAGAAACTTCTTGTTTTTCTTAGACATCTTTACAACCGATAGTTTTCTGCTATACTTTAAAAGGGAAAATGTTGGTTGTTATTGCATTTTTCCTTAAAAGGAGCTTTGTGGCGAAATGAGGGAAAAGGATATCTTTGAAGAGATAATAGACATGGGTAAGAGGCGCGGGGTCCTTACCTATGATGAGATCAATGAGGCGTTGCCGTCGGAATATTTCTCGCCCGACGAAATAGAAGAGTTGATGGACCTCCTTCAGGACATGGGCGTGAAGGTCGTGGAATACGAGGAAGGCGCCCAGGAAGAGATGGAGTTGGAGGAGGCAGAGGCGGCTGAGTATGAAAAGACCGAAGACCTCGTGCAGGCCTATTTCCATTCCATGGGGAATATCTCCATTCTCACCAAGGATGAAGAGACCGAGCTTGCAAAACAGCTTGAGCAGGGCAAGAACATCATCAAGGAAATAGTGGTCGCGATGCCGCTTTTCAAGAAGGCGGAGGCGAGCATAGACGTCGAGGAAGAAGGAATAACAGAGGACGAGAGGACCGATGAGGCCATACGCAAAGTGCTTGTAAGGCTGGAGGAGCTCATGGGAAAGGTCCGCGAGCTTGACAGGAGGCTTGGCAGGCATGGCTCACTCAAGGAGCTGCGCAAGGTCATCAAGGAGAAGGCCAGGAAAAACGGCAGCAGCCCTTCGGCAAAAAAGCTGGAGACCTTATCGAAGGAAGTCCAGCAGGAGCTCAAGAAGATAGAGGCCGAGGTCGGGCTGAAGGTTGAAAACCTTAAAGGCATGTGGGAGCGGCTGCAGAAGGCCAATACCCTGGTCAGGGACGCGAAAAATGAGTTGATCACGCGTAACTTGAGGCTGGTCGTCAATATAGCCAAGAACTATGTGGGCAGGGGTCTGCCCCTGCTGGATCTCATACAGGAAGGCAATATCGGCCTGATGAAGGCAGTGGACAAGTTCAAATACGAAAAGGGCTTTAAATTCTCCACTTACGCCACATGGTGGATACGCCAGGCGATAACCAGGGCGCTTATAGACCAGACCAAGACGATCAGGGTGCCTGTTCACATGATGGAGTTTTATAACAGGGTCACCAAGGCGTCTAGGGAGCTTACGCATCAGTTGGGCCGGGAACCGAGCAACGAGGAACTCGCTCAGAAGCTGCAAGTGCCTGTAAGAAAGGTGGATGAGGTCTTCAGGGCGATACAGGACCCGATAGCGCTGCAGACCCCGATCGGAGACGAGGATACCGAGCTGGAGGATTTCATCGGGGATAAGAACAGCCCCTCGCCTTATTCGGATGCGGAAAAGTCCGAGATATCGGAGCAGATACAGAGCGTGCTCAAGACCCTTACCCCCAAGGAGGAAAAGGTCATCAGGATGCGGTTTGGCATCGGCACCGACAGGGACCATACGCTAGAGGAAGTGGGCAGGTATCTCTCCATCACCAGGGAAAGGGTGCGCCAGATCGAGGCAAAAGCGCTCAGGAAATTAAAGCATCCAAGCAGGCTGCGGGCGCTCAAGAGCCTGGGCTGAAAATTTAAAAAAACAAAAGAGCAAAAAAGGGGGATTTTTATCCCCCTTTTTTTTAGATCTGCCAGCCAAAAAGAAAAAGACCCGTTATTCAAGCCCCGTGAAAAGGTCCCCCGGATTTACAGCCGACCTGCTTTTTTTGATCATGGCCGTTGCGAACCTGCGCCTTACCGAAACTATCTGTATCAGGGCGTTGGTGTCCGGGCCTTTCTTGGTCTGAAGCAGGTCCCCGGCCTTAAGCCCATCCTTACTTCCTTTATTAAGATAGATGAAATCCAGGGCGCCGCCAAGGAGCCTCTGTTTTTCGAGGGCCAGAACATGGCCATGAACGGATGGCTTTCTTTGTTCGTCCCAAAGAAGCCGGTGCGGCTTTACATATTTGATAAGGACATCCCCGGGCCCGACCCTCTCGAACGTGTCGGTTATGGTGGCGCGTATGAGCCCGGCGTTTTCCCCTGTGACAACCGCGATGCCGTGAGGCTCCACAAGATATCCGGCGAACCTGTCCGTGAGCGGGTTGTCAATCTTGTGGACCCCGGCAACGAGGAACTTGTCACCAGTTGCGGCCACGCTGCCAAGTTTTATGTATACATCGTCTCCCTTGGCTATAAGCGCCCTCTGTCCGACCGGGCTTATGACCTCACCGGCAGAGGGGACCTTCTTGGTCATGAACCCGCTTGATATCATTTCCTTTCTGCTGAAAAGGTAATTCTCTCTGACGGGTGTGATGATCTTTTCTTCCGGCCTCCCGGTCTTGGGAAGCGCGGGTTTTTCTTCAGGGACGACGGCCGCGACCGGAGGCGCCTCTGCCTTTCCAGGCCCTTCGGCAGGCGGGACTGCCGGTATTTTGATCTTTTCTCCCGGATATATCCTGTCCGGGTTTTTTATAGGGGAGTTTTCTTTCCAGACCAAAGGCCATTGAAAATTGTTCTTCAGATTGGCCCCCGAGATGCTCCAGAGTGTGTCTCCTTTTTTGACTGTGTACAGGCCTCCTGCGGCATTAGCTGAGCGGGGCATGGAAAAAGCAAATAAGCCGGAAACGATCGCGGCCGCGGCAAAAGCGAAAAAAGCCGGCATTGCGGACGATATCTCCCTGTGTTCCATTTTTCCGGAAGTTTTTGTTTTTTTTCGCATTCTCATGGAAGGGCTCCTTCTGCATTAAGGGATTTTTCCTTTTTTTGGACCTTTTTATTTCCCATTGCAACAGCAGTAAAATATCCCTTTAAAGGTGGCGATGTCAAGGATTCTGATTACTTATTCGGCCGTGAGCGGCCGGGGCGCGGAGGGCCTTGGCCATTATCCCCCGCATGATCTGCTTCAGGGCCTCATCCCGCACGGGGCCGATCTGCTGGTCTATGCTCGCCAGCTCCTCGTCGGTAAGTGGGGCGTGTCCGGGCTCTTTGATTTTGCAGGCAGCAGTGGAAGCATTTTTTCCGCGACGGGCCCCTGGCTTGAATTTAAGCTCCGAGATCCCGAGCGGCCCCACTCTCTTAAGTATCTCTGCGCCATAGAACCTGGCCTGTTCGAGCCAAAGCGGAGAATCGACGGTGATGTGCAGGACGGCTCCCGATACAAATCCAGGCTCCAGGTGTTCGGAAAGGGGAGCGCCGACAAGCTCCCCCCAGCGCGATCTTATTCCGTGCAGCCTTGCCGCATCTTCAAGCCCCAGTCTCCTGATGATCCCGGCAAGGCCCGCCCCGATCCTTTTCACTTTTCAGCTTTTGTTTTTTACTGGTGGTTGCCTGAACGCAGGCAGCGGGTGCAGATGGAAACCGTTTTGACAGTCCCCGCAACATTGATTTTCTTGCGGCGGATGTTGGGCCTGATCTCCCTCTTTACCTTGTTGTTCGCGTGGCTGACATGATTGCCGACACTCTTCGCTTTACCGCATATATCGCAGCTGGCCATCGAGTGACCTCCTTTGGGAAATTTGATAAAAATCCAGCTTTTATGATAGCATTACTAATACACCCGTTACAAGTTCAAAATAAACAAAAAGAGAAGAAATGACAAAGAAAACCGATTCTAAAAAGACGAGAATTCATGAGCTTGCCAAGGAGCTTGGGCTAAAAAATTCCAAGCCTATCCTTGACGTTTTGGAGGCAGTGGGCCTGAGCGGCAAGACAGCCTCATCGAGCATAGATGAATTTTGGGCCGTCAAGGTGAGGGCGGCTTTGAAGGAAAATATGGAGGAAGAGTTGGCCGCGGAGGAGGCGGAAGCGGCCGTCCAGGAAGAGGAGGTTTCAGCCGGGGATATGTCCGCCGCCGTGGAGGTGCCTGCCGCAAAAGAGGTTCTTCCCTCACCGGATTCTCAGGAGGCCGCCGCGACGGGGCCTGAAATAAAAGCGCAGGACGTAGCAAAGGCAGGTGCGGCGCAACCGGAAGAGGAAGTGGAGCTCAAGGTGCCCGACAGGTTCAAGAAAGACCTGGAAGCTGGACGCATGGAGAAGTTCAAGGCCAAGCCTGGTATGCAGAGGGCGTTTCAGGCCATCAGGAAAGTGGAGCCCCGCAAGTTTGCCGACCAGCGCACCATGGCAAAAAAACCCGGCAAAGGGCCCGGGCTGGCGCAGAAATTCGCGCCCAGGAGCGAGAGGCCGCAGCAGGCTCAGCAGGTCACTGCCCCCAGGAAAAAGCATCTCAGACTCATTGAGGGCGCAACGGTAAAGGAATTCGCGGAGCTCATAGGGGTCAAGGTCCCGGAGATAATAAAGAAGTTCATGGAGCTTGGCTATATGCCCACCATCAATCAGCCGGTGGACGTGGATGCGGCCATGCTCATAGCGGATTCCATGGGTATGAAGCTTGAGGTATCGACCGCCGAGGAGGATGTTTTTGTCCCCGAGGAGGAGGCCGCGCTGGAGGAGGCTTCCACAAACCACACCCCTAGGCCGCCGGTGGTCACGATCATGGGCCATGTCGACCATGGCAAGACAACGCTGCTTGACAGCATCAGGGAGAGCCATATAACGGAGGGCGAGGCGGGAGGTATCACCCAGCACATAGGGGCTTACAAGGTGAAGCTGGGCGAAAAGGAGATCGCTTTTCTGGACACCCCGGGGCATGAGGCGTTCACCACGCTCAGGGCCCGCGGCGCAAAGGTGACCGACATAGTAATCCTGGTTGTTGCCGCCGATGACGGTGTGAAGCCCCAGACGATAGAGGCCATAGACCACGCCAAGGCGGCAGGCGTGCCGATAATAGTCGCCGTGAACAAGATAGACAAGCCCGAGGCCAATCCCCAGCGCGTAAGACAGGAGCTTGCCGAGTACGGCATAGTCTCGGAGGAATGGGGCGGACAGAACATCTTCGCGGAGATATCGGCAAAGAAAAAGACAGGCATAGACAACCTGCTGGAGCTGGTCCTCCTTCAGGCCGATATGCTCGAGCTCACGGCCAATCCGGACAAGATGGCAAAAGGGGTCATCATAGAGGCCAGGCTGGACAAGGGGAAGGGTCCAGTGGCCACCATTCTTGTCCAGAACGGCACGCTGCGGGCCGGGGACGTTTTTTTGTGCGGCTCGAACGCGGGCAGGGTCAGGGCGATGAGCGATGAGCACGGGCGCAAGCTGGAGGCCGCCGGGCCGTCCACGCCTGTCGAGGTCATAGGCTTCAATTCCATGCCCAATGCAGGCGACTCGTTCGTCGTGATGGATGACGAAAGAAAGGCCAGGCAGATAGCCCTTGCCAGACTGCAAAAACAGAAGCAGGTCGAGGCTACGGTCGCGAAGAAAATAACCCTTGATGAGCTCTACAGCAAGATGAAAGAGGGCAAGCTCAAGGACCTGAACATCGTTATCAAGGCGGATGCCCAGGGCTCGATAGAGGCGCTCAAGGGCTCCTTTAGCGCCATCACGCACCCCGAGGTAAAGGTGAAGGTGATACACGCCTCGATAGGCGGCATAAACGAGTCGGACGTCATGCTTGCCGCGGCATCGAACGCGGTCATAGTTGGGTTCAACGTGCGGCCCGAGACCAAGGCGCAGCAGATAGCCGAGAAGGAAGGGGTCGACCTGCGGCTTTATAACATAATCTACGAGGCCGTGGACGACGTGAAAAAGGCGCTCGAAGGGATGCTTGAGCCCACCATGAAGGAGAAGGTTCTCGGGCGCGCCGAGGTGAGGCAGCTCTTTACCGTTTCAAGACTTGGCACCATAGCTGGCTGTTACGTTATAAACGGTCTCATGAACAGGGCGAGCGACGGCATCCGCGTCATAAGGGACAACATAGTCGTCTACCAGGGCAGGATGTCCTCCCTTAAAAGGTTCAAAGAGGATTCCAGGGAAGTCCAGACCGGCTACGAGTGCGGCATCATGATAGAGAACTTCAATGACTTCAAGATAGGCGATATCCTCGAAAACTTCGTTATTGAGAAGATAGCCGCCAAGCTCTAACAAAAAAGTCGAAATTTGACTTAAAAATCCATAGACAGGACCGGGAAAATGCTGCCCTACAAGCGCTCAAAGAGGGTCGCCGACCTCCTCAGGCAGGAAATCTCCGATATCATTTTAAGGAGACTTAAAGACCCCAGGATGGGTTTTGTTACGGTCACGGACGTCTCCGTTACCGATGACCTCAAGCTGGCAAGGGTTTATGTCAGCTCGCTCAAGGAAGAAGAGCGGCAGCAGATGATAGAGATCCTTAACGCCGCAAAGAGCTTTATCCGGCAGGAGTTGGGCAGGAGGGTAAAGATGAAGTCCACCCCGGACCTTGAGTTCCGGATTGACACTTCCCTGCAATACGGCAACCGGATAGACCAGCTCCTTAAAGACATAAAAGGGGAGGGCTGACCTTTGGAAACACGCGCGCCTGAAAAAGAAAAAAACCGGCTCGAAGGCGAGGCCATGCGGGAAGTGGAGTATCTTCCTCCGGATGAGCTCCTTGACTTCCTGAGGGACGGAGCCAACAGAAAATTTGTGGTCGCCGGCCACATAAGCCCCGAGGGCGACGCCATCGGCTCTACGTTGGCGCTGGCCTCGGCGCTCCGCGCCATGGGCAAGGAAGTTGTATCCTACAATAAAGACATCGTGCCGCCGTTTTTCAGCTTTCTGCCCGGCGCAGATGGCATCTCGCGCGTCCTACCTGCGGATACCGGGGATTACACGCTCGTCCTGGTGGACTGCTCAAAGGCATCTCGCGCCGCCCTGGAAGGGGTCCATTTCAGGCATATTGCCGCTATCGACCATCATGAAATGGAGGCCTACGGACAGGGGGAAAAACCTGCCCCGATATGGGTGGTCCCCGGCTGCCCGGCGGCCGGGCTTCTGGTTTACTATCTCATAAAGGCCCTTGGCCTTTCCATAGACCCGGATATGGCGGACAACCTGTACACGGCCATCTCCACGGACACGGGCTCCTTCAGGTTTGACAATACAACAGCCGGGGCGCTTGCTGCCGGGGCGGAGCTGGTCCGGGCCGGCGCCCAACCGGCCTGGATAGCAAGGAACGTCTACGAGACGTGGTCGGCAGGAAGGATGAGGCTTTTGTGCCTTGCGCTTGAGACCATTGAATTAAGGGACGGCATTGCGATCATGAGCGTTTACCAGGAGATGTTCAAGGCTTCAGGTGCGGCAGCCGAGGACGTGGACAACTTCACCTCTTATCCGAGGATGCTCCGGGAGGCCAAGGTCGCGGTCCTAGTCAGCGAGCTTGAGGACGGGACCTTGAGGGCAAGCCTCAGATCAAAAGGGGACATCGATGTGCGCAGTGTGGCCCAGAAGTTCGGAGGCGGCGGGCACAAGAGGGCGGCGGGCTTCAGGACAACGGCATGGAAAGGGAACATGCAGGGCCTGAGAGAGGCCCTTTTCAGAGAAATCTCCGCTGTCCTGCCGGGGGAAAAAGCTTGATCTGAAATTTGCAAAAAAGCGCCCTGGGGCGCTTTTTTTTTGATGTCCGGCTGTTCCGCGTTCAGGTCCTTTGTTTTTTAATCTCCCTTCCGGGTTTTTTAACGGCCACATAGCCAGAATTCGAGTGATGACACATCGCGCAGAGACTTCTGGCCATTTTGCCTTTTGTTCTGACGATAAGATATTTATAATTGGGGTTCGTGCCGTGCGGGTCATGACAGCTGTCACATCTTATTTTCCCGCGCCTGAGAAGTGAAGCAGGCACGCTTACGCCGGCAGCCCCCGCATCCACATGGTGCCCTGCCTCCGGATAGTGGTTGTTATGAATGGCACAGACCTGCCCGATCCCCATTTTCTCCATGGCCACGGTTTTTGTTTTTTTATGGCACGACATGCATAAGGCCCTCACACCCGTAAAGCGGTAACGCTGCGCCGGGACGGCCGGCTTGTTCAGGGCCGCCAACCTGATCTTGTTTTTGCCTCCCGCGATATGTGCCGCGTGGCAGTCCGCGCATTGCAGCTTGTCATGAGGGCCGAACGCAACGGCATTTTTTGCTCCGGGGAAAAAAGGGGCAGCGGAAAGAAAAAAGCAAAGGATCCATAAATGCCAGGCCTTGCGCATCGGACGTCTCCCTGAGTTCCGGCATTATACTTGTCTTCCAGGAGTCCGGTTTCCGAAAAAAATCCCTGCTTTTTATTTTATCACCCTGCAAAAGGTTTTTTAATCCTTAATTTTTATTTTATCTGTTTTTTCCTTTTTGCCGGGCTCAAAGCAACTGCCGGAGGTCCCCAGAAAGAGGGATAACATAATAGCCGGGGGACTGTTGATAGGGGGCAAGCAGGGGGTTGGGATTCGTTCCCTGGGTGTTTATCTCAAGCTTCAGGTTATAAGCACCGCTTTCGAGGTTTGCATTTCCCTTCACTTTGGCGTAGGTGTCAGGGGCCTCCAGTGAGACCGACCCGATTTTGAGCTCCGGCCCCGATATCCCCGCTACCCCGTTTGCCGACCTGAAACCGTAGGGGAAGTTGCCCAGGTCATCAACGGTGAAAAGGATGCTGCCCTTTCCGCCGCTGAATGCCAGGTCCGCATTAAGAAGGCCTGAAACGGACCCTTTGACCGGCGGAAGCTCCCCTATCTGGACGCCATCAAGACGGACACGCACTTTCCCTTGTCCCGAAACGAGGCCGTAATCAAAGACGCCTCTTGCCTTGCCGCCGGCAAGCGAGGCGCGAAAGGGGATTTCCAGGCGGAGGAGCAGGAGTGAAAGCGGGTTTATCCGTCCCCGCACGTCCCTTAAGACCAAGGCATCTTTCCCGCCGCTTTTTGCGCTTACCGCGTCCGCACCGAAACTGAAGAAAAGCCCCTTATGAAAATGCGCCGCCACTATTTCAACGCCAGGGCCCAAGGGGTGCGAGGCCAGCATATACTCTATGGTTGAATTGGGCACGGCGGCGTACCAGACGAGCATGGGCAGCGCGACCAGCGCCGCAAGCACTATGAGGGCCTTTTTTTTTGCTTTTTTCATTGGATCAAAAATAAAAAAACCTCTTTCCCATGCAGGTAAACCGGAAAGAAACTATTTTTGGGCCCTTGTAAGAGCCACAACAAGCCTTATGTCCAGCGCGGGCGCCGAAAAGGAGTTCCTGAAATCCGCCTCCTTGACGGTCAGCAGCATCGGGGCATATTCGATCCTGTAAAGCAGGTTCACCGTCTCGTTCAGGTCCGCTTTTTTAAGCGTCACCTCGGCCTGCTCCGACGTGAACCCATCCACGGTCTTGGTCCCAAGCGGGTTTATGGTCGCCACCTTATCTTTAAGCCCGGTGCCGGTGAAAAGCCCGTCCAGCGCATTGATTATCCCCTGGCGAGGGCTGAGCGCGGCGCGCCTCTTGAACTCATCCACCTGGCCTTTAAGAGAAGCGTATTGCCGGACCACCGTCTCGAAACGGGCCTCGGTCTGCCTGTCATAGGCGACCCTCCGCGCAGCGGCCCCCCTGGCGATCCAGAGAGACAGCGCAAGGACGGCAAGCGCGCCGATAACGGCCGCGGGCACCAGAAGTTTTCTTTGCCCCCGGTCAAGAATAAACTTCCGGGCGGACTCCGGAAGTCCCCGGAGCTTTTCGTTCAGACCGTCGATGTATGCCCTTATGTTCGTATCCTTCATTTCACGCTCAGGGTGAAGACAACGGTGTTTCCGGACTGGCTTGTTTCAAGCACATTTACCTGGCTGAAGTACGGCGCGATGGCGTTTTTTTCAGCCTCCACGTCTGAAAGCGAGCGTGCCTCGCCTTTAAGGGCCATCCCTCCGCTGTTCATCGAGATGTCCTTTATTATCACTCCTGCCGCCTTGTGCAGCGAAAGCTTCTTGAGGTCTTTGAGGGGGGAAAGCCCGCCAAAGCCGGTTTTTTCCCTCTTCAGCTCCGCAAGGCCCCCTTCAAGCTCCATAAGAGAGACATCTATATTGCCCACTCCGTGGCCCGGCATCATCCTGGAAATGGCCTTGCCCATCTGCCCCTCCATGGCCCTGGCCTGCCTGTTCAGAAAATAAACGCCCATGGCGGATTTTATCGAAAACGCCAGGAGTAGCAGCGATGCAAGAACGAAGGCGGTCTTTATCCGCCGTCCGAATTCCTCTCTGGGTTTTGCATACTGGAGCTCCCCCGTCCTTAGATTTATTACCGGTCCGGGTTTCCTGGACAGCTCGGCCAGTGCCAGGGCAGCCCGCTCCTCCGGCCCGGATGGCGGCGGGGCAAGCAGCGCCCCGGAGATATCGGATCCCCCCGCCTCCAGGATGCAAGCAAGCTCTATGGATGTGACTGCGGACGGCTCCAGCCCCGCCGCCTTCATGGAGTCTATAATGGCCCGGAGCGTCTTTTTTTCCGTGTACACCGCAAGCACCTTTTGTGCCCCGTCCGCTTCACCCACCGGGACCACGTCCCAGACTATCTCGTCAAGCCCCTTGAGCACCATCCCCTCCAGCTCAAATGGCAGGGCGTGGCGGATCTTCTCTATGCCCGTGAAGGGGAATTCGAGGAGCCTGAAGCCAAGCATGGAAAGAGGCAGGCCAAGACATACGTCCTCAACGGCGGGCACATGCTCCCCCGGCGCGGTCGCGAATTTTTTTTCTTGAGCGTCGATCGTGAACGGGATGGAGGTGAACAGCTGCCCTTTTTCTTTTTTTCCGTCAAAGACAAAGACGGTGCCGCCCCCGGCGTCTTTCAGATCAAAAAAGGCATTCATCTAGTTCTCTCTCCAGAAGAGTATCTTTCCGCTTGTGTCCATAACGCCATCCACAGTCCTCACCAGCCCGTCCTTTTCTGCGCTTGCAGTTATGCTTATGGCGGAGCTTGAGACGGTTATCTCAGGGGCGAGCTGCATGCCAAGGCTTTCAAACCCTGCGACCTGCGAAAGCTGGCCGATGTTTTGAAACGGCTCCAGTTTTCTTCTTTCGATGACCCTTTCGGCCAGGTCCTGGCTTATGTTGTCCGAAAGGCTCATTAGAACCGGGGCTTGCGCGGTGTTTATGTTTATCAAGCCATCTCCGTAGACGGTCACGTAATTTTTTAGTGTATCATAAGAGGCCTCATCGATGAACAATTGTAACTCCTGCGTGCTGTCCAGATAGCCCCTCTTCGTTTTTCCGTCCGTCACCATGCCGGATGCGGCCGCAGGGTTTATCCAGTATGCCACCTTGTCCGCAATGGATGCGTCCAGGTGCAGGGCGTTCAGCAGTCTTCTGAAGGACTGGTAGGCATTCCTGTTCAGGTTTCCGTTGGGCTGGACAATGGTGTTTAAGTTGAATTTTGCGTTCTCGTCGCCCGCCAGGAAGTTGACCGTCGTTCCGTCACCCAGAGGGATTGTGATGTTCTCCCCGTCCACGGGTATAGTGCCCTGGGCAAGCGCCTGGAGGAGGTAATTGCCGGAGCTGTCTATGAGGGAAGAACCTTCGGTGGAGAGTGCCTGGAGGGTGTCCAGGTTGTGGAGGCCGCTTACGTTCACATATACCGCATAAGCAAAGTCCACCGCCAGGGCCAGGAGCACGGCAAGCACCAGGAGGACCAGGACGAGGACAAACCCTCCGTTTTTCTCCGCGGCCCCCGCTTTTCCCTCTTTCTTTCTCGTCCTCAAGGCAGTCATTCCCATTTTTTTATCTTTTTTTACAGCATCCGTCCGCTTTAAAGTATTTTCCCTATCCTTGGTGTCACCGTTTCCTCAAGGGTAAGGGGTGCGCCCTTAAAGTACATCTTAAGGGTGACATGGACGTCCCCCGGCGGGTTCCCGGCCTGCACGTTCCTCACCCATTTTCCCCCGGAATATATCCGGACCGAAAACTCCTTGATATTTTCGATCATGGGGGCATTCTCGATGGCGCCGTCCGGCGTCTGCAGTTCCTTGAAGAGGTCTATCGTGCCTTTTTTGTCCCCTTCCTTTGCGTAGTAGCTTATCTTTGACAGGACGCCGTTTTGGGGCGAGAACGCGGAGAAGGAGAAGCTCGAGCCCTTTTTGCCGAAATACTCCTTGTCCACAAGAATTACGGGCCCGTCCATCGCCTCTATCTCCCGCCTGAGGACGTCCATGATCTTCTGGGCCTCATACATCTTTACAAGGGAGCTGTTGGCCCCCTCCCGCGCTTTCTCCACCAGGAAGAACGTGCCGTAAACGGCGGCAAGCACCACCACTGTAAGCGCGGTCGCAAGCAATACCTCAAGCAAGGTAAAGCCCCCGTTTTTCCTTCCGGGCGGCCCGTCGGCCTGCCTCCTCCGGTATGCGTGCGTTATGTTCATTTGGCTATGAATATCTTAAGGTCCGTCTTGTCGCGGCCCTTCCAGACCGTGAGCACCAGCTCGTTAAGGAAGGGCAGCGGGCTGTTTACGATGCTTGTCTTGTATGAATAATCCTGGTATGGCTCCGGGAAATTGCCTTTTTCCTTCGCGGGGGCGGCCTTAAGCTCGTGCAGTTTTTCCATGCCCAGCATGGAGGCGACCGAAAGCGTCTGGTACCTGTTTATAACGGAAAGGTGGTAGTTCACCATGTCTATTATGGCCACGAGCAGCCCGCCGACGATGGCGATGGCTATAAGCACCTCAAGCAGGGAGAAACCTTCATTTCTTCTCATTTGCTGCTTACCTTTACCCTTCCGCTAAGCTCGTTCAGCGAGACCTTCCAGAGCGCCCCCTTGCCCTTCATGTAGACGTCGATATTTTCGGGAGCCCCCATGGGGCCAAAAAAGACCTTCAAGGACCCCTCGGTGACGGAGCCCCTTGAGGGCATTACAACACGGGTCAGCCCCTTCACGTCCATGGACCTCTTGCCTTCGGGGCCGTCCCACGAGATCTTTTTGGAGTCCAGATCGAATGTGATGTCGAAGTTTTTTTTCATCGCGACCGACGAGTCGTTCAGCTCCCGCAGGACGGAGGCCACCTTGAGCGCGTCGGTCCGGGTGTAAGTACGCCTGAACGCAGGGACAGCCAGCGTGAAAAAGAGGGAAATGATGAAGAGGACGACTACAAGTTCAAGGAACGTGAAGCCTTTACTGCATTTCCCAGTTGTCGATATCCGCGTCATAGCCCTTGCCGCCTTCTTTTCCATCCGCGCCAAGGGAGCTCAGGTCAAAATCGCCGTGAGTCCCGGGACAGATGTACACGAAGGGGTTTCCCCAGGGGTCGACAGGGACTTTCTTCTGCTCCAGGTATCCGCCATTCCTGTAATTCTTTGGCACCGGCGGGTCTGTGGGAGGAGTGATCAGCGCCTGAAGGCCCTGATCGGTTGTAGGATAAAACCCGTTGTCCAGCTTGTAGAGCTTTAGAGCAGTCTCGAAGTCCTTGATCTGAACTTTCGCCTCTGTTACTTTTGCCTCGTCGGTCCTGCCCATTATCTTGGGAGCGACTATGGCGGCCAGAATCCCCAGGATGAAGACTACGACCAGTATCTCCAGGAGTGTGAAACCTTTCCTGTTTTTAAACATCTCTTATTTTACTATTTTTGACCCGATATGCCAAGTGGGATGATGGATGGTAAAATGGGCGGCAAGCTGCCAGGAGGGGCGGACCATGACAGGTCAGAAAATCCCTTGCATTTGAATTTCGAAGGAACTCAAAAAGCGGTAAAGCGAAAGGCCGGTGCCGCCCCGGCGTTTGCAAAAACTGAGGTGCTGCCCGGGACAATAGCGGAACTTTTATTTCAGTTGAACTTGTTCATGGCCGCCTCCACGCCATGAGTGATCACGTCTATCGCCGCCAGGGCCGCCCTGTGGACGGCCTCTTCCATCAGGGGGGCCTCGTCTTTGCTGAACTTCTGAAGGACGTAGACATCGGCAGGCAGCGAGGGGTCCCTGCCCACTCCTATCTTCACTCTTATGAACTCTCTGGTGCCCGTCTCCCGGATAACCGACTCCACGCCGCGGTGTCCGCCGGCCGAGCCGTTTTTCCTTACCCTTATCCTGGCGGCCGCCATGTCTATGTCGTCATGGATGACTATGAGATTTTTTTCCGCGAGGATGCGGTTTTTTCTGAGGACTTCCCTCACCGCCGCGCCGCTGCGGTTCATATAGGTGAGGGGTTTTAGGAGGAGCACGGCAAGGCCGCCCGCTTCGGCCCGGGCCATGAGGTATTCCGTGTTTTTTGGGCCCGGCTCCCACTGCGCCCCGAGCAGGCGGGCAAGCTCATCTGCAGCCATGAATCCGGCGTTGTGCCGGGTCTTCAGATACTTTCTGTCAGGGTTGCCAAGCCC
This sequence comes from Nitrospirota bacterium, assembly GCA_021789735.1. The sequence continues at coordinate 14,404 of JAJYJB010000012.1, forward strand.
GGCTACAAGCCACAAGGTTTTTGTTTATTTGCCTTTTAGGTTCTTATTTGATTTTGCCGTTTCCCGCGGGAAGAAAAAGCCGCTTACTTTTTCTCAGCCTTGGCCTCGCCCTCTTCCTTTTCCTTGCCCTTCTTTATGACCTCGGGCTCGGCGGTCTCAGCGGTGGGCGCGGCCGCCTCTTCTTCCTTGGGCAGCGCCACGGTGGCCACTACTTCTTCGCCGTGGGTGAGCACCTTTATGCCTTCGGGCAGGCTCAGGTCGCGCACGTGTATGGAATGTCCGGCCCCAAGCCCGGAGACGTCCACATTGATGTGGCCGGGTATTTTGTCCGGAAGGCATTCTATTTCTATCTGGGACACGCCGTACTGGAGCGCCCCGCCATCCCTTTTGACGCCGATGGGCTCTCCCACTATGTGTATGGCAGCCACGACCTTTATGTTCTCTTTAAGGGAGACCTCGAAGAAGTCCGTGTGCAGCAGTTCCCTGTTGACCGGGTCTACCTGGTAGTCCTTCACCAGGGCCAGGCGGCTCTCGCCGTCCGGGAACTGGAGGTTCACGATGACCTGCTCGCCGCCGGACCTGTGCAGGAAGCGCACAAGCTCTGGCTTGTCCAGCTGTATGGGCAGCGCTTTGCCCTCCCTGTATATCACGCCCGGGATAAGGCCCTTTCTCCTGAGGGACCTGGCGATCCCCTTGCCGGAGACCTCTCTTTTTTCAGCCTTTATGCTAGTCTTTTCCATTTCAAAAACCTCCTTCAGACGAAAAGAGAACTTATCGAGGATTCCTCATGAATCCTTTTTATCGCTTCGGCAAACAGGGGGGCCACGGAGAGCACCTTCAGTTTCGGGCACTGGGCCTTCTTGCTGTCAAGCGGTATCGTGTCCGTCACTATGAGCTCCTCTATGGCGGAGTTGTTCAGCCGGTTCACCGCAGGGCCGGAAAGGACGGCGTGGGTGCAGGCGGCGCACACCTTCCTGGCCCCTTTCTGCTTCAGGGCGTCGGCAGCCTGGGTTATGGTGCCGGCGGTGTCTATCATGTCGTCCAGCAGCACAACGTCCCTGCCTTCAACGGACCCGACGACGTTCATTACCTGGGAGACGTTCGCTGCCTCCCGGCGCTTGTCTATGATGGCTATGGAGGCCTTGAGCCTTTTTGCGAAATTCCTTGCCCGCTCCACTCCTCCCGCGTCAGGCGAGACGATGACCAGGTCCTTGAACTGGCATGTCTTTATGTACTCGAAGAGCACCGGAGAGGCGTAGAGGTGGTCCACCGGGATGTTGAAGAACCCCTGTATCTGGCCCGCGTGCAGGTCTATGGTCAGAAGCCTGTTTGCTCCCGCCACGGTGAGCAGGTCCGCCACGAGCTTCGAGGATATTGGCACCCTGGGCTGCACCTTTCTGTCCTGCCTGGCATATCCATAATACGGCATGACCGCCGTTATCCTTCCGGCTGAGGCGCGCTTCAGGGCATCGAACATCAACAGCAGCTCCACGAGGTTCTCATTCACGGGCGTGCAGGTGGACTGTATCACGAAAACATCCGCTCCCCGGACGTTCTCGTTTATCTGGAGCATTATCTCCCCGTCGCTGAAGTTTGTTATGGTGGCGTCTGTCAACGGGACGTTCATGCTCTTTGAGATCGCCTGCGCCAGCGCCCTGTGCGAGTTGCCCGAAACTATCCTGATGCCAACCGGCATGGAATGAATACCGTTTCCTTTCAGTTTATATAAAGTAAGTCAAATAAAAAGCAGAGATGACCGCTTTAATTAAAAGGCCAAATGGCTGGGGCGGGAGGATTCGAACCTCCAAATGGGAGATCCAAAATCTCCTGACTTGCCGTTTGTCGACGCCCCAAACGCACGCCTAAAAATCTCCTCTTGCCCTTCTATGCCCAGTATGTCCGTCACGCCCCGCCGGTCCCGCAAACGGTCCTTGCAGTCCTGCACCACCAGGACATCTTTCCGGCCGCCTGCCTGGCGGCCTCTTCGTCCCCGAAAACGCCGAAAACCGACGAGCCGCTGCCGCTCATCATGACGTATGATGCGCCTTCCCGTTTAAGGGCGTTTTTTATGCGGCTTATCTCCGGGTAGGCCGGCAGCACTCCGGTCTCAAGGTCGTTGCCGCCGAGGGCATCCAGGCTTTCCAGATCCCCCTCCCTGAGAGCGCGAATGAACAGTTTAATATTGTTGCGGGCTTTTGTCAACCTTGTATAGCTGGTAAGCGCCCTGTAAGCCCAGGGGGTGGAGACGCCAAAGGAAGGCTTTACGATGAGCAGTGCAAAGGACCTCTCCAGCCCTACGGGCTCCGTTATCTCCCCGCGGCCGGACACAAGCGAGCACCGCGCTCCCAGGAAGAAGGGCACGTCGGAGCCCAGCTTCGCCCCCAGGCGCGACAGCTCCGCAGCGGAAAGGCCCAGGCCCCAAAGCCTGTTCAGCCCCAGAAGCGCGCTTGCCGCATCCGAACTGCCGCCGCCCAGCCCCGCTTCCGTTGGGACATTCTTTTTGAGCGTGATCCTGGCCCCCATTTCGGTCCCCGCCTGTTCCTTCAGAAGAAGCGCGGCCTTCCAGACGGAATTTTCATAGGTGGGGATTGCGCAGTTGGCCTCCAGGGAGAGCGTGTCCGAGGCCTCGAAGCTCAATTCGTCCCCAAGGTCCACGCACTGCATGAGGGAACGGACCTCATGGTATCCGTCGTCCCTCTTTCCCGGAATGAAAAGGAACCAGTTGATCTTTGCTGGGGCGGACTGGGTGAGCATAGGGGGCTTTCTTTTTTCTTGTTTACTTTTGTTTTTGTATCTGGTCTATCTTTTTTTGAACTCTTTCCCTCAGGCCTTTTTCCTTCGCGCCGAACTCCAGGGATTTTTTCCATGCGTTGACGGCGTCCTGTTTCCTGTTAAGGGACATGTAGACATCGCCAAGGTGCTCGAGGACAACAGGGTCTTTCTTATCCAGCCCGGCCGCGCGGGTAAGCTCCGCCAGGGCGTGGTTATACCTGCCCATCTTGTAGTAGATCCACCCAAGGCTGTCTATTATATAGCCGCGCCCGGGTTTGAGCGTCAACGCCTTCTGCACCATGGCAAGCGCGCTGTCCAGCTTGATGCCCTTTTCCGCGTAGCTGTACCCGAGGTAGTTCAGGGCGTCCGCATGCGAGGGGTTTATCTGGAGGACCCTTTTCATCTGGGCCACCATGTCGTCGAACCGGCCGGTCTTCTCGTAAACCATGCCCATGTAGAAGTGCAGCTCGTCATTGTTCGGGTACTTGCCCAGGCCGTCCGACAGGACGGATCCGGCCGCCTTGTAATC
>JAJYJB010000012.1:17714-40449 GCA_021789735.1 Nitrospirota bacterium
AATCTTTGGTGTCCATGTAGAGGGAGCCCAGATAGAGATATACATCCGAATTCCCCTTGCCGAGGGCAAGCAGTTTCTTGTAGATGGAGATCGCCTGGTCATTCTGTCCCATCTCGGAGAGCAGTCCGCCCATGAAAAGGAGCGCCTGCGTGTCATCGGGCGCGGCTTTCAGCACCTTTTCCATCTGGGCCTTTGCGTCCTGGGGCCTTTTCAGCTCTTCCAGGGCATAGGCAAGATAATACCTCGCGTGCGTGTCATTAGGGTCCTTGGCAAGTATCAACCTGAGCTCCATCACCGCCTTGTCGAACTGGCCGTTTTCCATGTAGAGCACCGCCAGCCTTTTGTACACGCCGGTATTGCCGGGCTCAAGGGCCTGTATCTTCTCGTACTGCCCTATGGCCCGTTTCTTCTCCTTGGCCTGGATATATAGTTCTCCCAGCCGGTCCCTGGCCTCCGTATTTCTGGGGTTTGCCCTGACTGCGGCCTCGTAATAGCGCCTGGCTGCGGCAAGGTCCCCTTTTATCTCGCTTATAAGGCCCATGTAAAAGCTGGCGTTTTCGGAGCCCGGCCTAAGTTCGAGCACCTTCTCAAAGAAACCGCTGGCCTTTGCGTAGTCCTTGAGGTCGAAATTTATGAGCCCCATGTAATAGTACGCCATGACGTTATTCTTGTTTTTTGCGATGATCTTCTGGATCAGGGCCTGTCCCTCTGTGTAATTGCCCTCGGAAGCCTTGAGGACACCAGCCAGCAGCAGGGCGGTCTCGTTTCCGGGGTCTATCTTGAGGACCTTTTCATAAGCGGAGATGGCGTCGTCCCTGCGTCCCTGCCCGTTGTACAGTTCGCCAAGGAGGAAAAGCGCCTTTATGTTCGAAGGGTTCTGTTTGACCAGTTCCTTGGCCACGGTCAGGGCCTCATTGAACCTGCCCAGCTTTATCAGGACGATCCCGAGCCTGAGCCTCAGGGTGGAGGAGGACGGGTCCGCCTTAAGCGCCTTCTGGTAATAACTGGCCGCGTCTTCCCATTTGCCGGAAAGCTCCGACTGATAGCCTATGATGAAGTAATAGTATGAGAGGCCGGTGGCATTGGAAAAAACCGCAGGAGCGGGGGTGCGGACCAAGTCGCCATCCGATGCCCACGCGGCGGGGGCAATGGAGGACAGGCAGAAGGTCAGAACAAGGACAGGCAGCAAAAAAGGCAAAAACTTCTTCATCATTCTTGGATTATCGCACAAAACTTTAAAAACGGGCAACTTTCGTTTATTTGGTAAAATACAGGGTGCGCATATTCCATTTTATATATGACCACGCCGGCAATCCATGGGTGGGGGGCGGCGGGGCCGTAAGGGCCGTTGAGATTTACAAACGGATAGCCTCAAGGCACGAGGTGACCATAATAAGCGGTAGATATCCGGGGGCCGCGGACCACACCGCGGACGGCATCCGGTTCCATTTCGTTGGCTATCCCCGGAAGAATTATCTCCTGAGCACCTTCTGCTATGCCGCCGCCTCATTCCGTTTCCTGAAAGAAAGCGGCTGGCAGGCGGACGTCATCGTGGAGGACTTTGCCCCCTGGAACCCTATCTTTTCCCGCTTCGCCTCGGACAGGACGGTCATCCTGCATCTGAACCACCGCGAGGGGGCGGGCATACTTAAGAGGTGGTATGTCTTGCCGGGGCTGCCCTTTTATCTTATTGAGAAGTACTATCCAAGGTTTTTTAAAAATGTTACCGCCCTCTCCGAAGAGACCAGGAGAAAGTTCGGGGTGGGGGCGCTGATACTGCCGGCGGGAATAGATGAAGCGGTCCTTTCGGGGGCGCCTGAGGCAAAAGAGGATTTTATTCTTTTTGCCGGCAGACTCCATATCAAGAACAAAGGGCTGGACACGCTGCTTGAGGCGATGCGCCTTCTGCCCTCCGAAAGGCTGGTCATAGCTGGAAAGGGGCCGGACACGGAAAGGCTCAAAAGGATGCTGAGGGAGCTCGGCCTCTCGAATGTGGAATTTGCCGGTTTTGTGGATGAGCAGAAAAAGATGGAGCTTATGCGGAGGGCCAAGCTCTTTGTCCTGCCCTCCCGGTTCGAAGGCTACGGGATAGTCCTTCTGGAGTGCGCAGCCGGCGCCACCCCGGCGGTCGTCAGCGATATACCGGAGCTGGGTTTTGCCGTGAACGCGGGCTTTGCGGTCAACTTCAGGAAGGGCGACAGTATTGACCTGGCTGAAAAAATAAGCCTGCTTGGCGGCAAGGACCGCGAGCGAAGGAGGCAGATGGGCTCAAATGGCCTCAGGTTCGCCCGGGACAACACGTGGAGCAGCGTGGCCGCGGAGTTTGAAAGTTACCTGCAGAAAATCATGTTATAATTTCCTGTTGAAGGAGGTCCCGGAAAAATAAAAACAAAAAAAACTCCTCCGCCGGTCAAGGGAAAGAAAAAAAGCAAAAAGGGCCAGAGGTCTCTTGGAGAAAAGGGGCCCGCTTTAACAAAAACCTCTTCGGTCATAAGAGGGCTCGTCAGGCCAAACGTGCTCACTTTAAAACCCTATGACGCAAAGGGGGCGTCATGCCCCGTGAAGCTCGATGCCAACGAAAGCCCCTACCCCGAGCCCTTGAGCCCCGGACTTCTGAGGTCCCTGAAGACGAACCGCTACCCGGACCCCCTCGCGGAAGAATTAAGGCGGGCCTTTGCCAGGCGGATGTTGCCCGCAAGGCTGAGGGGCATAGACCACATACTGCACGGCAACGGCTCCGATGAGATAATCTACAACCTGATATGCGCCTTCGGCGGCCCGGTCGTCTATCCCTGTCCCACCTTTACGATGTACGGGAAGATCGCCCAGGCCCTCGGAGAAAAAACGGTGGAGGTGCCGCTTGGCCCCGGGTTTGACCTGGATGAAAAACAGATTATAAGTTCGTTCCGGAAAGAAAAGGCCAAGATCGCCTTTATCAGCAGGCCCAACAACCCTACCGGCAACAGTTTCTCAGAGGAAAAGATCATAAGAATAATTGAGGGCGTAAAGGGGATAGTGGTGGTAGATGAGGCATACCAGGCGTTCTCCGGGAAAAAGAGCTTTCTTCCCCTCCTTGAAAAATATGAGAACCTGGCCGTCCTGATGACGCTTTCAAAGGTGGGGCTTGCCGCCCTCCGGATCGGCTTCCTCGTGTCCAACCCGGAGCTTATAGGCGAGGTGAACAAGACGAGGCTCCCCTTTAACGTAAACGCTTTTTCCCAGGCCATAGCGGTCCGGGCGCTTGAAGGGACCGGGCTGGGAGAAGGCGTGAAGAAGACCATAGCCGAAAGGGGCAGGGTGTCCGGGGAGCTCCGCAAGATAAAGGGCATCACAGCATATCCCTCTGACGCCAATTTTATCCTGTTCCACTCTTCCAGGGCGCAGCGCATATACCGCGTGGCCATGCGCGAAGGGGTTCTGCTCAGGAATTTTGGAGGCCCGCTGGAAGGTTACCTGAGGGTCACGATAGGCTCAAGGAAGGAAAATGACGCCTTTCTGAAGGCCATAAGGAACAGGGACATATGGGAGGGGGACGGCGCGCAATGATACGGAGAAAAAAGGGCGAGGCAGTGGGCAGATGGAATGAAGGTAAAAACGGCAGGGGCAGAAAGGCCTCCATCACGCGGAAAACGGGCGAGACTGACATCTCGATTGCGCTAAACCTGGACGGCAAAGGGGATTACCGGGTGGAGACGGGCATGCCCTTTTTTGATCATATGATGTCCCTTATGTGCAGACACGGGCTCATGGACATGAGGCTCAAGGCGGCGGGAGACCTCGATGTGGACTACCACCACACGGTGGAAGACGTGGGGATTGTGGCCGGCAGGGCGCTAAAAGAGGCCCTTGGCGAAATGAAGGGGATACGCAGGTACGGGTTTGCCTCCGTGCCGATGGACGAGGCCCTTGCCCAGGTGAGCCTGGACATAAGTGGAAGGCCCTACCTGGTCTACCGGGTCTCGTATCCCAAGAGGCAGAAGATAAAGGACTTTGAAGCCGATCTGGTAGAGGACTTCCTGCAGGCCTTCGTTTCAAGCGCGGGTATCACCATGCACGTGGACGTCCCTTACGGCAGGAACCTGCACCACATGGTTGAGGCCGTGTTCAAGGCGGCCGGACAGGCGCTGATGAACGCCGTCCAGGTGGACCCGAGGGCTAAAAAGGAGCCCCCTTCGACAAAGGGCAGGATATAAGAAAGAGCGCAATGATTTTTTTTAGTAAAATTGTAAATAAGGTTTTTTGGTTTTTGTTTTTTTGCGCCGGTTTTTGCCTGTTTTCAAAAAGAAAAAAGACCGTTCTCATGGAAAGCCGCTGGGGACATAAATAATTAAAGAAAAAGCTGAAAAGAAAAAGCCTTTCAAAGGAGGGTTCCATCATGAATGCGATCGTCCTTAGAGAGCCGGGCGGCCCCGACGTCCTCCGATATGAGGAAGTGGACAGGCCCGTCCTGCACCGCGGGGAAGTGCTTGTAAAGGTAAAGGCGGCGTCGGTGAACCACCTGGATGTGTGGATAAGGTCCGGTCTTGCCGCATACGGGACGAAATATCCCCACGTCATGGGAAGCGACCTGTCCGGGGAGGTGTTCGAGGTCGCCCCGGACGTCAAGGGCTTCAAGCCCGGCGACAGGGTGACGGTGGACCCGGGCATCAGGTGCCTTAAATGCGACCACTGCCTGGCGGGAGACAACAACATCTGCCGCCACATGGGTCTTGTGGGCGCCTCCACATGGGGCGGATATGCCGAGTACGCAAAGGTGAGCGAGGACAACCTGATACCCCTGCCCGCCCATGTCAGCTTTGAGGACGGGGCTGCCTTCCCGCTGACCTTCCTTACCGCCTGGCACATGCTTGCGGACAGGGGGGACCTGAGAGGCGGCCAGAGTGTCCTTATAATAGCCGGGGGAAGCGGGATAGGGGTTGCGGCCATCCAGATAGCAAAGCTCTTCGGCGCAAAAGTGATAGCGACCGCCGGAGGGGTGGAGAAGATGTCCAGGCTTATCGGGCTGGGAGCGGACCACGTGATAGACCACAGGACGGAGGACATTTACAAGAGGGTCATGGATTTTACTTCCGGGGACGGCGTGGACATGGTCTTCGAGCACGTCGGGCCGGCCACACTGGGCAAGTCGCTGTCCTCCCTGAAAAAAGGGGGCAGGCTTGCCATATGCGGGGCAACTACCGGGCCGGAGGCCACACTGGACCTGCGGCACCTTTTTTCAAGGCAGCTGGATGTGCGGGGCTCCTTCCTGGGCACAAGGGGGGAGTTGCTGAAGGTGGCCGCGCTCGTGGCCGAGGGGAAGCTGAAGCCGGTGATAGACGAGGTCTTCCCGCTTAAAGAGGCGGCAAGGGCGCACAGGAAGATGGAGAAAAGCGGCCATTTTGGAAAGATGATACTGGTCCCGTGACGGACATGGACAGGGAAGCGGCGGTCCCCTTCGGGCAGATAGATTTCGTGCTCCTGGACCTGGACGGGACGCTTCTGGACAAATATTTCGATGATTATTTCTGGGAGCACCTGGTGCCCGAGAAATACGCCGAAGCCCACAACGTGACCTTCGGTCGGGCGAAGGAAGAGCTCCTGGACATGTACCGCAGCCACGAGGCCACCCTCAACTGGACGGACCTGGATTTCTGGTCGGCGCAGCTGGGGCTGGACATCCCCGCCCTCAAGGAGCAGATAAAACACCTGATAGAGGTCCACCCCCACGTTGAGGATTTTTTGGAAGCGCTGAGGAGCAGGGGGAAAAAGATATATCTTTTCACCAACGCCCATTACAAGGCAATAGAGATAAAATTCAAAAAGACCGGGCTTGCCAAATACTTTGACCACGTCGTGGCCTCCTACGGCATAGGCTACCCGAAGGAGGACATCAGGTTCTGGGAAAAGACCGAGCGCCAGATAGGTTTTAAAAAGGAGAGGTCCCTCTTCATAGACGATACGGAAAGCGTCCTGGCGACGGCGAAGGAGTTCGGGATAAAATACCTGCTTCTCAAGGAAAGGCCCGCATCGAAAGAGGTTTTTTCGGGGGCTGCGGTGGGGAAAAAAAAGTTCCGCGCGATAACGGATTTCAAGGAGCTTTTGGACGCGCTCAGATGAACATATCAGAGCTTCTTGTCAGATGTTTTGAGAGCGAAGGGGTCAGGTACATCTTCGGCCTTCCCGGCGAGGAGAACCTGGAGCTGCTGCACGCGATAAAAAGGTCGGACAAGCTTGAGCTCGTCGTGACACGGGATGAAAGGGGGGCCTCGTTCATGGCCGCTGCGTGGGGCAGGCTGTCGGGCAGGCCGGGCGTGTGCGTTTCCACCCTTGGCCCCGGCGCGATAAACATGCTCCTGGGCGTGGCCGACGCCTTCCTGGACTTTGCGCCGCTTGTGGCGGTAACGGCGCAGAAAAACCTCTCCGAGACGTTCAAGGAGGCCCACCAGTACGTTGATGTTTTTTCGGTCTATAAGCCTGTGACCAAGTGGGGGGCCAGCATTGGCGGAAAGAACGTACCCGAGATAGTCAGGAAGGCCTTCAGGGTGGCCCAAACGGAAAAGCCAGGGCCAACCCACCTTGAGCTTCCCCAGGACGTCGCCGGGCAGGACGCGGGGGCGCAGCAGCCGATGTCTCCGGTTGCGGTCCGGTACCCGGAGCCCTCTGAAGAGTCCATAAAAGAGGCGGTCCGGATGATAGAGGAGGCGCAAAACCCCATAGTGATAGCCGGGGGCGGGGTCATAAGGGCGGGGGCAAGCAGGGAGCTGCTTAAATTCATAAAGAGATTCGGATTGCCGACCGCCACAACCTTCATGGCCATGGGGGCGGTGCCCTCTGATGAGGGGCTTTTCATATCCACAGTCGGGCTTCAGCAGCGGGACTATATATCCTGCGGGCTTGAAAAGGCGGACCTTGTAATTACCGTTGGTTATGACCCTGTTGAGTTCAGTCCGGCATACTGGCGGAGGGGCGGCCAGGCGGAAAAGGCGGTGATACACATTAGCGCCACGCCGGCAGAGACAGATGCCGCTTACCAGAGCTTTGAGCTGGTGGGTGACGTAAAGCGCACGCTCGCCAAGCTGCTGCGGGTGAAAACAGAAAAGGGCCGGGCGGCCAGGGAGTCAGCTTTTTTTGTGCGCCTTAAGGAGCTTGGGAGGAAGGGGATGCCGCTTGAGCTCTCAGGCTGGCCCATAAAGCCGCTGAGGCTGATAAACGAGCTGCGCAGCGTCCTGGGCAGGAAAGATGTTCTCGTCAGCGATGTGGGCGCGCACAAGGTCTGGATAGCCCGCTTCTATGAGGCGATGAGCCCCGGCACCGTGCTTATCTCAAACGGCCTTGCGTCCATGGGGTTTGCCATCCCTTCGGCCATATCCGCAAAGATGTTGTGCCCCGGAAGGAAGGTCATCGCATCAGTCGGCGACGGAGGGTTCCTCATGTCCCTTTCCGAGCTGGAGACGGCATCCAGGCTGGGCCTGTCCTTCACGGTCGTCATATGGAACGACGGCGGCTACGGGCTCATAGGCTGGAAGGAAAGGGCCAGGTTCGGAGAGGAGTTTTTTACCAGTTTCGGCAACCCGGATTTCGTGAAACTTGCGGAGTCCTTTGGCGCCAGGGCCTACAAGGTGGGCAGGGAAGGCGAACTGGGTCCCATTCTGAGGGACGCCCTCAAGACCGGGGGCATATCTGTCATAGACTGTCCCGTGGATTACGGAGAGAACATGAAGCTGGCCGGGATGATGGGAGAGATCATATGTCCCATGTGAAAGACGGAATGAAAAGGGAGCAGACGGACTTTCTTGTCATCGGCAGCGGCGTGGCCGGCCTGAGGGCGGCAATAGAGCTGTCCGGGTCGGGCAGGGTGACCGTCATAACCAAGGACGTACCCACGGAAAGCAGCACCGAATATGCCCAGGGCGGCATAGCGGTCGCGTTAAGCGATGAGGACGAGGTGGGCATCCATTATGAGGACACGCTCAGGGCGGGGGACGGCCTGTGCCGGGAAGAGGCGGTCCGTGCGCTGGTGGAAGAGGGGCCGGACCGCATCCTGGAGCTTATCTCCTGGGGGGCGGAGTTCGACAAGGAGGCGGGAAAGAGGCAAAAGCTTGCCTTTGGGCTTGAGGCCGCGCATTCCAGAAAGAGGATCCTGCATGCCGGAGGGGACTCCACGGGCAAGGAGCTTGAGCGCGTGCTGATTAACAAGGTGATGACCATCCCCTCTATCAGACGGCTCCCTTTTACCCTGGCTTCGGATCTGCTGGTGCAGGACGGGGCCTGCTACGGGGCGGTTGTCGTTTCAGAAAGAAGACCGCTTGCCATTTTCGCGCGGGCCACAGTGCTTGCCACGGGCGGTCTTGGCCAGGTCTATTCCATAACCACCAACCCCCAGGTGGCCACAGGCGACGGTTATGCCGTGGCTTACAGGGCGGGTGCGGTCCTTGAGGACATGGAGTTCGTGCAGTTTCATCCGACCAGTCTTTACCTGCCCTCCGCCCCGCATTTCCTCCTGACCGAGGCGCTGAGGGGGGAGGGTGGAAAGCTCCTTAACATCAGGATGGAGCCCTTCATGGCCAGGTACCACCAGGAAATGGAGCTGGCCCCGAGGGACATAGTTTCGAGGGCCATATTCACGGAGATGGGTTTGACCGGCGCCGAGCACGTATACCTGGATCTGAGGCACATGGGAGCGGATTTTGTGAAAAAGCGCTTCCCGCGTGTTTTTTCGACCTGCCTCAGATACGGGCTGGACATTACCGCGCAACTGATACCGGTTTGCCCGGCCGCGCATTACATGATGGGCGGGGTGAAAACGGACATCATGGGCCGCACGAACATAAAGGGGCTCCTGGCGGCAGGCGAGGCGGCCTGCACCGGCGTACACGGGGCCAACAGGCTTGCAAGCAACAGCCTCCTGGAGGGGCTTGTGTACGGCAGGCGGGCGGGCCTGTCCGCGGCTGAGGCCCCTCTGCCTGTCCGGGAGGTCTCTGAAAAGGAGAAGACCTTCTTTTTCCCTGCGGAGCAGCCATATTCCATCCCGGCCCATGACGAGATAAGGGGGGACTTAAGGAGACTTATATGGCAGAACGCGGGCATCATAAGGAACGAGGGTTCGCTTCTGGCGGCCAGGGAAAAGATCGAAAAATGGAGGTACATCACGGAAAAATCCTTTCACTCCAGGAGGGAAATGGAGCTTAAGAACATGATAGAGGTCGCGGCCCTGATCGTTCGCGCCGCGCTCCTCAGAAAAAATAGCGTGGGGGCGCATTTCCGGTCCGACTATCCGCGAAAGGAAGACGGCTGGCAGCAGCACATCTCCTTCATCAGGGGCCGGGAATAAAAAACAGCAGTAAAAAATAAAAATACCCCGAATGAAATATATGTTCTATTTTTTGATCGGCGGGTTGGTCGTCAGCTCCGTCACATACCTGGCGGAACACGCCAGGGGGCTTTGGGCGGCCTTTATCGCAAACATGCCCACGATAACGGTTCTGACTTTTCTCACCATCTACCTGGAATCAGGGCCCAAGGCCGTCATCCCCTATGCCTCGGGGCTTGTTGTCATGATAGTGCCGTGGTTTGCGTATATCTTATCAGTGATATTCCTTACGCCAAGAATGGGCTTTGTCCCCTCGCTTATCCTCGGTATAGTGCTTTATTTCCTTATGGCGCTTGCGATATTCGTGATAAAGGGGTTTTTCTGGCCCGCCTGATTTTTTTTTCTTTTTCTTTTTCTCTCCCGTTCTTTACCTGGCTGCCGGGGCATTTGACTGCCCGCTGCCGGCGCCCCGTCCCCCGTTTCCCTTTCCGTTCGTTTTTGGAGAGATGAAAAGCCCCGTATAGGGCGGCATGTCCTGCCAGTAGGGGGGGCATAACTGAGGGCAGGGCGTCTGATTCTGATCCTCAAGCCCCTTGGTGGAATAGACGATGTTGCCCTTTTTACTCCTGTTCGCAAGGATGAAGGCCTGTATGGTTTCCGCGCTGAAGCCTGCCTTCTCAAGAGCGATGACCTCATCGGCATTTCCATAGCCGCTGTCCAGCATGAGGATGATCAGGTTTTCCGGTACACCGGCCTTTTTGAGCCTTATAAGGTCCCGCGAGGTCAGGGCGCAGGCCTGGCCGCAGGAAAACAGGACAGAAAAGAGCAGCGCAAGGACGGGGACGCACAGGATAAAGACAGCGGAGACAACCGGGTTGCGCGCCTTTCTTGTTGCCATAAAAAATGATATCAGCGCGCGCAAACGCAGTCAAGCAGATAAAAAAACAGAGGTTTTTCCGTGAATCCTTGGGCGTGCGCGGCCATGTAATTTTTTAAAACCCACACTGATTTCAGGCTGTAGCCAAGGCCCTGCGTGGCCCTCTTTTTTTGTATGGGATATTAAACGGGGTTTTTTGCACCCCTTTGGGTGGCTATGCCCTGAAGATAAAAAAATAACGGCAAGACAAAAAACATGGAAGTGGGGGTGGATGGTATGAGCGCAGTGGGCAACCGCGGGCGCGTCGCATGAAGCGGCGGCAAACGGCCAGGCCCGGCGCGGTATGTACGGTATGACCGGCATATAAAAGGAGACGGGCCCCAGCGGAGCGAATAAAATACCGTCCGCCACCACACAAAATCCCGAAGGGGCAAAACAAAAAAGGGGCTTTGACTAAAGCGATCAAAACCCCTTTTAGGAATTATTACTTCTTTTTGGTTTTGGCGGTCTTTTTGGCTTTTTTGGCTTTCTTCGCTACGTAAACGTATACGTGCTTTGCGACCTTCTTGCCATTGACCGTCGTATACCCTACATGCACTCTATTGCCAGCCTTGACATCGGCGAGGGTGATCTTCTTCCTGCCCTCCCGCATCCAGGCCTTGGCGGCGACGTCAACAGAGACTTCACCCTTCTTGGTTTTCACCGTAAGGGTGTTAGCAGTGGCGTCCACAGCGGTGACGGTGCCATAGATGAACGTCATCCGGGCCTTCTTCACTGCTTTCTTGTGCTTCATCTCTTTCTTGGTCTTGGGAGCCGTTGCGGTGGATGCGCCTGCATTTGCCGCCATGGCTGCGCCCGCCAGCGAGAGAGCAAAAGCAACTGCCAGTATAAGGGATAGAACTTTCTTCATGTGTTTTTTCACCTCCTTTCCTTATTTGATTATCCGCATTTTCAGCCAAATGTTTATACAAGAACCATGCCAGGAGAGGCTGAAGAGGGCTGCCGGACAAAACTTGAGATTTTTTTAAGATCTTTCTTCAGGGGCAGAGGGGGGATCTTAAAAGAAATTCGGAAAGATGTCCTCTTTTAGGAAACGTCTTCCTTTTTTGGGGATAAATTCTCCAGTGAGAGTTTCTCCCACCTGTACCAAAAGGTCTTATAGCTCATGCCAAGGAGCTTTGCCGCCCTGGCGGCCACCCCTCCGGCCTTGGCCATGGCCTTCCTGAGGAGCTCTTTTTCAAGGTCATCGAAAACAATGCCTTCGTCGGGTATCTCTATGTCGAGGGCACCGTCCGCCCTGCGGCCCCTCAGTTCCCCCTTGATGTCGGAGAGCATTATGGTGTCCGTGTCGCAGATGAGCACCGCCCTTTCGATGACCGCCTCAAGCTGTCTTATATTTCCCGGCCAGTGGTAGTCCTCGAAAGCCCTCAGGACGGTGCCGCTTATTTTCTTTATCCTGCGCCCGAACTCCTTGTTGTATTTTTCGAGGAAATAGGCGGCAAGGGTGGGGATATCCTCCTTCCGTTCCCTGAGGGGGGGGAGCTCTATCGCGACGACCCGGAGCCTGTAGT
Source organism: Nitrospirota bacterium (assembly GCA_021789735.1). Next base: position 29,452 of record JAJYJB010000012.1, read on the forward strand.
AGAGGTCTTGCCTGAACCGCCCGCCTTCGATCTCCTTTTCAAGGTCCTTGTTTGTGGCGGCGATTATCTTAACGTTCACCTTTATCGTGTCGCGCCCGCCCAGCCGCCTGAGCTCTTTTTCCTGCAGGACCCTGAGTATCTTGGACTGCGTGGCGGGGGGCAGGTCGCCTATCTCGTCCAGGAAGACCGTGCCGCCGTTTGAGGCCTCGAAAAGTCCCGCCCTCCTGGTGCTGGCCCCTGTGAACGCCCCCGGCTCGTATCCGAAGAGCTCGCTTTCAAGGAGCGCTTCCGGTATCGAGGCGCAGTTGATGGCGGTGAAAGGTTTTGTGCTCCTTGTGCCGCTGTAGTGGATGGCCCTGGCCACAAGCTCTTTGCCCGTGCCGGACTCCCCCAGGATAAGGACGGTAACCGGGCTGTCGTTTACCTTTTTAACAAGGCCGACTACATCTCTTACCGCCTGTGTATTTCCTACTATCCCCTCGATGCCGGACTTGTTGAACAGGGCGTTTTGCAGCTCCCGGTTCTTCTTCATCAGCTCCACCGTCTTCGCGGCCCGCTTCACTGTCAGCAGTACCATCTCTTTTTCGAGGGGCTTGGACAGGTAATCGAAGGCCCCTTTCTTCATGGCCTCCACGGCGGTCGGGACGCTCCCGAAGGCGGTCATTATTATTATGGCGGCCTCGTCATTGAAGGTTTTTATCTGCTCCATCAGGTCTATGCCGCTTACCTGTTTCATCTTAAGGTCCGTAAGCACGACGTCGGGGCTGACGGCCCTGGCTATCTCCACAGCCTCTTCTCCGGAAGCCCCCGTATAGGTCTCGTACCCGGCGTCCTGGAGGATGTTTTTAAGGATGTCCCGCTGAAGGGGCTCGTCGTCTACAACAAGTATGATGGCCATGGGACTTGAAAAAATAAAAATCCTTTCTATGCGTTTCCGGCTTCGCCGTTTTTTTCCTTTTCCATGGGGACCGGGAGCTTAAGTATCATGCTTGAGCCCTTGCCCGGTGTGCTTTCAAAGAATATCTCCCCTCCGTGCTCCTCGACTATCCGCTTGGTGGTGGCAAGCCCAAGCCCCAGGCCGGCGCTTTTTGTCGTGAAGAAGGGCTCGAATATCTTCTCCATGTGCTCGGGCGGCACTCCGTGGCCGGTGTCGCTTATGCACAGGACGACCTTCTGCCCCTCTTTCCTGCTGGTGAGGGTGAGGCTGCCGCCGCCGGGCATCGCATGGAAGGCGTTAATGACTATGTTATAGATGCAGGTCTTCATGAAATCGGGGTCTATCAGGATGTCCGGCAGGTATTCGTATTTCCTTATCACCTTTATTTTGTCCGATTCCGCCTTCGCCTTTATTATGGCAAAGACCTCATCGAACAGGCTGCTTACGTTCACGCGCTTCATGTTAAGCCTGAGCGGCTTGCCGTAATCGAGGAAATCCCGGACAAGCGTGTCCAGCCTGAATATCTCCTGCTTTATGCTCGAGATAAGTCCGTCGAACTTTTCGGCGGCGGCCTGCTGCCCGGGCTCGAAATTGTCTTTTATGTAGTCTATGCTCAGGCTTATGAAATTAAGGGGGTTTCTTATCTCGTGCGCCATGCTCCTTGAGAGCTGGCCCACGGCGGAAAGGTGTTCGGCCTCGCGCAGCTTCTCCTCAAGGCGGCGGTTTTCCCTGAGCCTCTGCACCATCAGGTTGAAACTCCTCGTAAGCACCCCGACCTCGTCCTTTCTGTCGGAGGGCTCTATCTCAACGAAATCGCCTGCCGCCACCTTGCCGGCCGCGGCTGAGATGTCATTGATCGGCTTTGTGTAGCGCGAGGAAAGGAATACCGCAGTCACCGTGCCTATCAGGAACACGGCCAGGGCGGCCACGCCTTTTTTGACCAGGTTGTTCCTTAGCAGGACGGAGAAGTCCTCTTCGTTTATCGTAAGGTGCACATAACCGTAATGGACCTTCCCCGCCACGACCGGCAGGATGACATTGTAAGTCTTGCCTTCATTTGACACCGGCTGGCCAAGCTCGGCCTTTATGACGAGCTGCTTTCTTTTCTGGCTGAGGGGGGCGCCTACCTTTTTGGGGTTCGTGCTCGCGATTATCTGGTCATTGTTGCTGATGATGGATATCTCGTTGATCCCTTTTGTCTTCATGTGCCTCAGATATCTTTCGAGTTTCGTCTGCGGCGTCTGGTCCGTGGTCGTGACCTCCTCGACCCCGACCTGTATGGCCTGGGAAAGGTCGGCGGTGCGGCGCGTGACCTCCCTGATCAGGTTTTTTTCGTCCTGTACGTACAGGAAAGCCAGGATCGAAAGGAGCATGAAACTTAAAAAAAGCATCATGAGGATGAGTTTCTTGTTAAGAGAGATGTTGAGGAAATAATTCTTGAGCATCAGGAAGATAATAACATAAAAAGTCAGGTTGACTTTTACCCGGCCCTGTACTAGCCTTTGATTAAGCTCACCACTGACAAGAAAATTCAAAACTCTTTTTTTTGCAAAGGTTCCAGTCCGGCGAGGAGGTGTCCCTTGGCAACGGGTGGAGTTGCGCACGAAAAAAGAAGGCATAAGCGTGACTTGGTTACCGTGCCCGTCAGTTACAGTCCCGCCCCCGCCCCGGTATCCGGCCGGCCGTCAGGCGCCGGAGCACAGGCGGCAAACGGCATAACCCTGAACATCAGCGACAGCGGCATATGTTTTTACACCCAGGGCCGGCTTGAGCAGGGCACGGCATTACAGATTTCAAGCAGGGCCTTCTGGGAAGAGCCCCGGACAGGCACGGTGATGTGGTGCAGGAAGATAACCGAGGAGCTGTACAGGGTGGGGCTGACATTCCACGATTAGGCAACGCTCGGATCCCTCGCAAATGGGCGGGAGCTTCCGTCTCCCGCCATTTTTTGAAAGCTGTCAGCCCCCGGGGGCTTTTTTATTTTATTCGATGGACACCTTTTGCTTCTTTCCCTTCTCTTCGGTTTTGGGTATCCTGATCTCCAGGACCCCGTCCTTGAACTTCGCCTTCGATTTGCCGGTCTCCGCATTTTCAGGGAGTGTGAAGGAGCGCGTGAAATACCCGCTTGAGCGCTCGACCCGGTAGTAGTCCTTCCTTTCCACCTTCTCCTCTTTCTTTTTCTCCCCCGAGATGGTGACCATGTGGTCGCTGATGTCCACCTCTATGTCCTCTTTCTTCATCCCCGGCATCTCCGCCTTCAGAACCAGGTCGTTGCCTTCCTCGTACATGTCCACTGCCGGAGCGGCGGCTATTTCCTCGGGCCCCGCCCAACCCGGCCAGAAGGACCTTCTTCTGCCACCCATTATGTCCTCGAATATGCGCTCCATCTCGCGGAACGGAGACAGCCAGGCCTCCTTGAACGGCGCTATCTCCCGGCTTTCGGTCTTCTCCGGTCTGCCTTTCTCCACCTGCTTCTCTTCCATCGCGGCTTTGGCCATTTTTTTCAGGGCCTCCTTTCTCAAAGACATGGTCTTGATAATGGATTTTTATCACGCAGTGCAGGCAGTGTCAAGGTTAAGGCGCAAGGCAAAAGCAGGGGCGGCAAATGAGAAGAAAAGACCGGAATTTTTTGGCTTTGCTGATAAAGGAAGGGTTTTTACTAGCTGCTATCTTCCGCCTGGACTTGGCCGGTTACCAGTCTTCGGTACGGTAATTGGGGGCTTCCCTGGTGATGATAACGTCGTGCACATGGCTTTCCCTCAGGCCGGCGGAGGTTATGCGTATGAACCTGGCGGTGTTCCTGAGCGTCTCCAGGTCTCTTGCGCCGCAATATCCCATTCCGGACTTGAGCCCGCCTATCATCTGATGAACGCTCTGGGCCACCGGCCCCTTGTAAGGCACGCGGCCTTCAACTCCCTCGGGCACGAGCTTTTTGCTTTCGACGCCCGCCTGCCCGTACCTGTCCTTGGTCCCCTGTTCCATGGCCCCGAGCGAACCCATCCCGCGGTAGACCTTATAGCTTCTGCCCTGGTAAAGCACTATCTCTCCCGGGGCCTCGTCGGTCCCGGCGAAAAACCCTCCGATCATGACGGAGTGCGCACCCGCGGCAAGCGCCTTGGCGACGTCTCCTGAAAATTTTATCCCCCCGTCCGCTATGATGGGCACGCCTTTCTTGGATGCCGCCTTGGAGCAGTTTATGATGGCGGTTATCTGTGGCACACCGGCCCCGGCTATTATCCTGGTTGTGCAGATGGAGCCCGGCCCAATGCCCACCTTCACGGCGTCCGCGCCCGCTTTTATAAGGTCTTCCGCGCCCTCTGGCGTGGCCACATTGCCGGCTATTACATCCACGCCGAGTTTCTTTTTCAGTTTCTTCAGCATCTCAATGACGCTCTTTGTGTGGCCGTGGGCCGTGTCTATCGCCAGCACGTCAACGCCGGCCCGCACCAGGAGCTCCGCCCTGTCTATCTCCGGCTCGGAGACGCCGAGCGCGGCCCCCACGCGCAGCCTGCCCACTTCGTCCTTGCAGGCAAAGGGATATTTTTTCCTCTTTTTTATGTCCTTTATGGTAATGAGTCCTTTTAGCATGTAATCGTTGTCCACAATGGGCAGCTTCTCTATCTTGTACTTATGGAGGATGTCCCTGGCTTCATCAAGGCTGGTGCCCTCAGCGGCGGTCACGAGGCCTTCTTTGGTCATGACCTCGCTTACCTTCCTGTCAAGCGCGGTCTCAAAACGGAGGTCGCGGTTTGTGAGAATGCCGATAAGCTTGCCGTGTTCGGTGACAGGCACGCCGGATATCCTGAATTTTGCCATAAGGTCCAGCGCCTCGGATATCGCCGCCCCCGGCTGGACGGTGATCGGGTCAAGGATCATGCCGCTTTCCGATTTTTTCACCTTTTCCACCTCGGTGGCCTGCCTTTCTGCCGGCATGGCGCGGTGGATTATCCCCAGTCCGCCCTCCCGCGCAATGGCGATCGCCATGGCGCTTTCAGTCACCGTGTCCATCGCGGAGGTCAGGATGGGTATATTTATCCTTATGTTCCTTGTGAGGCGGGTGCTCACGTCGGCATCGTGCGGCAACACATCGGACTTTGCCGGCATCAGGAGGACATCATCAAATGTAAGGCCTATGGAGATATCTTCGATATTCATCAAATTTGGATATCATAGCATTTAATCCCGGTTTTTGACAAGACAGCGGGACTAAACTGCATCTTCCCTCTGGAACTCCTTCAGCGTGGGCAGGGCGGTAAGGTCCTTGAGGCCAAACTGGACCAGGAACTCCTGGGTAGTGCCAAAAAGCAGCGGCTTGCCCGGGGCCTCCTTCCGTCCCATTATTTTTATGAGCCTTCTGTCCAGGAGCGTTTTCATAACCCCGTCCGAGCCCACCCCGCGCAGCGCCTCAAGCTCAGCCTTGGTTATCGGCTGCTTGTAGGCGATTATGGCCAGCGTCTCCAGGGACGCCTGGGAGAGCCTGGAGGGCTGCGAGGCCTTCAGTTTCCTGGCCCAGTTGGAGTAGTCAGGGTTTGTATGCATGATGAAGCCTCCCGCAAGCTCCGAGACCAGGACGCCGCCTGCCCTCTGCGCGTATTCGGCTTTTATCTCGTCCATGAGGTCCTTAAGTTCCACTTCGGGAAGGCCGGTGATATCTTTTATCTCCTTGAGGCCCATGGGAGCGGGGGAGGAAAAAAGCAACGCCTCAAGCATCGCCTTTGAATTGATATCCATTCAGGAATATAACAGAAAAACCCCTAATTTAAAAACACCTTTTTTTATTTTTTAATTTATTTATATTCTCTATTGACAACATTTTCTTTTTTTTATTATTTTTATACGGCTGCTAAAAAGGTAAAAAAACCGGTAGAAGAAAAGGTTAGATGAACAAAGCTAAAGCTCTTTCTAAAGTCATGTCCGGACAGCCGTCGTGGATGGACGGCCATTCGATCCGGGTAATGGAATACGCCGTTGCCGTAGGCAAGGCTCTTGGTCTGTCCGGAAAGGACATCGAGACGCTGAGGCTGTCCGGCCTGCTCCACGACATAGGAAAAGTGGACACTTGCGCCTCGGTGCTTGAAAAGAGGGGCGGCCTTACCAGCAGGGAGTTCGAGCTTGTCAAGCTGCACCCGGTCCACGGTGCCGAGATACTCTGCCAGTCGGACACCCTTTTGCGCGTGGCCAATGTCATAAGGCACCATCATGAGCGGTATGACGGCTCCGGATATCCGGACGGGCTCAAAGGGGAGGGCATACCGTTTCTTTCAAGGGTCCTCTACGTGGCCGACGCATTTGATTCCATGACCGCCGACAGGCCATACAGGAAGGCGCCAGGCAAGGACTATGCCATATCGGAGCTCATACGCTGCTCGGGGACGCAATTTGATCCTCGCGTGGTCCTGGAATTCCTCAAGTTGGCCGGCAATTTCCACTGCGGCCATGAATATCCCGCGGATCGCATGGCTGCCCTGCTGCCCGACCTGTCCTTTATCAAACCTGTTTGACAGCCCGCCTTTTTTGCCCTAAAGTTTTTAAGGAAAATTCCGGAGGTCTTTGCTCATTTATGGGAAAATGGATCTGCGACCTGTGCGGCTATGTTTATGACCCCGAGTTGGGGGACCCCGAAAGCGGCATAAAACCGGGGGTAGCATTCGAGGACCTGCCTGAGGAGTGGGTCTGCCCGGTCTGCGGCGCCGGGAAGGACCAGTTCTCAAAACTATGAGGAAAGAGGGCGAAGCTATGAAGGCGGTTGAGGTGGCCATGAAGACCGAGACGGACGCCATCGAATTCTATGGGCAGGCCGCCCGGAAGACTTCTCACCCGGTGGGCAAGAAGATGTTCCTGTCCATAATCGATGACGAAAAGAGGCACCTGGAGGTGCTGAAGTGCATCTTTGAAGGAATGGACATAGATTTTTTCCGCGAAGAAAGCCCGATTAAAAAGATAAGCACCGTCTTTGAGGAAAACAGGGAGTCCATGCTTGAGCGCGTGACCGCCACCGCGGATGACACCCAGGCCCTTGAGATGGCCATGAAGATGGAGAAAGAGAGTGTCGATTTCTATGAGAAGGCCGCCTCAGCCGCCACCGGCAGGGAAAAGGCGGTATACGAGAGGCTCATAAAGGAAGAGGAGCAGCACTACAGAATTTTTTCAAATACCCACCAGTTCCTGACGGACACGGGCAACTGGTTCATGTGGGAGGAGCATAGCGCAGTGGACGGCGGGACGCCATGGGCGTAGCAGGCGGAACTGACTTTGGCGGCGGTCACCAGCAGAAGACCTTTTCTGCCTCCTGGACCGCCTGGAGGAGCTTGTCCGCGTCAAACTCCCTGAAAAGCTCGAAGACCGTAACCTCGTTGTCCTTCTTGTGGGCCTCTATTATCCTCCTGTCGAAGGCATCCGGTTCTTTCTTGAGTATGTGGACTATTTTCATTTCATCAGTAGGATATCACGACGTCGTACTTTAAGAGGATATCGGGCATGTCCTGTTCGTTCACCCTCTTGAAATCATCGGCTTCCCGAAAGCAGTAGAGCCCGGCCCTCATGGCCTTGAGCATCTCCAGGTTCATCAGGTTCATCTCCGTGGGTTCGGGCGCGTGGCCCGCCAGATATACGTCCACCATGTCGTCGTACAGGGTAAGCCCGAGGGCCATCCTCAGCGCCTCCTCCGACCTTTCCTTGACGACCACCGCTATGCGCTTCCCCCCGGGCATCAGAAAACCAGCAGACGGTCGCACCAGCGGACCATGGAGATGTTGTCATACTGGCTGCCGGCCCGTATCTCGCCCGGCAGTTCAAGGTTCCTCTGCCCGCGGTTCAGGTCGCATACGTTCACTTTGAGCTTCCCCGATACAGTACTTACGAACTCCGGGTCCTCCGACATGAAGCAGCCGTCATCCATAAGGAATATGTTCACATCGTCACCCCTCCTTATGGCCGCCTTCAGAATGGGCACCACCATCCTGCCGTAGCCGGAATCCGTTATCAAAACCCCAAGCCTCATCCGCTTGATTATATCAGATATCTCCATCAACGAAGACGGGCAATTAAAAAATAAAAAACTTTATAAATATTTTTTGACTTTTTTAGGAAATTTTTTTAAAAATTTTTCATTTTTTGCTCCTGAATTTAAAAAAAACTGGCTTAAAGTGGAAAAATAGGGGGGTAAAGTTGACAAATTTAGAACTTTAGGCTAAAAATATCTAATCGAATTTTTGGAGGCATAAATGGCAACTTTCCAGAAAAAACCGTTATCGGCGTGGAGGGCGGCGGTTGAGTCCGCCTTTCTGGCGAACTCTGTAAGAAAAGTGGGGATGGCCGATCTCTACCATCTTGCCCTGAAGCAGCCGGAGGTCATCAAGACCACCGAGCCCATGTACCAGCCGGAGCAGTTCGGCCTGCCGGCCGATGCGAAGGTGCTCATATCGAATGACGGCGGCGTAGTGGGCAGGACCGCCAAGGCCAGGAGGCTTGTCAGGGAGCTTTCAAAGGAAGACAGCGACAAGCTGCAGGGCATTTTGCTTGAGGCGCTTTACCAGTTGAACCGCAAGCCCAGCCTCTGGCTTGAGGGCATAGTGGGGCTGCACCCGAGCTTCATGATAAAGGCCCACCTGCTGTCGCCAGAGACGGACGCCAAGAACATGATGGACTGGGGGTTCAATTTCACACCGTTCATAGAGCCGTGGGCCACCACCTTCAGGAAGTCCAGGGTGCTGAACGAGCCCGACATACTCGTTGTGGCGGACCCCGAATGGAGGCATCCGGACCACCCGAGCGGGCTGGTCATAATAGACGAGAAGGAAAACTGCATCGCCATCCTGGGCATGAGGTACTTTGGCGAAAGGAAAAAGGGCACGCTCACCCTGGCCTGGACGGTAGGCGTGCGTCATAATATGGTTGCCTGCCACGGCGGGATAAAGACCATAGGCGGCAACCCCCCGGTGGCGGTCTTCGGCCTCTCCGGCTCGGGGAAGTCCTCCATAACCAACAGCCTGGACCACGAGGGGACGCTCAGGCCGGAAGAAAAGGTGACCGTGGTGCACGATGACGCCTTCCTCATAGATTTTGAGAACAACCTCACTACGGCCCTCGAGCCCTCCCTGTTTGACAAGACCGACGCGGTGCGTTTTAACGACCCGATCGTCCGGTATTTCTTTTCCGCCCAGAACGTGGCGGTCCTCGAAACGCCCGAGGGCGAGCGGAAGATAGTGGCTGAGGACATAAGAAACGACAACGGGCGGTGCATAAAGTCCCGCGACATGTTCAACCACGCCGATTATTGCGCCGCTCCGGGCAAGGTGATATGGCTCCAGAAGGACACGAGTCTGCCTCCCATATGCAGGATAAATTCCGCGGGCCTGGCCGTGGCCATGGGGGCCTCTCTCTCCACTCTCAGGGCCAAGGGTGTGGAAAACGTGGACCCGAAGGAGCTAAACAGGCTGGTCATAGAGCCTTTTGCCAACCCCTTCCGGGTGCATCCCCTGCTGGTGGACTGCCAGCAGTTCATGAAGCTGTTCAAGGCCGGCTGCGAGTGCTATATAATGAACACCCACGCCTTCGGGCTGCCCAGCGACCTTGTGGACATTCCCAAGGAGCTCTCGCTAAAGATAATGACGGAGCTTGTGCGGGGCAACATAGAATGGCGCGACTGGAAGCGCTTCCCGGGCATGTCCATACCAAAAAACGGCAACGACCTCTTCGGCCCGGACTACGACAAGAAGTACAAGCCCTCCAGGGTGGCCGCCTATATGGAGTTCCTCCGCGACCGGATGCAGGACAGGATAACCTACCTGTCCAACAAGAGGGACCTGGAGCAGGACATGGACAGCTCCTTCATAGATCCGCTGGTGGTCGCAAGGACGGTCATAGACAAGGTGCTGAACCCGGTCTAGCCGCAAAAAGACCCAGGGGAAAAGGGGCCGGGACAGGCCCCTTTTTTTTGGGGACATTTTCCTGAAGTATGCGGGGACAAAAACATGTTAATCTATATGCCAAACATTAAAGGCGCGAGGGTTTTTTTTTAAACAGAAACAGTGGACAGCATTTTAAGACAGTTATCTATATCTCTTCTTCCCATCCTCATAGCGGTCACCTTTCACGAGGTGGCGCACGGGTATGCGGCCTATCTCCAGGGGGACAGGACCGCAAAGTCCATGGGCAGGCTCACTTTGAACCCCCTTGCGCACATAGACCCCATCGGCACAGTGCTCATGCCGCTTGCGCTCCTGGTGCTGACGGCTGGCAGGTTCGTCTTTGGCTATGCCAAGCCGGTGCCCATAAACCCATACAACTTCAAAAAACCCAGAAAAGGGATGGCGATAAGCGCCCTTGCCGGGCCCCTGACCAACGTGGTCCTGGCTATCATAAGCGGGGTGCTGCTTACCTATGCGGTCCTGCCCATGGCCGCAGCCGCAAGCCCGGGCGTGTTTTTACGCATCGTGAGGCCGGTCGGCGAGATGCTGAAGCAGAGCGTCTGGATAAATCTGCTTCTTGCCGCCTTCAACCTTATCCCCATTCCGCCTCTTGACGGAGGCAGGGTGCTGGCCGGGTTGCTTCCCGCGAGGCAGGCCTATACGTTTGAGAGGCTGGAGCGGTTCGGTTTTATAATCGTCATGCTTCTTATATTCACCGGGATCGCGTCCTATTTCATAGACCCCATGATGAGGCTCTTGCTGGCGATCATGAATATCTTCACAAAAGGGAGTTTTGGCATATGAAAAGGGTCTTGAGCGGCATGCAGGCAAGCGGGAAACTCCATCTTGGCAACCTGGTGGGTGCCCTTCAGAACTGGGTGAGGCTGCAGCAGCAATATGAGTGTTTCTATTTCGTTGCTGACTGGCACGCGCTGACCTCGGGGTACCAGAACCCCGCGGTCATAAAGGAAAGCACGCTGGACCTGCTTCTGAATTTCCTTTCCGCGGGGCTGGACCCTGAAAAATGCACGATATTTATCCAGTCCATGGTGCCGGAGCACACCGAGCTTCACCTTGTGCTCTCCATGATAACCCCTCTTGGCTGGCTTGAAAGGGTGCCAACGTACAAGGAGAAAAGGGAGGAACTCCAGG
>JAJYJB010000013.1 GCA_021789735.1 Nitrospirota bacterium
TTTCGGGCCGGACGATATCCGGCCCTTTTTTTTGCTCTGAGAGCACAAAAAAATTCACACAATCTATTCATTTAATCTTCAATTTTCCTTCAAAGTGTTGGGGTAAATTTGAAAGCGGAAAGAGCGACAGGCTTTTTTCCTCCCTGACTCGGGCCAGGGCCCCCGGAATAAAGGAACGGGGGCCCGGCCTTTTGTTTTTGCCCTTTTCGTTTTTTCCGGTCTAGATGCCGGCGGCGAGTTTCGCGGCGAGGTCGCCGACTTCCGTCGTGCTCATGCCCATTTTGCCCGCGGCCAGACTTTTTATGTGTTTTCCCGTGACCTGCATCACGGCGGCCTCTATCGCCATGGCCGCATCCGTCTGGCCAAGGTGCTCAAGCATCATCCCGCCCGCGCTGATGGCGGCAAGCGGGTTTATGACGTTCTGTCCCTTGTACTTGGGGGCCGAACCGCCGATGGGCTCGAACATGGAGACCCCCGCGGGATTGATGTTGCCCCCCGCCGCGATGCCCATGCCGCCCTGTATCATTGCGCCAAGGTCAGTGATGATATCGCCGAACATGTTGTCCGTGACAACGACGTCGAACCACTCCGGGTTTTTGACAAACCACATGGTTATGGCGTCCACATGGGCGTAGTCCGTCTTTACGTCCGGGTACTCCGGCGCGATTTCCCTGAAAGTCCTCTCCCAGAGGTCAAAGGCATAGGTGAGCACGTTTGTCTTTCCGCAAAGGGTAAGTTTTTTGCGCCTGTTTCTTTTCTGCGTATATTCAAACGCATACCTCAGGCACCTCTCGACGCCTTTCCTTGTGTTTATCGACTCCTGAATGGCCACCTCGTCCGGCGTGCCTTTTTTAAGCGTGCCGCCCGCCCCCGTGTACAGCCCTTCGGAGTTTTCCCTCACAACGACGAGGTCTATGTCGTCCGGGCCCTTCCCCTTGAGCGGGCAGTCCACGCCGGGGTAGAGTTTTATCGGGCGCAGGTTGATGTACTGGTCCAGCTTGAAGCGCAGCTCAAGCAGGATGCCTTTTTCAAGGATGCCCGGCTTCACGTCCGGGTGCCCTATGGCCCCGAGATATATCGCGTCGAATTTTTTAAGCTCTTCTAGGGCGCCTGCGGGCAGCGTCTCCCCGGTCCTCAGGTAGCGCTCTCCGCCAAAATCGAAGTTCGTGTACCCCAGCTTGAAGTCGAAGCGGCCGGCAACCGCGTTTAACGTCTTTATGCCTTCGGCTATCACCTCTGGGCCGGTGCCGTCACCGGGTATAAGAGCGATGTTGTAAGATTTCATGTCGTATCTCCTTGTCTGTGATTTTTTCTATTTGCGCCCGGCCAGTTTTTTCTTCGTCCACTCCACAAGTCCGCCCGCGCTGACAAGCTCCCGCATGAAAGGCGGTATGGGGCTGGAGCTGTAGGTCTTGCCGCCAGCCAGGATTGTGCCCTTGTCCGTGTCTATCTCTATGACACTGCCCTCCTGCACGTTCTCAAAGAGCTCAGGGCATTCGAAGATGGGCAGCCCTATGTTGAAAGAGTTCCTGAAGAATATGCGGGCAAAGCTCTTGGCCACAACGGTGCTTATCCCTGCGGTCTTTATGGCCAGCGGGGCGTGCTCCCTTGAAGAGCCGCAGCCAAAGTTCTTGCCGGCCACGATGATGTCCCCGGGCCTGACCTTGCCCGGGAAATCCTTGTCTGCGTCCTCCATCACGTGCCTGGCAAGCTCCGCCGGGTCGGAGGTGTTAAGATACCTTGCCGGTATTATCGCGTCCGTGTCCACATCGTCACCGAATTTCCAGACCTTCCCTTTTATGACCATTTTTCGAGAAACCTCCACCATAGGAATAAATGAGAATTGTATAACAGAGGCGGGAATCGAAGCAAGCCGGACGCGGCCATTTTATTTTTAAAGGCCCCGCCATCCCTCCGCCCCCGCATAAAACTGAATGGCCGTTTTTGAAATGCCGGAGGCTGGCGAAAAAACCTTTTAGGTTTTTTTAACCAGCCCCCGGCACTCTGATTTTCTTTTCCCGGTCTGCGGTTCCCGGCCTTCTTCAGCTCACGCCGCTTCCACTTTCACCGCCACTGTCGGCGCTTCACCGTTTTTCGAGGGCACGGTGAGCAGGTTCACCTTGGCGTGGGCAAAGTGCACCGGAGCAAATACCATCCCCTGCGGGACCTCCTCGGTGACCCTGGCCTTAAGGTAAATTGCCTCCCCGCTTCGTCCGCTAATCTTGACGAAACTCTCGTTGTATATGCCGCGGGCACCCGCATCCGCCGGGTTTATCTGGAGGCAGGCATCAGGGGCGGCGGAGTCCAGGTTGTTGGATATGGTGGTGAGGCTCCCCGAATGCTGCATGAGGTTGCCGGTGGCGAAGATGAACGGATAGCCTTCATCGGCGGGCTCCCTCATCTCCTGCTGCACGGGCGAGAGCGCCGGATGGGCCTGCCCCCCATCGTGGGGCAGTTCCAGGAGCGCCCTCGCGGAAAGGCTGGCAAAGCTTTTTGCGTCCAGGTCGGTATTCATCAACCTGCCGATGTTTCTGAGTATCTTCCAGTCCGGCATGGCGGCCCCCGTTTCCGGCAGGCATTTGTTGATCTTTTGCGGCTTGCCGGTCATCCCCATGAAGGTCCCGTCCTTTTCCCCCCAGCCGGATGCCGGGAGCACGACATGGGCAAGCTTTGCCGTGGCGGTCATCATTATGTCCTGGACGATGAGCAGTTCCAGGCCGCCAAGCGTGTCCATGACCCTGGCCGTGTCAGGGAACGTGACAGCCGGGTTCTCGCCCATTATGTACATCGCCTTCATCCGTCCCCCGTACATCATTGCCATGGCGTCAAGGCCCGTCCCGGGGCCTTCCAGGGCCAGATGTGTCCCCATGGTGTTTGCGAATTCAGGCGGCAGGCCCAGGGCCTCAGGCCCCCTGCCAAGCAGGATCGCCAGGTCCATGAGGGCAAGCGCCGTGCCTTCTCCCTTCGTGTTCTCGGAGCTTCCGAAACACGCCATGAGCATCGGGTTCTTTGCGGCCGCAAGCGCGCGGGCCGTCTCCCTGACGCCCTGTTCGGACACGCCGGCAACGCCCGCGGCCGCAGAGGGGCTGTATTTCTCAAGGGCTTTTTTGATCTCCTCAAACCCCTTTACATCTTCGGCCTTTTTGTCGTGCAGGCCTTCTTCGATGAGGGCGCTCATGATGCCGTTCACAAGGGCAACGCCGGTTGCGGGCCTTATGCGCAGCCACTGGGAGCTCCACCTCGCGAGCTTGGTCTCCCTCGGGTCGGCCACTATGAGGGCCGCCCTGAAATCCCTGCGGGCCGCAAGGGCCTTGAGGCCGTAGACGGGATGTGTGGAGGTGAGGTCTGACTCCAAGACGAAAATCGCATCGGACCTGAGTGGCGCGTCGAGGTCCATGAAGAGCCTGTCCATGCCAAATGCCTTTTTGAGAGCCTCCACCTGCTTGGAATAGCCGAGCCTCGTCCTTGAGTCCACATTTGTGGAGCCCACGGCAAGCTCCATGAACTTTTTGAGCATGTAGTTGTCTTCCACCGAGCAGCGCTCGGAGCCCAGAGCGCCTATGGCCTGCGGGCCGTGGGCCGCCTTTACCTCGGAAAGCCTCCCAGCCACAAACTCAAGGGCCTCCTGCCAGGTGGCGGGCTCAAGCCTGCCCTCCTTCCGGACAAGCGGCGTTGTGAGCCTGCGCTCCGATTCTATGAAGTCGAACCCGAACCTGCCCCTGGGGCAGAGGTCCCCCTTGCTCACTCCGGCCCCGTCCCTGCCCCTTGCGCGCAGGATGTGCCCGTCCCTGATGCTGAGGACGGAGGTGCACCCGACGGAGCAGTATGGGCAGATGTTCTCCTGCTCGTCCATCAGCCATACCCTGGAACGGAACTTGTAAGGCTTTACCCCCAGGGCGCCCACCGGACAGGAATCAACGCACTGGCCGCAGAACTCGCAGTCCAGCGTTTCCTCGAACGCGGGGCTTACCTTTGTCCTGAACCCCCTGCCGATAAGGTTTATGGCGCCCACGCCCTGGTGCTCCTTGCAGATCCTTACGCACTTGCCGCACAGGATGCACCTGTTTGGGTTCCTTTCTATGAGGGGCGCGGCGGTTGACTCCGGCTCGTGCTTCCTCTCGTCGGAAAACCTGCTTGCCACAGGTCCGTACTTGAAGGCCAGGTCCTGCAGGTCGCATTCCCCCGCCTTGTCGCATACGGGGCAGTCAAGCGGATGATGGATGAGCAGCAGCTCAAGGACGGTCCTTCTTGCCTTCTCCAGCTTGGGCGTCTCCGTATGGATGACCATCCCCGGCTCCGCCGGCGTGGAGCAGGAGGCAAGAAGCTTTTTTTGCCCCTCCACCTCCACCAGGCAGAGACGGCAGCCGCCGTATGGCGTCAGCCTCCTGTCCCAGCAGAGGTGCGGTATGTATATCCCGTTTGCAAGGGCGGCCTGCAAGATGGTGGTCTTGGGCTCCGCCTGTATGTTTTTCCCGTTTATGACGAACTCTATCATCTCGTCTCTACTCCTTTGGCCTTTTCTATCAGTTCCTTGCCCAGTCTGCCGGGGCCCGCCTTGAGCGCGCCGAACTTGCACGCCTCGTAGCAGGAGCGGCATTTTACGCACAGGCTCTGGTCTATGACGTGCGGTTTCTTCTTTTCTCCGGACACCGCTTTCTGAGGGCAGACCCGCACGCACGCGCCGCAGCCCTTGCAGGTCTCCGGGTCTACGTAGAAGGTGACAAGGGGCCTGCAGACGCCGGCCTTGCACCACCCCTCCCGGATATGGGACTCGTATTCGTCCCTGAAGTATTTTATGGTGGAGAGCACGGGGTTCGGGGCCGTCTGGCCAAGGCCGCACAACGATGTGTTTATGATGTCCTGGGCAAGGTCTGCCAGGAGCTCTATGTCGCCCTCTTTTCCCCTCCCCTCGGTTATGTCCACAAGCTTGTCATGCATGACCTTTGTCCCAATCCGGCAGGGGGGGCATTTGCCGCAGGACTCGTCCGTGGTGAACTCCAGGAAGAACTTGGCCACGCTCACCATGCAGTTGTAGTCGTCTATGACCACCATGCCGCCAGAACCCACGATGGCGCCCGTCTGCATGATGTCCTCGTAGGTGACGGGTGTGTCCAGCAGGGATTCCGGAATGCAGCCGCCCGAAGGGCCGCCAAGCTGCACCGCCTTGTACTTTCTGCCCTTCTTCATCCCGCCGCCGATATCGAATATGACCTTTCTGAGCGGTATGCCCATGGGCACTTCAATAAGGCCAATGTTGTTTATGGCCCCCGTGAGCGCGAAGACCTTCGTGCCGGTCGACTTTTCCGTGCCCAGGCTCTTGAACCATTGGGCGCCTTTCAGTATTATGGACGGTATGTTGGCGTAGGTCTCCACGTTATTGAGGACCGTGGGTTTTTTCCACAGGCCCTGCGAGGCGGGAAAAGGCGGCCTTGGTATGGGCATGCCGCGCTTGCCCTCAAGGGAGCGCATGAGCGCAGTCTCCTCGCCGCAGACGAACGCCCCCGCCCCCTGGTATATCTCTATATCCAGGTTGAAGCCGGTGCCCAGGATGTCCTCGCCCAGAAGCCCGTATGCTCTTGCGTCGTCTATGGCCCTCTGTAGCCTCTGGACCGCAAGCGGGTATTCGGCCCTTACATAAATATATCCCTTGCTGGCCCCGATGGCCTTTGCCCCTATTATCATGCCCTCAAGGACGACGTGCGGGTCCGCCTCCATGATGCTCCTGTCCATGAACGCTCCCGGGTCTCCCTCGTCCCCGTTGCACAGGATGTATTTAAGCGGGCCGGGCACCCTGGAGCAGAGCTCCCACTTGAGGCCCGTGGGAAAGCCGGCGCCCCCTCTGCCCCTGAGACCCGATGCCTTGATCTCCGCTATTATCTCTTCCGGGGTCATGCCGGAGAGCGCCTTGGCCGCCGCCTGGTAGCCGTCCCTCGCAATGTATTCCTCTATCTTCTCCGGGTCTATGAGCCCCTTGTTCTTAAGGGCCCTGAGCACCTGGAGGTTGAAAAAAGGTATCTCGCTCATGACGGGCAGGATCTTTTTCTTCTCCGGCTCCTTGTACATGAGCCTCTGGACCGGCCTGCCTTTAAGAAGATGCTCCTCGACTATCTCCGGGACGTCCGCCGGGGTGAGCTTTTCATAGAAAGTGCCGTCAGGGTAGACGGTCATTATGGGGCCCTCGGCGCAGAAGCCGTTGCAGCCGGTTATGACTATGCTTATCTCTTTTTCGAGCCCCCGGGCAAGGAGCTCGGCCTCTAGGGCCTGCTTCACCTTGAGCCCGCCGCTCGCGATGCAGCCCGTCCCTCCGCATATCATCAGGTTAGCCCTGAACTTGTCCATCTTTATGGTTCCTCCAACAAGGGAAAAATCGGTTTCTGTCTATATTTTTTTCAATAAGAGGTCTCGTTGCCCATCACCAGGGCGTATTCCAGAACGGCGTTGCCCCCCTGGATGTGCTCGGCGAATATCCTCCTCATCTTTTCCGCGTCCAGCTGGCAGTATTTGACAGGCGCCTGGCCCACGAGCTCCACCGTGGCCATGGGCTCCTTGCTGCAAAGCCCCGCGCAGCCAGATGCCGTGACCACGACGTCCTTGACGCCGGCCTGCGCGAGGGCCTCAACGAGGGCGCTCATTACTTCCCTGGCCCCGGCGGCTATCCCGCATGTGCCCATGTGTATGGTCACTTTCGCCCTGTAGCTGCCGTGCCTAAGGGTGAAGGTGGCCTCATACTTCTCCTTGATCTTTTTCAGGTCGTCTATGGTCAGCTTTTGCATGAAAAAACGCCTCCTTTTGGGCTGCGGCCCAGTTTTTTCCTGCCGCTCTCATCATTGTTCGTATTTGGGCAAGCCCTCATTGTTCGTATTGGGCCAGTATGTCCAGCGTCTTCACCGGGTTCACGGAACCGTGGGTGTCCTTGTCCACCACGACCACCGGGGCAAGACCGCATGCACCAAGGCACCTTACGCTCTCGAGCGAGAATTTCTTGTCGGCCGTGACCTCCCCGATGTCTATCTGCAGATGCTCCTTGAGCCTCGCCAGTATCTCCTCCGCCCTTTTCACGTAGCACGCGGTGCCCAGGCAGACCCTTACGTTGTGTTTGCCCTTGGGCTTCATCGTGAAAAAAGAATAGAAGGAGACCACCCCGTGCACTTCGCTTACCGGCACATTCAGCCCGCGGGCTATGTGCCTCTGCACTACGGGCGGCAGGTAGCCCACAAGCTCCTGCGCTTCCTGGAGCACCGGGATAAGGCTCCCCGGCCTGTCCTTGTGCTTGTCTATTATCGCGGTCAGCTTTTCGGCCATGTCCCCGGTGAAATCCTGCGCTTCCGCCTTCGCCGATTTCTTCCTCACCTCCATTGCCTTTGCGGCGGTCTCCACGAGAAGCGACGGAGAAAACGGCTTGGGCAGGTAGTCTATGATGCCCAGGGTGAGGGCCTCTTTTATGCTCTCCTGCGACGGGTGCCCGGTAATGAGCACGACGCATATCTCCGGGTTTTTGGACCTGAGCCTCCGCATGAACTCCATCCCGTCCATGCCGGGCATCTTTATATCGGTTATGACAAGGTCGTAAGGTTTTGCGCCTTCGAGCATCTCGATGGCCCTGAGGGCCGAAAGCGCGGTGCTCACATCGTACCCCTCCGGCTTCAGTATGCGCTCACAGCTTTTAAGCACCACTTCCTCGTCATCGACAACCAGAATGCTGCCTTTCATTTCACTAAAATCCTCCTTGAACAGATAAAGGGGTCATTAAATCCTATTATGACTCTTTGCCGTTATCTTTGCCTGCTGTCTGCCCTGGGCGATGGCGCGGTTTATGGAGTCCTTTACCAGAAGCAGTATCTCAGGCAGGTTCACGGGCGTATCTCCAAGCTCCTCCACAAGCGCCCCGGAATCAAACCCGCAATGGAAGCCGCCGCCCGTCTCCCCGCTGTTGATGACGTCATAGAACAGGACGTATCTTATCTCCGGGTGGCCGCACATCAGCGAGAGCATGGTGGCCCCCAGGTCCCCCAGCGGTTTTCTGTCCACATGGCTGTGCCTGAAGGAGGCCAATAGCGTGGTGCCCCGGCCCGGCTCCGAATCCAGCCGGAACTCCCCGCCGCATTCCAGGGCCGCCTGCTTGAGCAGCGGTATCCCCAGCCCGAAACGCTTCCCGTTTTTCCGGTCTTCCCATGAAGTAAAGAACGGGTCCTCCGCCCTGGGCAGGACCTCGCCGTCCATGCCCCGGCCGTTGTCCTCCACGCTGAGCGAATAGATGTCCCTGGCCAGGTCCTCCTCTATCCGTATGACTATCCTTGTGGCCCCGGCGTTTATCGAGTTTTCAGCGATGTCCAGGATATGCAGCGAAAGGTCTTCCATTTCAGTCAAAAACCGCCTTTCTTCCGTCTGCCTCTTTGAGGGCAAGGGCTATTTCCTTCAGGCTTGCCTCCTCAATCAGAAATCTTGTCCTTTTCCGTCCGATGTCCTCAAGCCTGTGGGCATCGGAGAAGCGGAGCCCCCGGGACTGCCTTTCTCCCTCTCCGCAGAGCTCGACCGCATCGAAGGCCAGGTCTTCCGGAATGAAGCCAAGCTGGGAAGTGACGCTGAAGGAACCCCGGTCGGCATGGCTTGCCACCGCCACCCCGCCAAGGCCGTGGATGGCCTCCACCAGGCGCGAAAGCCTTATGCCCGTGGCCCCAGCAAGGAGCCTGCCGCAAAATCCCATTACCTCGTCCTCCTCGTTGACCAGCACCTGCCCGAACGGCGGGAGGCCTGCCGCCCGGCTGCCGCCTGCGGGTTTTCCCCCGTAAAGACCGTCCAGCCCGCTGTAGACCTCCTCCTGCATCCTGAAGGCGGCCTCAAGCGTATCAAAAAGGGCAAGCACATGGACCTCTTCCATTGAGGTTATCTCCATTGCGGGCACCAGGAAGACGCCTGTCCTCAGGGCGGCCCTGGCTGCGGCCTCCAGGTTTTCGCAGGAGTTGTGGTCCGCGATGGCCACTATGTCCAGCCCCGCCTCCGCGGCCCTGCGCATGATCCTTACCGGCGTCATGTCCAGCTCCGCGCATGGAGACAGACAGCTGTGTATGTGCAGGTCTGCGGTGAAGAGGCGTTGAGCTGTCACCTTTCCTCATTTTTCAAAAGAAGATTGTAGAGCATCCCGACCATATCATAGGTCTGAAGGGGGGTGCTCATTACCGGTATGCATTCCGAGGCGGCCTTCTCCAGGGTCTCCTCCTCGATCTGCTTGCCGCCCGTCACTATTATCCCGGAGAGGCCCTTTATGGCGGCAACCGCCGCCACGTTCGGATGTGTCTGCCTCGTTATCCAGATGTTGCCTTCCTTGCCGTTTGCAAGGACGTCGGAGAGCATGTCGCTTGCATAGCAGCCGTTTACGGCCGCCTCGACGCAGCCGTTGTTTTTAAGGTCCAGGCCAAGCCTGGTTATGAGTTCCTGTACCGTCATTTATTCCTGCCTTGCATTTTTCAAGATGGTGATGCCAGATTTATTGTGATCTCGAGCGTCGTGCCTTCGCCGGGCACAGAATCTATCACAAGAGCGTCGGCGTTCTTTTTTATGTTGGGCAGGCCCATGCCGCTGCCCCAGCCGAATTCCCTGGCCCAGTCGGGCGCGGTCGTGTAGCCTTCCTTCATGGCAAGCCCGACGTCCGCAATGCCCGGCCCCATGTCGGTGACCGTTATCGTAAGGACATCGCCCTCTATCAGGTAATGCAGGCTCCCCGCCACGGCATGGATTATGACGTTTATCTCCGCCTCGAAGGCGCAGATGGCCGCCCGCCTGATTACCTGGGCCGGCACGCCGAGGGCCGCAAGCTCCGAGCGCAGGCTCTTTGAGCCGGCCCCGGCATCTGAAAAATCCCCGCCGTTCAGCGGGAAGTAGATGTCCTGCCCGCCGCCAGGGCCTTCTTTTTTGCCTCCGTGCGCCATGGCCGTTAAACGCCCGCGCCGGTGGTTTTTACACGAAGAAGCCATACAAGCCAGTTTTCCTGAAGACATTCCTGCACAAAGCCGGGCAGCGTCTCATTCACCCTCTCGTTCCTGCCCGTCACAATGCCGCTCATGGGGGACTTGAGCTCTATTATCTTTCCTTCGCCAAGCAGCACCCTTGCGAAGGTCTCTCCGGAGATGACCTCGGGCTGGTCTATAAGGTCTATATAAAGGAGGTGTCCGCCAAGGTACCACTGCCTCACATCAAAGCCTATCTCCCAGCCGCCCTGGACAGGCCTCGCCCATATCCCGTCCTTGTAATAGATGGCCCGCTCGTCAAGCTCGGAGGCCACCGTCACATACTGCCTGAACTGGTCTATGAAGGCCTTGCGCAGTATCCAGCCCCTTTTATCGAAAACCTTCGCGGCGATGTTTTTCATGAACTCGGGTGTGAAGGGTTTTTCAAGGAACTCAAAGGCGCCGAGCCTGACGGCCTCCTTGGCGTCTTCGAGAGTGGGGTATCCGGTTATCATCACTACGTCCGTCCCCGGCTGGACGACCCGGGCCTCCCCCAGAACCTCGATCCCGTGCACATCGGGCAGCCTGATGTCCGATATGAGGAGGTCCACCTCTTCGGAGCCCAGCCTCTTTATGGCCTCGGCCCCGCTGGTGACCGTGTTTACCGTGTAGCCTTCCGCCCCCAGTATCCTTTTGCAGCTAAGTCCCACTACGGGGTCGTCATCCACAACCAGTATCTTTTTCTTTTTGACAGCTGACATCGACACGACCTCCTTTTATTAAAACATAAATCATAAAGCAATATGTGTGCCCGAAATGCAAGTGGTTGTTTTTAAATTAAACACAGGTAAGGACAGGAGGACTTTTGGCCCCGGGTGTATGGATTTATAATACACCTGGCTGTTTTATACTACATGATGCCTGCCGATGACAGGATGAAGACAGAAACAAAAACAGAGGCAAAAAAACCCGAAGGCCTGGCCCGCCTCATGGCGGAGTCTTTTGAAAGACTGAGCCCTTATATAGAAAGGCACACGGCAGAGGTCTGCCCCGGCTGCAAAAAGGTCTGCTGCGCAAACAAGCACGGCACGCCGGAGCGGGAGGACTATTTGTTTTACCTGGCGCTTGGCGCGCAGGCGAAGCCCGCAAGCGGTGCTGCGGATGAGGTATGCAGCCTGCTTGAGGTTTCCGGCTGCGCCCTTCCCAGGTGGAGGCGGCCTTTCAGGTGCACATGGTATTTCTGCGAGCCGCTTCTGGATTCCATGCGTCTGGGAAACGGCAGGCAGTACAGGCTTTTTGTGGCGGAGCTGGCCCGGCTCGTGGAGCTCCGGGCAATGCTTATCGATTTTTTCCCCAGCGCACCCGGGAAGGCGGAGGGCCCCGGCAAATGAAGGACCTCGTAAGGATACTGGCCGTGCTCGTTTTTCTGATCGTTCTTGTAAGAAAGAAAGTCCGGGCGGGGACGGTGCTTCTCCTTGGCTCCCTTTTGCTTGCGCTCCTTTATCTTATGCCGGTGCGCTCAGTGCTTTCCGCCCTGAAAACGGCGCTGATAACAAACCCCGATACCTGGAAGGTGGCCCTGGCCCTTACCGCGATACGGGGGTTTGAGCTTGTCCTCAGGGAAAAAAAGATACTGGAGGGGATGATGAACTCCTCGAAGGCGTTTCTGAGGGGCAAGAGGGCGCTCATCGCATCCATGCCGCTTCTCATAGGAACCCTGCCGGCCATGGGGGGCGCATATTTCTCCGCGCCCATGGTCGAGGAGGCGTCCAGGGGGCTGGGGCTTCCGGCGGAGCAGAAGGGGTTTTTGAACTACTGGTTCAGGCACCCCTGGGAATACGTGCTGCCCCTTTATCCGGGAATCGTCCTTGCCGGGGCGGTTACGGGAATAAAGCTGCCCCTTCTCATGTTTTACAACCTGCCATACGCCCTTGGGGTTGCAGCAACGGGCTTTGTATTCGGGCTCAGGGACATCGGCGGCAGGCCGTCAGGGCAAAAAAAACAGGAAAAGCCAAAAAAGCAAAAGGGCTTTAAAAACAAAAACTTTGCTTTTTCGCTCCTGAACTTTCTGCCCATCTTTTCCATATTGGCCATGGTGATAATTTTCGGGATGGAGTTCCAGTGGGCGATCCTTGCCGCCCTCGCGGGCCTGTTCGTTTTTTACCGTTACGGCCCGGCCGAGGTATGGAGGACGGCCGTGCACTCGCTGTCCGTGGATGTCCTGCTCCTGATAGCCGGGGTCATGGTATTCAAGCAGGTCCTCATAAGCTCGGGTGCGGTTGCCAACCTGGGACGCTTTCTGGTGGAGGAAAGGATCCCGCTTATGGCCCTGCTTTTCGCCCTGCCTTTCCTGGCGGGCCTGCTGACCGGCCATACGATGGCGTTCGTGGGGGCGACATTTCCGCTTTTAATGGCCCTGCCGGGTGGAAGCGCGCCGCATGCCATATCCTTTGCCTTCGCCTGCGGCTTCCTGGGGGTGCTGCTAAGCCCGGTGCACGTATGCCTGATACTCTCAAGGGAATACTTCAAGGCGGACCTCTGGGGCATGTACAAAAGGTCCATCCCGGCGGCGGTGGCGGTGTTCGCGGTGGCCGCGGCGGAGTACCTCATAGTCAGGTAGCGCGGTCCGCGGCCCATTTTGCCTTTTCACCCCTGCGGAGACCGAAAACAGGCGGGCCGGCGCGTTTACATTTGATTTTGTTTTGTGCTATGGTTTTTTTTGCCTTGTTTGCGCCTTTTCCCCCGGGCAAGGCACAGGGGAAAGGCGGAAAAATAAAAAAATAAAAAATTTTCTTTTTTCGAAAGGACGCACGATGAAAATAGTGCTTGCATATTCCGGGGGGCTTGACACCTCGGTTGCCATCAAATGGCTCAAGGACACATATGGGGCGGAGGTCATCGCATTCTGCGCGGACCTGGGACAGGAGGAGGAGCTTGGCGGCCTGGACGGCAAGGCGCTTAAGACCGGGGCCTCGAAGGTGTACATAGAGGACCTGAGGGAGGAGTTCGTGCGCGACTATGTCTTCCCCATGCTCCGGGCAAACGCTGTTTACGAGGGCTCCTATCTCCTGGGCACTTCCATAGCGCGGCCCCTCATAGCCAAAAGGCTGATAGAGATAGCCGGCAAGGAAGGGGCCGGGGCGGTTGCCCACGGGGCCACCGGCAAGGGAAATGACCAGGTGCGCTTCGAGCTTACCTGCTATGCCCTGAACCCGGCCATCAAGATAATAGCGCCGTGGAGGGTCTGGCCCTTCAAGTCCCGCCAGGGCCTCATTGAATACGCCTCCGCAAACGGCATCCCGGTGACGGCGACGAAGGAAAAACCCTACAGCACGGACAGAAACCTGTTCCATATCAGCTATGAGGGCGGCGTCCTTGAAGACCCCTGGGCCGCGCCCCCGCCGGACATGTACACCATGGCGGTGCCGCCCGAGAAGGCCCCAGACGCCCCGAGGACCATAGAGGTCGAATACGACAGAGGGAATCCAGTTGCGGTGGACGGCAAAAAGATGGGCCCGTTTGAGATATTGAGGACCCTGAACGGCATCGCCGGGGAAAACGGCATAGGCCGTGTGGACCTGGTTGAAAACCGCTTTGTAGGCATGAAGTCCAGAGGGGTGTATGAGACCCCCGGAGGCACGGTGCTGCACGCGGCGCACAGGGCTGTGGAGTCCATAACGATGGACAGGGAGTCCCTCCACCAGAGGGACGCGCTTGTTCCCAAGTACGCCGAGCTTGTCTATAACGGTTTCTGGTTCTCACCGGAAAGGCGGCTCCTGCAGGGGCTCATGGACCAGGCGCAGGAGAATGTTACAGGCACGGCCAGGCTGAAACTCTACAAGGGCGGCCTCACCGTCACCGGCAGAAAATCCCCCAGGAGCCTTTACCATCCGGACCTGGCGACCTTCGAGGAGGAAAACATCTACGACCAGAAGGACGCGGAGGGCTTTATCAAGCTGAACGCCCTAAGGCTGAGGGTGGAAAAGCTCCTGCGTCCCGGGTCCTGAGAGATGTTTGCTTTGTCTCCATTCATTTGAAAGTATGAACGCAAAGACGCAGAAGGCCAGGGAGATTGAATTTCTTGTGGCCCTGGCTTCCATACCGGACATAGGGCCGCTGACCATAAAGAAGCTGATCGCCTCCTTCGGGAGCGCCAGGGCGGTGTTCGAGGCCCCGAAGGAACGGCTTTTGGCCTCTGGCATTGGCCAAAAGAGGGCCGGCGGCATATCAGGGTTTTCGGGATGGGAGGACGTCCGCGGCATGCTTGAGCGCGCAGGCCGGGCCGGGATAAAGGTCCTCGCTGCCGGCTCCGCGGAGTACCCGGCTCCGCTCATGGACATACCCGACTACCCGCCCGTCCTTTACATGAAGGGGGATGTCCTCGAGGAGGACAAATTCGCCATCGGCATTGTCGGGACCAGGACGCCCACCCACTACGGCAGGCTTCATGCCGAAAACATAGCCGCCGGTCTGGCAAAAAAGGGTTTTACCATAGTAAGCGGGCTGGCAAGGGGGATAGACTCGGCGGCCCACAAGGGCGCGCTCAGGGCGGGCGGAAGGAGCATAGGCGTCATGGGCTCCGGCCTGGATGTGCCTTACCCGCCTGAAAATCATGCCCTGATGCAGAGCCTGGCCTCATCCGGCGCCGTGCTGAGCGAGTTCCCGCCAGGCACCGGGCCCAGCAGGGAGAACTTTCCAAGGAGAAACCGGATCATAAGCGCGCTTTCGCTGGGAGTGCTCGTTGTGGAGGCCGGCAAGGGCAGCGGCTCCCTGATCACGGCCAATTGCGCGCTTGAGCAGGGCAAGGAGGTCTTCGCGGTGCCGGGCAACATAAGCTCATCGGTCTCAAGCGGCACCAACGAGCTCATAAAGAACGGGGCAAAGATGGTCACCGGCATAGATGACATCATAGAGGAGCTTGCCCCGGTTCTGAAGGGGTTTTTGGATCTGGACCGCTTGAGCTCAGGAAACGGGCGGGCCCCCTCGGCGGAGGCGCTATGGCAGGGGCCCGCAAGACAGGGGCAGCTTAAGACCTCGCTAGACCCCGGGGAAAGGCGGGTTGTGGAGGCGCTTGGCCCGGAGCCGGTGCACATAGATGAGCTAGCCAGGCAGCTTGGCATGGGGGCGCCTCAGATAATGGGCCTTCTTCTTCATCTGGAACTCAAGGGAATTGTGAAGCAGGCTGCTGGAAAAAAATTCTTTATCTGCTAAAATGCGTGAAAGGCGACTTTTTTGCCTGCGGTCCGTGCTTCACGGACCATCAGGCAATAAAAAATTTTTAAAAATAATTTGTTTCTTTCAATATAGTTGAAGGACTGGAGAGCCAGGATATGAGTTTTCTTGTAATCGTAGAGTCGCCCGCAAAGGCGCGCACGCTGAACAAGATCCTCGGAAAGGAATTTTCCGTTAAGGCGTCCGTAGGGCATATAAAGGACCTGCCGGAGAAGGAACTGGGCGTTGACAAGGAAAGGGATTTTGAGCCCAGGTATGTGATAATCCCGGGGAAAGAGAAAGTGGTAAGGGAGCTCAAGGCGGCCTCGAAGAAGGCCGAAAAGGTGTTCCTGGCCCCGGACCCGGACCGAGAGGGAGAGGCCATCGCGTACCATATCGCCTCGGAGCTGGGCGACGGAAAAGGCAGCAAGGCCAAAGACAAAAAACTCTACAGGGTCAGCTTCCACGAGATCACCGAAAAGGCGGTGAGGGAGGCGATGGAGCACCCGGGAGAGATAGACGCCCACATGGTCGATGCCCAGCAGGCAAGGAGGGTGCTCGACCGGCTTGTGGGCTATGAGCTTTCCCCCCTGCTTTGGAGAAAGGTAAGGAAGGGGCTTAGCGCCGGGCGGGTGCAGTCGGTCGCGGTAAGGCTGGTGGTCGAGCGGGAGCGCGAGATAGAGGGGTTCAAGCAGGAGGAATACTGGTCCGTCGAGGGCATGTTCGCTCCGTCGAAGGATTTTCCTGAAAAAGCAGGCGCAGGTTTTTCCGCGAGGCTGCACACGCTGCACGGAGAGCCTGTCATTGAGCGGAACACGAGGACGGGAGAGAAGAAGTTTCTCCTTCGCACCGAGGAGGAGGCCCGGAGGGCGGCGGAGTTCGCCAGGGGCCTTGATTATGTGCTTGCCGGGGTCGAAAAAAAGCTCAGGAAGCGTTCCCCCGCGCCCCCCTTCATAACAAGCACGCTTCAGCAGGAGGCCTTCCAGCGCCTGCAGTTCTCGGCCAAAAAGACCATGGTCCTTGCCCAGCAGCTATATGAGGGCATAGAGCTGGGCGAGGAGGGCTCCGTCGGCCTCATCACATACATGAGGACCGATTCGGTGAACGTGGCCCAGGAGGCGCAGCAGTGGTCCAGGGATCTGATATCCGCCCGCTTCGGGGAAAAATATCTGCCTGAAAAACCCCCTAAATACAAGAGCAAGGCATCTGCGCAGGAGGCCCACGAGGCCATAAGGCCAACGTACATGGAAAGGTCTCCGGAGGCGGTGAAGCCGTTTCTGTCAAAGGACCAGATCAGGCTCTACAGCCTCATCTGGAACAGGTTCCTGGCAAGCCAGATGGCACACGCGCAGCTTGAGCAGACCGCGTTTACCATCTCCTCCACAGGAGATGGCAAAGAGGAAAAAGAAAAAAATGCGGCCGTCTTCAAGGCAAGCGGGACGGTCGTCAGGTTCGACGGGTTTTTGACCCTTTACAAGGACATCGCCAGCGAGGAGGAAGAGGGGCTTCTTCCCCCCCTGGAGGAAAACGAGGCGCTGAAACTCCTGGAGCTGAGGCCGGACCAGCATTTCACGCAGCCGCCGCCAAGGTACACCGAGGCAAGCCTCGTAAAGACCCTAGAGGAAAAGGGCATAGGGCGGCCCAGCACCTATGCGGCCATACTCTCGACCATTCAGGACAGGAAATATGTCACCAAGGAGGCGGGGAAGTTCAAGCCAACCGACCTGGGCGTCCTGGTAAATGACCTTCTCGTGGAAAAGTTCCCTGAGCTCATGGACGTGGGCTTTACGGCCCGGATGGAAGACGAGCTGGACCAGATCGAGCAGGGCAAGATGAAGTGGCCCAAGGTGATAAGGGATTTTTATCAGCCCTTCAGCCAAGACCTTGAGACGGCCCTGAAGACGCCCGGCAAGGTGCGGCCCGAAGACGTCATGACGGAGGAGAAATGTGAAAGCTGCGGGCTGCCGATGGTGAAGAGGTGGGGCAGGCACGGGTGGTTCCTGGCCTGCAGCGGCTACCCCGCTTGCCGCTTCACCCGTCCGCTTGATGGAGAGAAGCAGGCCGTGGAGCAGACAAGCGAGGTCTGCGAAAAATGCGGCGCCCCTATGGTGCTGCGCACCGGGAGGTTCGGAAAATTCCTTGCCTGCTCAAAATACCCTGAATGCAAGACCACCAAGCCCGTGTCCCTTGGCGTAAAGTGCCCTCTGGATGGCGGCGACGTCGTGGAGCGCCGCTCCAAGAAAGGGAGGCTCTTTTACAGCTGCGGCAACTATCCCAACTGCAAGTTCATATCGTGGTACCGCCCCGTGAACCGGGCCTGCCCCGCCTGCGGCAGCCCTTATCTTCTTGAGAAAAGGAGCAGGGAGGGCGCCACGGTATTCTGCCCGGAGAAGAGCTGCGGCTTCAAGGAAGAAAAAAGGGAGGAAACCTCCGGGGAGTAATGGCCGGTTTCCTGGCAGCAAAAAGGCCGGCGAAGCCCCCTTTTTTGATCGGCATATGCGGGGCCGGAAGCGGCTCCGGCAAGACCGCCATGGCCGAGGAGCTCCTGAGCGAGGCCGCGCGGCGCGGCGTGCCGGAGGTCAAGGCCTCCGCTTCGCACGACAATTTCAGGGAAACGCCTGGCGGCTCAGGACATCCGGCCGCAGGCCCCTGGGGGGCCATCAAGTTCACGAAGACGGGCATCTATACCTCCGTAGTGACCAGTCCCGAAGTCCTGCGTGAAGAAGGAAAAGACACTGCCAGGGTGCTTAAGGCCGGGGCCGTCCGCGCGGTCTGGGTCAGCAGCCCCGGCGGGGCCGACCTGGAAGAGGCCCTCCGCATGGCAATGGATCATCTGGAGGGGTGCAGCGTGGTCCTCGTGGAAGGCAACAGCGCCGTTGAGCTTTTAAAGCCCGATATTGTAATATTTATGAGCGCCTCTTTTTTCAAAAGCGGGGCGGAGGCCGCCCTGCGCGGGGCCGATATAGTGTTCCGGCCCGAAGGGGCCTGCATCCCCGCGGAGATCATAAGAAAAGACGCGGTCTTCTGCGGCAGCTTGGAGTTATGCGCGGATGAGGTGTTCAAGCGCATGCCTGGAATAGATGGGAAGGGGACTGTTACGGAAGACTGATGGGCTCAATAATATTTGACATAAGCCTCGCCTTTTATTTCTGCGCGATGCTTTTCTCCTTCCTGGACCTCTCAAGAAGCACAAAGACCTTCCCAAAGCTCATGCTGCTATCGGCGGCCATCGGCTTTGGTTTCCACACGGTCTACATCTTTTACAGGGGTTTTTCCATGGGGCATGTGCCTTTCGTAGACCCCAGGGAGGCGACATCTTTTTTTGCATGGTGCATATTCCTGCTTTTTTTCATCCTGGAGTACCGTTACAAGCTGGGGCTCCTGGGTTCTTTCATAACGCCCATGGCCTTTCTCCTGATGTTCGTCTCGTTCATCCTGCCCCCGGAGGCGAAGCCGCTGCCCCCGATGCTAAGGAGCGATTGGCTGGGGGTGCACACCGTCTTTGCCTTTTTGGCCAACGCGGCATTTGCGCTGGCCGCAGGGGTGGGGGTCATGTACCTGGTGCAGGAGCATTATGTGAAGAGCAAGCGGCTTGGGGGACTGTTCTCACGGCTCCCGTCCCTTCATATGCTTGACGAGATCAACTACAGGCTGGTTACCGTTGGGTTTCCCCTCTTCACGGTCGCGATAATAAGCGGCTCCATATGGGCGGACAACGCCTGGGGCAGTTACATAAGCTGGGAACCCAGGCAGGTATGGGCCCTGGTCACCTGGCTTATCTTCGGCATCGTGCTGCACGCCAGGCTCCAGCGGGGCTGGCGCGGCAAGAGGGCGGCGGCCCTTTCCATCCTGGGCTTTCTGACCATCATCGGGGCCTTTGCCGGGTTGGCCCTACTGCAGAAGGGGCAGCATGTTTTTCTATGAGGGCTGCCTTTCATGAAGGTTCTTGTTGCGGGATTAAACCACAAGAGCGCTGACGTAGAGGTAAGGGAGAAGCTGGCCTTTACCGGAGAGAAGATGGGGCAGGGCCTGGAGGCCCTGCTGGCACTGTCCCGGGTGAAAGAGGCCATGATAATCTCCACCTGCAACCGTGTGGAGATATACATGGGCGTCGATGAGCCGGAGGAGGCCACCCGCCAGGTAAAGCGTTTCATAAGCTCCTTCCATTCCATACCGGAGGGGCTTCTTGACAAGGCCCTTTATTTCCATACGGATTCCGAGGCTGTAAGGCACATCTTCCGCGTGGCCTCGAGCCTGGACTCCATGGTGGTTGGAGAGCCCCAGATACTGGGGCAGGTCAAGGACTCCTTCCAGCTTGCCCTGGACAGGAAGACAACGGGCGTGCTTATGAACAAGCTCATGAAAAAGGCCATCTCGGTGGCCAAAAGGGTGCGCACGGAGACCAGGGTCGCCGAGAACGCCGTCTCCATAAGTTTTGCCGCCGTGGAGCTTGCAAGGAAGATATTCAACGACCTGGTGGACAAGTCCGTCCTGCTGCTTGGCGCGGGAGAGATGGCGGAGCTGGCCGCGCGGCACCTGATGAACAACGGGGTAAAGGAGATAGTGGTGGCCAACAGGACCTACGAAAGGGGATGCGAGCTTGCCCAGGACTTCAAGGGCAGGGCGGTGCCTTTTTCGGGCTTCAAGGACGAGATGGTCCGCTCGGACATTGTGCTTTGCTCCACGGGGGCCCCAAATTACGTTGTGTTCAAGCAGGACCTCCATAACATAATGAAGGAGCGCAAGCAGCGCCCCGTTTTCCTGATAGACATATCGGTGCCCAGGAACATCGACCCTAAGATAAACGGCCTGGAAAACGTCTACCTGTACGACGTGGACGACCTCCAGGGGGTTGTGGACTCGAACAAAAACGAGCGGAACAAGGAGGCGCAGAAGGCCGAGGACATCATAAGCGGCGAGGTGGAGGTGTTTGAGCGCTGGGTGGCTTCCCTCCAGAGCATACCCACCGTGGTGGCCCTGAGGCAGAAGGCCCAGAGGATAAGCGAGGCGGAGCTCGAGAGGCTGTTTAACCGGCTGGAGCTCGATGAGAGGCAGCAGGGCGCCGTCCGGCAGATGGCTTCGGCCATCGTCAACAAGCTTATCCATTCACCCACGGCCGCCCTCAAGGAAGACGTCGAGGAGAGGGACCAAGTTGTAGCCATGATTAGAAAACTCTACGACCTGAACGGAGACTGAATGAAAAAGCTGGTCATCGGAACACGCGGCAGCAAACTCGCCCTCTGGCAGGCCCGGTGGGTTGAATCCGAGCTCAAGAAACTGGAGCCGTCCCTTGAGATCGAGCTTAACATAATAAAGACGACCGGAGACAAGATACTGGATGTGGCGCTCGCGCAGGTGGGCGGGAAGGGGCTTTTCGTCAAGGAGATAGAGGAAGCGCTGCTCGAACGGAGGGCGGACATTGCCGTGCACAGCATGAAGGACGTGCCGACGGAACTGCCCTGCGAGCTCCACCTTGCGGCTATCTGCAAGCGGGAAAACCCGGGAGACGCCTTTGTCTGCGGGAAGAGAAGGAACATTAAAAGGCTTGCGGACCTGCCCGAAGGCGCGCACATAGGCACAAGCAGCCTCAGGCGCACCTGCCAGCTCCTTAAGTCGAGGCCGGACCTCAGGATAAGCAGCCTCAGAGGGAACCTGGACACAAGGCTCAGGAAACTGGACGAGGGGGAATACGACGCCATCGTGCTTGCGGTTGCCGGGATGAAGCGGCTCGGGTTCGAGGACAGGATAACGGAGGCCATTCCTGCCGATGTCATGCTGCCCGCGATAGGGCAGGGGGCGGTGGGCATAGAGTGCAGGCGCGAGGACCCGGAGGTGAACGGGCTTGTTGCCCGCCTGAACCACCATGAGACCGCTGTTGCCGTAAGGGCGGAGAGGGCATTCCTTCTCAGGCTCGAGGGGGGCTGCCAGGTGCCGATAGCCGCATACGCCAGGTTCGATTCCACCGGGAAAAAGCTCATCATGGACGGCCTGGTCGGAGACCCTTCCGGCTCCAGGACGATAAAGGAGGGCGTTGAAGGCGACCCGGCCGGGGCCGAAAGCCTGGGCATAGGACTTGCCGAATCCCTTATTAAACAGGGGGCGGGAGAGATACTTGCCCGTGTCTACGGCAAAGATATACCCTCCGTTGGAAACGATATCGCCACATAGTGGAGAGGGGACAGGAAAAACAGCAAGGAAAACGGAGGCCGGAAAAAAGGCTGAAGGAGCGGAAAAGGCCATCCGGCATTGGCATAATCGGCGGCACGTTCAATCCCGTGCACCTGGGCCACCTGAGGGTGGCCGAAGAGGTGAGGGAGACAATGGGGCTTGAAAAGGTGCTGTTTGTGCCTGCCGGCACCCCGCCCCTGAAGGGCAGCTCCGGGCTGGTCCCCGCGCGCAAGCGGCTGGAAATGGTGAAGCTGGCCGTGGCGGGCAACCCCTTCTTTGAGGCCTCGGACCTTGAGTGCGGCAAGCCCGGCCCTTCCTACACGGTAAACACCATTGAAAAGCTTTCGGAAATGCATCCGGGGCGCAGGCTTTTTTTTATCACCGGGACCGACGTTTTCCTGGACCTTCATCTGTGGTGGAGGCCGGACAGGCTTATCGAGCTTGCGGACTTCGTGGTAGTGTCGCGGCCCGGCTATACCTTCGCGGGCGTGCCCGGTTCGCCTTTTGTCCTTAAGGAGAAAGACCTGTCAAAAAAGAAAAGGCAGATAGCCGCCCTCGAGGCGCAACCGACAGGCAGGCCGGTGCGGCTGAGGCTCGCAAGCGGCAGGGTGCTGCACCTTGTAAAGGTGACGGGGCTTGATATAGCGGCAAGGCAGATAAGGGCGCTGCTTAAGGCCGGCAGAAGTCCCAGATACCTGTTGCCAGAACAAGTCCTATCTTTTATAATTCAGAACAAAATAAAATTTTGATTTTTTTTGATTTTTGATTTCAGACCTTCAGGCGGGTAAATTTTTGACACAGGTTAAAAACAAGAAAGAGGATCTGGACAGCAAGGGCAAGGCGCTCCTCATAGCGGGGCTTGCCGCCGACAAGAAGGCATCGGACGTGACGGTGCTGGACATGGAGGGGCTGACCTCGTTCACCGAGTATTTTGTGATCTGCTCAGGCACGAGCTCCACCCAGGTGAAGACCATCTCCGACCATATCGTGGAGACGCTCAAGGCCAGGGGCATAAGGCCGATGGGGGTGGAGGGGGTCTCGAACGCCAAATGGATACTCATAGACTTTGCGGACGTTGTGGTGCACATCTTCGATGAGGAGACCAGGGCCTTCTACGAGTTGGAGAAGCTCTGGCTCGATGCCCCGCACCTGGAGGCGCCGGGCGGCCCAGGGGCCCCGGCGGACGAAGCCGGGAAGCAGGGATGAAGATAAGCCTCTTCTGGGTTGGCAGGACCAGGGAGAAGTTCATAAAAGAGGCCATAAAAAAGTATATTAAGGACATCGGGACGATGGCGGACATAGAGGTCATGGAGATAAAAGAGGAAAAAGGCGCGGGGCCGGATGGCCGGGGCGCGTTTTTTTCTGCGGGGCTGCGCAGGGAAGGCGAAAGGATACTCAGGCAGGCCGGGGATTTTTTCATCCTGCTCGATGAGGCCGGAAAGAAGATGAGCTCCGTGGAGTTTGCGGAGCTGCTCCGGGAGCGGCTCCTGGACAGGGGGGCCACTTGCCGGTTCGTCGTGGGCGGGCCCTTCGGCGTTTCCTCCCAGGTGAAGGAGGCCGCCTCCATGAGGCTTTCTCTCTCTCCGATGACATTTCCCCACGAGCTGGCCAGGGTGGTGCTCCTTGAGCAGATCTACCGCGGGCTAAGCATCATAAAAGGCAGGGGGTACCATCACGCCTAGGCCATGAGCAAGATATCGGTTTTCATACTGGCGGTCTTTTTTGGCGTTGTGGCCCTGTTTTCCATCTACAACTACGATACCACGCTGATACATGTTCCCTTTTCCGGCACGTACTCGGTTCCAAAGATCGGGCTTATCCTTTTCTCCGTGATCTCGGGGGTCTTCCTGATGCTCATCCTTGTTGCGCTCAGGGACACCAGGCGCTACATAGACAACTATAGCCACGTCAAAAGGCAGAAAAAAGAGGAGTGGCTTGAGGGGCTTTATTCGAAGGCCATAAACCAGATACTGGCAAACAACAGGGAGGGGGCAAGGGAGATACTGGAGACCATACTGGGCCAGGCCCCGGAGCATACGGACGCCCTTCTGAGGATGGGGGACATATACGCCTTTTCCAGCCAGCATGAAAAGGCAGCGGAGCACTACAAACGCGCGCTTGCCTCATCCGATGGGAAGAGCATGGAAGCGCTCCTCCTGCTCGAGCAGGAGATGGAGGCCCTTTCCAGATGGGACAGCGCTCTCAATTACGCGGAGCAGATACTGGAGCAGGACCCGGAAAACCTTTCCGCCCTTGAAAGGAAACGCTCCATCCTTGAGAAGATGGAGCGCTGGGCGGACCTGGTGGAGGTGCAAAGGGCGATACTCAAACTGGAGCACCTGCCTGAGCGCAAGGCCGAGGAGGCGAGACTGAGCGGATACAGGTATGAGCACGCAAGGCAGCTGCTTGAGGCAAACGACCTGGAGCGTTCGGGGAAACTGTTCAGGATGGTGCTCAAGTACGAAAAGGAGTTCATACCTTCCTACCTTGGAGCGGCTGAAGTGCTCCTGGGCCAGGGAGAAGACGAGCAGGCGGTGGAATTTCTGGAGAGGGGCTATGCCCAGACCTGTTCCGTCATCCTGCTTGCGAGGCTTGAGGACCTGCTTATAAACAAAGGGGAGCCGGAGCGGATAATCAAGCTCTACCAAAACACCCTTATCGGCAATCCGAACGACTCGCTCCTTAAATTCCTGATGGCCAAGCTTTACTACCGCCTTGAGATGATCGACGACGCCCTTGAAAGCCTGAAGGGGCTTGAGTCCGTCGAGAACTACCCCGCCGTCAGCAGCCTCATGGGGGAGCTCTACATGAGGCGCGAACGCTATGAAAAGGCCGCCCGCGCCTTCAAAAAGGCGGCCGAGATGCAGCCCAGCAGGCTTTTCTACAGCTGCAGCTCCTGCGGGCACCTCTCCGCGGAATGGTCCGGCAGGTGCCCCGGATGCGGTAAATGGAACTCCTACAGGTTTGATATCTATGGAAGAAGCAAGCTTTAAAGATAAAAAAAGCGCTGTAGTCCTGGACACAAGCCTCTTTGTGAACCCGGACGTGAGGCGCAGTTTTGGCCCGAACCCCACGGCGGCGCTTGAGAACTTCCTCGGGCTTGCCTCCCAGGCGACCGCCTTTGAGTTCTATATGCCGCCCTCCATCTTCAATGAGCTTAAGAATTTCATCGAGCCGGAGAAGATACCAGGAGAACTGTTCGTGTACCTGCACCAGAAATCGCCAAAGAAGTTCGAGCTCACCACGCCGGCCTACCTGCTTTACGAGCTGGTGGAGGACATCAGGGAGCGGGTGAACCGCGGCCTAAGGCTGGCGGAGCGCGCGGCCAGAAACCCGGAGGGCAGGGGGGTGGACGAGATCGTGCAGGACCTCCGGCGCAAGTACCGGGAGGCGCTGCGCGAGGGAATCATAGACAGCAAGGAGGACGTGGACCTTGTCCTTCTGGCCATGGAGCTGAACGGGCTTCTGGTCTCAGCCGACCAGGGGATCATAAAATGGGCGGACAAGCTGGGGATAAGATGGCTGGTGCCGGAGAAGTTCAAGCAGTACATGGAAGGCCTCATAAAAAAGACAAAAAGCCTTTCCCTTGCGGAAAGCGTGGAGGAAAAGGCCGACTAGACACGGCAGAAGCCGGCATCCGGTGACTTAACAGGTCCGCCCCCATTTCCCGGAGAGAGATAAAGGAATGGGGGTGGATTTTTTATTTTTTGGCCTTTTCGCGGGACATTTTCCCAGCCCGGCTATGCCTCTTTGGCCTTCCTCCATCCGGCCTGGGCCAGTCGCCCCATGCGGCCGACCGCCCATTTCCTGAACTCAAGCACGTATTTTTGCCTGTCCTCGCTGCAGAGCCTGAGAAGCTCCGCCTTTTCCGCCGCCGAGTCCTCCACGTCCCCCGGATAGACACCTTTCCAGGTGCAGTACCCTTCGTCAAACAGGAATCCGGGGGTGAGGTCCTGCCGTGGCAGGGACTTTTTCGATAAAACGGCGAACCTGGCTATCTCCATGTCGTAGTCGATGACCCAGCCGTTGTCCGCTATCATCGTGGAGGCGTCCACGGCCAGTCCGGCTGAACACTCCGGGCAATAAAGCCCCCTTATTATCTCCACCGGCATCGCGTCGTCCCTGAGGTTGAAACTGGCAGCCGCCTTCCCGCAACTGCACGGTATCTTGTGGTCCAGACACATATTTTCTTTTACCTCCTTGCAGGGGCTTTTTCTTTTTTGCTTTTTTTGTCTCTGCATTCGGGGCAATGACCATAGAACTCGATGTGGTTGCCCGTGATCTCGTAGCCAAAGGTGTCCGGCACCTCGAGGTCAAACTCATGGTCTATATCGCTTACACGCTTGCAGTCCAGGCAGATAAGGTGATGATGGGCCCTGGTGTCCGGGTCGTACCTTTTTTTGGAGGGGTCTATGGTGAGCTCAAGGAGCTTCCCTTTGTCCCTCAGTGAGGCAAGGGTGTTGTAGACCGTGGCCAGCGACATGCCGGGGAACCGCCTGGACACGGCCGCGTATATGTCCTCGGCCGAGGGGTGGGCGGTGTTTCCGTCCAGGTAGCCCAGTATCGCCATCCTCTGGGGCGTGAGCTTCAGCCCCAGCTCCCTGCATATGTCCTGCGCTCTGGCATGCTCTTTTTCTCTCATTTAGATTAATTCTAAATTGATAACCGTTTCTTGTCAAGTGGATATCATTTTCCCCTTTAAAAGCACTCCGAACCTGCTAGAATTTTTTAAAGGCAAAGGAAGTGTTTCATTTTTCACACAATTACTTTGCAAGGAGGCGCGCAAAAATGGTTTTATCTGCCGGGAGATACGAGTATGTCATCATAGGCGCGGGGCTAGCCGGGGCCTCTGCCATCGGCGGGATAAGGGAAATCGACGGAAACGGGCCCATCCTCCTAATGGGGGCTGAAAAGCATCTCCCTTACGACCGCCCCCCCCTTTCCAAAAAACTGTGGTCCGGAAAGAAAAAAGTAGAGGAGATATTCATAAAAGACCGGAAGTATTATGAGGAAAACGGCGTGACCCTGCTTGAAGGCAGGAAAGCGGTATCGGTCGACCCGGTGGGGAAAACTGTAACCGATGAAAAAGGCGGCAGGCATTCATACAAAAAACTGCTCATAGCCACAGGCGGCGCGCCACGCAGGCTCCCCATCCCGGGCGGCCAAACGGAGGGCATCTGTTATTTCAGGACGCTCGATGACTACCTGGCAGCAAGGGAAACGAGCCGGAAAACAGGCCTGGCCGCGCTGGTGATAGGCGGAGGCTTCATCGGCTCCGAGATCGCGGCGGCCCTGAGCGTAAACGGCGTGAAGGTGACGATGCTTTTCCCGGAAGGGCACATCGCAAGCAGGGTCTTCCCGGCGTATCTGGGCAAGGCCGTGCAGGAGGAGTTCATCAGGAAGGGCGTAACGGTGCTGAATGAGGACAGGCCGGCCTCGATAGAGAAAAAAAGGGACGGGTTCCTTGTCCGCACGGCGGGCGGCAGGGCGCTGGAAGCGGGGATGCTGATAGCCGGCATCGGGATATCGCCTGAAACGGCCCTCGCGGAAAGCGCCTCTCTTAAGCTGGAAGACGGCATCGCCGTGAACGAATACCTGGAGACCTCGGCCCCGGACATATACGCGGCCGGGGACAACGCGCACTTCCCCTATATTGCGCTTGGCAAAAGGATGCGCGTGGAGCACTGGGACAACGCCCTGAACCAGGGCAGGCAGGCCGGCAGGAACATGGCGGGCGCGCATGAGCCTTATGATTATATGCCGTATTTCTTCTCCGACCTGTTCGAGTTCGGCTATGAGGCGGTCGGGGAGGTGGACGCCTCCCTTGAGACTTATGCGGACTGGACGGAGGAGAACAGGAAAGGCACGGTTTATTACCTCAGGGACGGCGTGGTGCGCGGCGCGATGATGTGCGGCGTATGGGGGAAAGTGGAGCAGGCCCGGGAGCTTATAAAAAAGAGGGAGCGTGCGGACCGGCTGGGCCTGAGCGGGGCCATCAGGTAGAAAATCCCGGCCATGGCCGCGCAGGCAGCGCAGGCGGCCGGATTTTTTGCGGGCATTTTAAAAAAAAAGGCCCGCGGACACATAAATGATGTCCATGGGCGGAGGTGTGAAGATGGAGTTTCTCAAGGAAAAGTGCGAACCCAGGGAAAAATGCCTTTCACCGCTTTCAGAAGAGGAGGCAGCCGGGCTTTTGAAGGAAGTCCCGGAGTGGGGGATAACGGACGGACGGCTGCAGAGGGAATTCAGGTTCCGTGATTTCCAGGGTGCGATGGACTTCGTGAACGAGGTGGCGCGGCTTGCCCGGGAGCAGGACCACCATCCGGACATTCACGTCTTCTATAACAGGGTGGTCCTCTCGTTTTACACCCACAAGGCAAACGCGCTTACAAAAAACGACTTCATAATGGCGGCCAGAATAAAGGAGATCGAAAGGTCCTGAGGCCTGATAAAGAAAACTTCCTGCGGGGCAAGACCGCGATCGTCACAGGGGCGGCAAGGCGGATAGGCCGGGCCATGAGCCTTGCGCTTGCGCAGGCCGGGGCGGACATGATAGTCCACGACCACCAGTCGCTCCGTGGGGAGTGCGAAAGGCTCTGCGATGAGATAGACCGCTTCGGCGTCAGGTCGAGGATCATCACGGCCGATTTCGAGGCGGAGGCGGACTATGGGCGGCTTATCGGCAAGGCTGCCGAGGTCACCGGCAGGCTCGATGTGCTCATAAACAACGCGGCAATTTTCGGGGAGGATTCCCTTGGCGGCGCGGATTTTGGCGGGCTCACGCGCCACATGCAGATAAACGCCTGGGCGCCGCTTGTCCTGGGCAGGGATTTCGCGCGGCTTGCCACGAAGGGGCAGATAATAAACATCCTGGACACCCGGGCAAGCGGGCCTTTTCTTTACGACCTGAAGCATGTCTCCTATGTCCTCAGCAAGCACTGCCTGCGCGTCCTTACGGGGATGATGGCGCTTGAGTTCGCCCCGGGAATAAGAGTGAATGCCATCGCCCCCGGCCTGATACTTCCGCCGCCCGGAAAGGATGAGGGCTATTTGCAGGAGATGGCCCGTAAAGTGCCCCTCAAGATGCACGGGGCGCCTGAAAATATCACGGACGCGGTGCTTTT
The DNA here is from genome assembly GCA_021789735.1 of Nitrospirota bacterium. Next base: position 28,448 of record JAJYJB010000013.1, read on the forward strand.
TCTGCTTGGCAACGATTTCATGACCGGCCAGGTCATAAGCGTCGATGGCGGCCGCCACCTGGGGGAGTTTTAATGCAATGGACCGGATAGTGATAAGCGGCCTGCTCGTCCGCTGCGTCATAGGAGTGAGCGATGAGGAGCGCAGGGAAAAGCAGGACGTGCTCATAAACGTTTCCCTTTATGCGGACCTCGGCAAGGCGGGCACGAGCGACCGGTTCGAGGACGCCGTGGATTACCGCGCGATCAAAAAGGAAATAATGGGGATGGCCGAAAATTCAAGTTATCATCTTGTCGAAGCGCTGGCGGAGGCGGTGGCCGGGGTCTGTCTCGGGCATGCGGGCGTGGTGCAGGTCCGGGTGAGAGTGGACAAGCCTTCGGCCCTCAGGTTCGCAAGGAGCGTGGGGGTCGAGATAACCAGGCCGCGTACGCTCCTTTAGGGAATGGCCAGGGCCTACATAGGCATAGGGTCCAACATCGAGCCCGCTGAAAACATAAGAAAGGCCCTGAGGGCCCTCTGCCTGCGCGCCTCCGTAAAAAAGATATCCACCGTCTACCGCACGCCCGCCGAGGGAAAGCCCGGGAAAAAACAAAAACGGCCTTTTTTCTATAACCTGGTTGTCGAGGTCGAGACGCAGCTGCCGCCAGGGGAGCTTAAATTTGGCATCTTGCGGCCCATAGAGCGCTTGCTGGGCAGGAAGAGGACGAAGGACAAGTCCGCCGACCGCACCATAGACCTGGACCTTCTTCTTTATGATGAAGTGGTCTTGAGGGGTTCTTCTGGCCGCCTGAACATCCCCGACCCGCAGATAGAGCTGAGGGCGTTCGTCGCCCTGCCGCTTGAGGAGCTTTCTCCGCGGCTGAGGCTGCCGGGCTCCGGCCGGCCGATCGCCGGGATCGCCGCGTCCCTGGACAAAAGCGCCATGGAGCCGCTCAGGGAATACACGGGAACGTTAAGAAGGGAGATATGCCAAAAACATGGACATGGAGAAGGTTAAAAGGCTTACGAGGGAGCTTCTCATTGAAGTAGGGGAGGACCCGGAGCGCGAAGGGTTGCTGGAGACCCCCCGGCGGATCGCGGAATCGCTTAAATTCCTGACCTCCGGCTATGGGCAGAACATCGGTGAGCTTATCCACGGGGCCTGTTTCAGGCAGGAGACCACGAGCATGATAATCGAGCGCAATATAGAGGTATACAGCCTGTGCGAGCACCACATGCTCCCTTTTTTCGGCCGCTGCCATATCGGCTATATCCCGAGGGGCAAGGTGTTTGGCATAAGCAAGCTTGCCCGCCTTGTGGACATGTTCTCCAGGCGGCTCCAGATACAGGAGCGGCTGACCGAGCAGATCGCCTACGCGATCCAGAATTCCATCAAGGCCGACGGGGTTGGCGTGATGATCGAGGCAAGGCACCTCTGCATGATGATGCGGGGCGTTGAGAAACAGAACTCCGTGCTCCTGACCTCGTCGCTGCTTGGCGTCTTCCGTAGCAACCCCTCCACCCGCCAGGAGTTCCTGTCGCTTGTGTCGAGGCCGACGGTCTGAAAAGGGTCAAATTAAAAATGCCCGCCCGACAGGCTGAAGACCAGCACCGAGAGGACAAAGGCGGTGACCATGACATAAAGCAGGTCGCGCTGGAGGGCAAAAGCCAGTATGCTGAAGGCGACCCGGGCAACCGGCGTGGATATCAGGAGCAGAAGGCCCAGCTCTATAAGGCCCTGTCCGCGCAGGGAAGCGGCGTCACGCATGATGCCGCCCAGGCTGCGCAGCTGTGAAGGCTCTCCCCGGAATATCTTGTAGCTGGCGGCGGTCCGGCCGTATTTGGCCAGGTAGACCATCCCTCCGGCCAGCACCGTGAACGCCGCTATCAGGACCCCGGCCCAAAGCAGGTGGCCTATGATGCGCCCTATCTGCCGGTCCGACCACAGGAAATTCCCCTTTTTCTTTTCAGTGGCCGTCATAGTTTTCCAGTTACCCCCCTGTATATCATCTCGAACGCAAGGACAAGGATGATCAGGCTGAACAGGCGGCGCAAAGCCGGAGTGGATGCCCTGGCGAGCGCCCTGGAGCCAAGATACGCGCCTGCAAGCACGCCCAGCATTACGGGGAAGGCCAGGCCAGGGGCTATATAACCGCGGTTCAGATAGACCCCGGCGCTTGCCGCCGCCGTCACCCCGATCATAAAATTGCTGGTCGTCGTGGAGACCTTGAATGGTATGCGCATCATCTTGTCCATCGCTATCACCTTGACTACGCCCGCCCCTATGCCCAGCAGGCCGGAGACGGTCCCTGCGCCAAACATCATGGCGAAACCGGCGGGGACGTTGTGCACATAGTAGTCCCTGCCGCCCTCCGGCGTGGGATAACTGGAGTTCATCTTCAGATAGGTCGCGATGCTGTCCATGCGGGAATCCGAAGGGGTGGGGCGCGGCGGCCTTACCGATGTAATGGCGGAATAGAGCAGCAGCACGCCAAATATTATGGCTATGGACGAGGTGGGTATCTTCTGGGCAAGAAACGCGCCCGCAAGGGCGCCAAGCGTGGTCGCTATCTCCAGGAACATCCCGATCCTGATATTGCTTTGCCCCTCTTTTACATAAGAGGACGCCGCGCCCGAAGATGTGGCGATAACGGATATCAGCGAAGCGCCGATGGCATAGCGGATGTTGACGCCAAAACCCAGGGCCAGCAAAGGCACGATCACAACGCCGCCGCCCAGTCCCGTCAGCGCGCCGAAAAAGCCCGCCACCAGGGAACCGGCCCAGAGCAGGACAGTGAAATCGGATGTGCTCATTGAATCGATTTTATCAGGATAGGGCTCTAAAGCCTATAGGGTTTGCTGAAATATCTTTATGAGACCCCTGGCAAGCTAATGTGCTGTGATCCCTTCGCATTCCCTTTTTATTCCGTCCAGAAGGCCCCCTATCTGCTCCGATACGCTTTCCATTTCCAGATATGCCTGCTGCGCCTTTGCCTTTTCGCCCGCATTGCAGGCCCGGACGGCCTCTTTTGCCAGTGAGTGTATCTTTGAGTGCGGGCCGTCCATTTCCCTGAAATTGCGCATCTGGCCGCACATCCTCATCCCCTCTCCAAAATACCACTGGCCGAACCTGCAGTTATGGTGGTCTGGCAGCTGCGAAGGGTCCATGGAGATGTCTCCCTTCAGGCAGGCCGCTATCTTGCCCGTGAACACCCTGTGGTCGGTCTTTGCCGTGTCCAGTATCATCAGCTCGCTGCCCCTCGTCCTGAATGCCGCCGTGGAGTTCCTCAGTTCCTCCACGACCTTTGTGAGGGAATTCACCTCGTGCATGACATCGTCCGACATTTTCTGCGTATCGGAGGATATCCTCGAGGTTTTTTCAATGTTTCTGGCCACTTCTTCCGATACCGCCGACTGCTCCTCAACGGCGCTGGCAATGCCGGTTATCTCGTCCTTTACCATCTGCACGTCCTGCACTATGTGGTCCAGCGAGCCCCCGACCTTCATGATGTAATCCCGCGCCTTGGTCACTTCGCCGGAGGCCTCGGTCATGCTGCGCGCCGTCTCGGAGGATTCCATCTGGATGGCGCCTATCTTTTCGGAGACCTCCACCGTCGCCCGTATCGTCCTTTCGGCCAGCTTTCTTACCTCGTCGGCGACAACGGCAAAGCCCCTGCCCTGTTCCCCGGCCCTTGCGGCCTCGATCGCCGCGTTAAGCGCCAGGAGATTTGTCTGGTCCGCTATTTCCTTGATCACGGTCACGATGTCGCCTATCTCGGCCGCCCTTGCATTTAACTTTTCCACCATCGAGGCCAGGTCCAGCGTTGAATCATATACCCTGTTTACGGCCTCCACCGCGCCCGAGGCTATCCCGTTGCCATCATTTGCGGTGTTCATTGCCGCTTCAGATCTTCCGGTGGCTGAAGAGGCGTTCTTTGCAATATCTATTATCGTCTGGCTCATCTCCTCCGCCGCCACGGCTATCTGGTGGGCCTGCGAGGACTGCTCCAGTGCCCCCCCGGCCATCCTTTCCGCCCTGGCCCTTAAAACATCTACCGCGGATATCACATTGTTGCCAGACAAGGTTATTTTGTTCAGGGTCTCGCTGAATGAGGAGGCCATGCCATCCACCGCACAAGCCAGGACGCCTATCTCATCACCTTTCCCGCCGGGGGCCGGCTCGACCCTCAGATTGCCTTTCGATATCTCCTCGATATTGTTTTTGAGCCTGTCCAGGGGGGAAGCCATTTTCTTTTGTCCGATCATCCAGATGACGGCCAGACCGGCAAAGTCAAGGGCAAAAAAGGCCATTTGCGCCATATTGGCCTGCGCCCCTGCCCTGCGCCTGAAGAAAACCAGGGTGTCCAGAAAAGACAAGGCCAGAAGCGCAAGCACCGTTATCCTGAGTCTTAAGTTGATCTTCATGGTTTTAATCTCATCCTCTCGAAAAAAATTTTTAAATGTGTGTCCCTTTATTATCTAATCGACATAATTATTAGATTTCTTAAATTTTGAATTTTAGATAATCTTATAAATTTAACAAATTTAATAACAATGAAACTCTTTAATTTGCTTTCTTTTAGTGCGGGAAAGGACCGTATCCTTGAATCCTGAAGGCCGGCCTGTGGTGAAAGGCAGGCCGCCGGGCCGCGAAAATAAAAGGCAGGCAAGGCGCAGCAGGGCACCGGTTGCGCGCCGGTCAGCCTGGAGCAGCCGGGACGGTAAAATAGAACGTGGAACCCTTGCCTGGCTCCGATTCCACCCATATGCGGCCGCCCATGCGCTCGACGATCCTTTTGCAGATGGCAAGCCCTATTCCGGTGCCTTCGTATTGCGCGCCTGCAGAAACCCGCTGAAAGAGCCCGAAAATCCTCTCATGGTGCCCTTGAGGGATGCCGATGCCGTTGTCTTTTACCGAAAAAAGCCATTCATGGTCTTTTCTGACAGCGCTTATCTCGATGCGGGGCGGCTCTTTGCCACTGAATTTTATCGAATTTGATATCAGGTTCTGAAAAAGCCGTATCATCATGGTTGGGTCGCCATTGACCATTTTTGGCAGCGTGTCCCTGACTATGGTGCAGCCGGCCCGTTCACAATCCACCTTGAGCCCGTCTTCGACCGCATCCAGGACCTCGGTGAGGTCCACGGGCGCAGAGGCTTTCTCGGCCCCGGCAACCCCAAGGCGCGCATAGGCCAGCAGCCCGGTTATAAGATTTTGCATTCTGAAGGCGGAGCCAAGTGCTCCGTCTATCAGCTTGAGCGATTCAGGGTCCAGCTCCCCGATGTTCCGCCGTTTGAACAGTTTAAGGCCGGCTGCCAGAGAGATGATCGGGCTCCTTAGGTCATGGGAAGCCGCGTAAGCGAACTGCTCCAGCTCGCGATTGCTCTCTTCAAGGTTTTTCTCCATCAGCTTGCGCCGGGAAATGTCCCTGACTATGCCCACCGCGCTCCACCTGTCTTTCAGCGTCAATGCCGCAAGCGAAAGCTCAGCGGGGAATTCCGTCCCGTCCTTCCTTTTTGCCTCGATCTCGTATATCTTTCCTATGAATTTGCCTTCACCTGTTGGCCGGAACGCCCCAAATCCCTTTTCGAAATCACCGGCATAACGCCTGGGCATGATAAAAGAGTGCAGGTCCCTTCCCAGGACCTCCTCGCTCGAATACCCGAACATTTTTTCCGCCGCCTGGTTCCAGAATGTCGTATTTCCGTCATTATCGATCAGGATGACCGCGTCAAGCGCCGCCGAGGCCATACTGTGCAGGCGTCTCTCGCTCTCCCTGAGGGCGTCTTCGGCGGCCTTGCGCCTCGTGATGTCGCGGGTTATGCCAAGGAGCGCCATGATCTCATCCTTCTCGTTGCGGAGCGGGACCGCGTGCGTCTCCAGCCAGAGCTTTCTGCCCTTAAGGCCCGTCACCATGAACTCAAGCTCCCCTGATATCCCGCTAAAGACGTTTTCGGTGAGCTTCCTGAATGCGGCCCGGTGCTCGGGTACAACGGAAGAGTAAATGGGTTTGCCTTTTACCTTGTCCAGGGAACCGGCTTGCAGCATGGCAAGCCCGGCTGGGTTCATTGTGATGAGAGACCCGTCCCGGGCGATCAGCTTAACGCATTCAGGCTCGGTATCGATGATGGCGCGGAGGAACCTTTCCTTTTCCCTGAGGGTCTGCTCGGCCTTTTCAAGCCCGGTGGCGGAGGACTGTATCTTGGCGATCGTAACGCGGGAGAGGTCTATCACAATAAAGACAAAAAAAGCCCCGCCCATGAACACGAGGCCGGCAACCAGCTCGATGGGGAACCTGATGCGCTCCACGAGGACAAAAACAAAAAAAAGATAGCCTGCCAGAAAAAGGGCCATCAGCGCGATCATCGTGCGCCAGCGGCGGCGCAACCCGGGAGGGACCACGCTGTCGGCCTTCCCTCCCTGCAGGATGGCGGCGGACATAAGGACGGCGCCGGAGAGAACAAGCAGGCTGGCTATGATGGTTGAGGCCGTCACTGAAAAAAAACACCTCTGTTTTTAATTTAACATTTCGGCATGCCTGCATTCCCGTTTGCCTAAATGTTAAAATGAGACAGGCATGAGGCTTTTTTCAGCAAATGCCAGAGAGGTAATTTAGACGGACAGACGGAAACTTCAGACTTTCATCCTCTACGGAACTCCCCGCCCTGGATGTGCCGGCCTTAACCAGAAGACCCTAGATGTGCCTTCCGGCTTTGTTCCATCCGATGGAAACGGGCCCGGCGAAACGTTTTTTTGCTTTTTCCCCCGGCCGGCCCGGCATTCTTGCGGCGTCCGGGCGGGAAGCCTTTCCTTTTTCCATGGGGCGCCGGACGGTCCCTCCGCGGAGGATGAGGTCGCCTGTCAGCAAGGAGGTCTTTGGCAAAAAAATGCAAAAGGAAAAAACCGGGAAACAGAAAAAACTTGACGGCGCGGATGTAAAGAAGCTGGAGGACATCTGCGCGCGGCACCGGAAGGAAAAAGGCGCCGTTATTTCCATACTCCAGGAGATACAGGACTTGTTCGGCTACATACCTGAGGACTGCATCAATTTTGTCGCAGACAGGCTTGAGATGCCTGAGGGCCATTTTTATGGTGTGGCCACTTTCTACTCCCAGTTCCATTTCGAGCCGAGGGGGAAAAACATAATAACCGTCTGTTGCGGGACGGCCTGCCACGTAAAGGGCTCTGGGAACCTCATAAGCCTGCTGGACAGGGAGCTGGGAATCCCGGAGGGGCAGGAGACCTCGGCGGACCTGAATTTCACTCTGGAGAAGGTCAACTGCGTGGGGGCATGCTCCATTGCTCCGGTCGTTATCATAAACAAAACTGTCCATGGAAAGACGAATGCTGACAGGTTGACAAAAGAGGTAAAAAAGCTGAGAGGCGGCGAAGATGGGAAACAAGGCTGAGAAAATAGAAATAAAGGTTTGCATGGGGCCTGTCGGCATCACCGCGGGCGGCCCGGCGGTGCTGGACGCCTTCGGTGAGGAGCTCGGGCGCGCCGGCGTTGCGGCCAGGCTCGAAAAGAACTGCACAAGGCACAAGGTGGGCTGCAAGGGCTTTTGTTCCAGGGACGTCCTTGTGGACGTGGTAATAGACGGGCGCAGGACGACTTACCAGTACGTAAAACCCCATATGGTGGCCAGGATCGTGCAGGAGCATATAATCGGCGGCGTGCCCGTTGCCGGCTGGGAGGTCGACGACGAGTACCGCGCATTCCACGGCAGGCAGGTGAAGGTGGTCCTGTCCGATTGCGGCGAGATCGACCCTGAAGATATAGAAGCCTATATGGAGGTGGGCGGGTATGGGGCTGCCAGACAGGCTCTGGCCGGGATGGCTCCGGAAGAGGTGATAGAGGCGGTAAAGAGGTCGGGGCTCAGGGGCAGAGGCGGGGCCGGTTTTCCCACCGGCCTGAAATGGGAAGCGGCAAGAAACCAGCCCCCCGGCCTGAAATACCTCATCTGCAACGCCGATGAAGGGGACCCGGGGGCCTTCATGGACCGCGCCGTCCTCGAGGGCAACCCGCATTCCGTCCTGGAGGGCATGATAGTGGCCGCGTATGCCGTCGGCTCGGAGGAAGGGTATGTGTACATAAGGGCGGAATACCCGCTTGCCGTCGAGCGTCTGAAGAAGGCCATCGGGCAGGCCCGCGAAAAGGGCTTTCTCGGGAGAGACATCATGGGGACGGGCCTGAATTTCGACATCAAGGTGAAGCTGGGTGCCGGCGCGTTCGTGTGCGGAGAGGAGACCGCCCTGATAGCGAGCATAGAGGGACAGCGGGGCATGCCGAGGGCCAAGCCGCCGTTTCCCGTCGTAAGCGGCCTCTGGGGGAGGCCGACAGTGATAAACAACGTGGAGACCCTTGCAAACATCCCTTACATAATAAGGCGCGGGGCGGAATGGTTTTCCGCCATGGGCACCGAAAGGTCGAAAGGGACGAAAGTCTTCGCGCTGACCGGGAAGATCAGGAACACGGGCCTTATAGAGGTCCCCATGGGGATGAGCATGAGGGACATAATCTTTTCAATAGGGGGAGGGATAGGGGGCGGCAAGAAGTTCAAGGCCGTGCAGGTCGGGGGGCCTTCCGGAGGCTGCATCCCTGAGAGCCACCTTGACGTCAGGGTCTGTTACGAAAACCTGATGAAGCTGGGGGCCATAATGGGCTCGGGCGGCATGATCGTCCTTGATGAGGACGTCTGTATGGTGGAGATGGCGAAATACTTCCTCAACTTCACCCAGTCGGAGTCCTGCGGGAAGTGCGTGCCATGCCGTGTCGGGACTAAAAGGCTCTACGAGATACTGGACCGCATCACGAAAGGAGAAGGCAAAGAGGGCGACCTTGCTCTCCTGGAGGAGTTTTCGAAGGACGTGAAACTGGCCTCCCTTTGCGGGCTCGGCCAGACCGCGCCCAACCCTGTGTTAAGCGTGCTCCAGTATTTCCGGCCCGAATTCGAGGCCCACATACTGGAGAAAAAATGCCCCGCAAAGGCCTGCAAGCCGCTCATCGCCTACCGCATAAGCAAGGAGCGGTGCAAGGGGTGCGGGGCATGTGCAAGGGTCTGCCCTGTTTCAGCCATCAGCGGCCGGCTGAAGGAGGCCCATTCCATAAGCCAGGGCATATGCGCCAAATGCGGCGGTTGCTTCGACGTTTGCAAATTCGGGGCCGTCCGGAAGGCCAATAAGCCCGGATCGTTAAAAAAATCAAAAGAGAAAGGGCCCGTTTCCTGATAAAGCGGGACCCGCCGCAACAAGGCTCTTTTATGGAAAATGTTTAAAAAAAGAGGACTTGCATGCGTTTTTTACCCGGGAGGCGTTCTTCCCGATGACCGCCCGTCCAGCGCCCCAAAAATAATCTATAAAATTTAAGTTTTTTTATAAGGCTCTACAGGGTTTCCTGTGGGTAAAGGTCGAGCTTCCCGCAGAAAAACAGGATGGCAACCCTGTAGTTTTCAAAGTTCCTGAACCCGCGAGCTGCTGACTTCACCTGTTGAATCCTGCTGTTTATTCCTTCGACTGCCGCATTCGTAATATGATGTTTCAGGTACGTGAGAATATTATCCAAATGCCGCTTCAGCATCTTCGCCACTTTCGTTATCGGCTTCAGTCTTGAATGCGTTGCCCACAAGTACCATTTCCGGAAATAATTCCTTGCGGCCTTCTTGTAAGTGAACCCCCACAGGTCAGCAAACATCTCCTTGATCGCCCACGCCCTCCCAACCTTCAGGTCTTGATCCCTCAGTTCTTTGAACATGCTTTTCTGATCGGGGCTCCAGTTCTCCGGTGTCGTCAGCCATAAATACTTTGTCCCCTTCAGCACATCTGAGCCGTCCTTTAACAGGGCCTTATTCTCGGCCTTCCGTACCGCATCCACGGCTTCTCCGAGATATTTGGCGATATGAAACTTATCGTGCACAATATCGGCCTCCGGCAACAGAGACTGCACAGCGTTTATATAGGGTTCCCACATGTCCATAGCCACTGCCACAATCTCCTGGCGCTGCTCATCAGGAATGCTCTCAAGCAACCCCTTTAGAGAATCCTCTTTCCGGTCCCGCGCCACATCCAGCACCCGTCTCTCGTCCAGATCGCAGAGAAGAGTGGCGTACCGGTGCCCTTTCAGAAAGCTCTTTTCATCCACCCCGATCCGCTTCAGGGCGGCGGTCTCTCTTCTCTGAAGCCCTCTACGGACGGCCTTCTCCTGGATCAGATGTATCTCATCCCAACTGAGCTTTAAAAGCTCCTTTGCCTTCGTCTGGTTCAGGCAGCCCAGTAGCACATCGATTGACAACCTTTCAAACAAGGCCGTAAACCTCGAATTGCCTTCAGCCCACGGCACATTGATGCTCTTTACCCCGTGCTCGGCGCATTCGATGCGCGGAATCCGGCAATGGAGGATTGTTTGAAACTGCATGGTGTCCAGATGCCGCCATTGGCGCTCCTCACGGTGATCATAGATTCTGCACAGCTCCCCGCATTCCGGGCATGGCGCCTTCTGATCCAAGGGCCAGGTGATCCATAGGTCTACCCTTAACCCCGAAAAGTCCACCTTGATCTCCGACACAGCCCACGGCTCCTTCAATCCCAACAACTGCCGGTAAAGCTCTTTATCCTGCATCCTCTATCCCTCCCGGAGATTCGTTTGAAGGATAGATTGCGGGATATCAGGCCCTCATTTCAACCCCTCCGCTACCACACAAAACCCTGAAGAGCCTGAAATATAAATTCCAATTGTCTATCGTATCAACAATCATATTTGATCCCGCCAGTTCCCGCCCATTTTCTGGATATTATACTATTTTGGCATTGCCGCATTCCCAAAGCCGAGAACCGCGGTACCCTTTTTTTGTTTTTGCTGCCTGGTATCCCGGTATTTCGGCTGAGGATTTCAAGTAAAAACATGGCTGGTTGGAAGATTAGGGGCTTGGCATAATAGGTCCAGGACCGGGACATGAGCGGCCGCTTACATTTTTTGCATAGTTTGCCCAAAAGTCTGCATCTGCAGAGATACACGATTATGTGGATTACCGAAAGAGAGAGGGCTGCGTTTCTCACGTCAAACAATTAAAAGTCATTATGGCTGCTGCCGGCAATTGCCCACAAAAAATGCTGTCATGATGGAGTATAATGAATCACTAGCAAATAGCAGATGCAGAAAAGAGAAAAAACTTTGTTATTCGATGCGTACATTTTTATTGACTGGAGCGCAACGAATGGACTGAACCCGATGGCGCCTGCCGCGGATTCACTCTGGGTCGGCGAATTGTTATCCGCTAAAGCTCCGAACGTTGTTGAGACATACCATCGGAGTCGTCAAGATGTTATCGCCCACATTCTTGGCAAGCTGCGTCATCATAAAAATGAAAACCGGCGAGTTCTGGTTGGATTCGATTTCCCTTATGGGTATCCTCATGGATGCGCACAGGCTCTAAATATGAATAATGGCGAGCCATGGCTTAATATCTGGCAGTGTCTTTCAGACATAATTGGGGATGATGATTTGAATCAAAATAATAGA
>JAJYJB010000014.1 GCA_021789735.1 Nitrospirota bacterium
GTCTGCTGCATAAAGGTGCTGGGCGGCACACGCAGGCGCTACGCCAGGCTTGGAGACCTTATAATGGTCAGCGTCAAGGAGTCTACCCCGGAGGGCACTGTGAAGAAAGGCTCGAAGGCCAAGGCGGTGGTTGTCAGGACCAGGAAGGAGCACCGCAGGCCTGATGGCACGTACATCAGGTTTGACCAGAACGCCGTGGTGCTTATAAACCAGGCGGGCGAGCCCCTGGGCACCAGGATATTCGGGCCGGTTGCCAGGGAGCTCAGGTGGAAGGAATACATGAAGATCATCTCGCTTGCGCCCGAGGTTCTTTAAGGAGGACGGTAAAACTAGGATGGGGCTTGGAATAAAGAAAGACGATATGGTTTACGTGCTTGCCGGCAAGGAAAAGGGCAAGAAGGGCCGCGTCATCGCGGTGCAGCCGGGCAAGGACAAGGTGCTTGTCGAGAAGGTCAATATCATAAAAAAGCATATGAAGCCCTCGAAGAGCAATGAGCAGGGGGGTATCATAGAGAAGGAAGGCCCGATACATATATCCAACGTAATGCTGGTCTGCCCGAAATGCGGTGCCCGCACAAAGGCGGCCAACCAGGGCGCGGAAGGCGGCAAGCGGATGAGGGTCTGCAAAAAGTGCAAGGAGGTCATTGACTAGGATGCCGCCAAGGCTCAGGGAAGCATACAAAAAAGAGATACTGCCCGCGCTGATGAAGGAATACTCCTACAAAAACGTCATGCAGGCCCCGAAGATAGAAAAGGTGGTCCTTAACGTGGGTCTGGGCGAGGCGGTGCAGAACATAAAACTCCTTGACTCAGTCCAGAACGAGCTTACACAGATAACTGGGCAGAAGGCGGTCACAACGAGGGCCAAAAAGGCGATAGCCACCTTCAAGCTCAGGAAGGGCATGCCGATAGGCTGCAAGGTGACGCTCCGTGGCGACAGGATGTATGAGTTCCTGGACAGGCTCATAAGCGTTGCCCTCCCAAGGATAAGGGATTTCAGGGGCCTTTCTGACAGGTCCTTTGACGGCCGCGGCAACTATAATTTCGGCATCAGGGAACAGTTCATATTCCCGGAGATCAACTACGACAAGGTGGAGATCGTCCACGGGATGGACATAACGATATGCACAAACGCTCACACCAACGAGGAGGCAAAGGCACTCCTCAGGCATGTGGGCATACCCTTCAGGAAATAGGAGCGAAGATGGCAAAGACTTCGATGATAGAGAAATCAAAAAGGCCGCCGAAGTTCGGCGTCAGGGTCCACAACCGCTGCAACATATGCGGCAGGCCCAGGGCCTACATGAGGCAATTCGGCATCTGCAGGATATGCTTCAGGAACCTGGCCCTGAAGGGCCAGATCCCCGGCGTGGCCAAATCAAGCTGGTAGCGGAAGGAGCGCAAAGCAAATAAGATGCTAACGGACCCCATAGCGGACATGCTTACTAGGATCAGGAACGCAGCCCGGATAAAGGCCGAAAAGGTGGACATCCCGGCCTCCAAGCTGAAGCTTGAGATAGCCAAGATCCTCAAAGAGGAGGGCTTTATCAGGGCATACAAGGTGATAAAGGACCGCAGGCAGGGCATACTACGGGTAAACCTCAAATATGCCGATGGCGAGCCCGTCATAACCGGCATTGAGAAGGTGAGCAAGCCGGGGCGCCGGGTGTATGTGGGCAGCCAGGAGATACCCAGGGTCATGGGTGGGGTCGGCCTTGCGATACTCACGACGCCCAAAGGCGTCCTGTCGGACAAAATGTGCCGCCGGGAAAACGTTGGCGGGGAGCTCCTCTGCCACATTTGGTAGGCCGGGTCCCGGAATAAGTAAACTGAAAAGGGTGATGAAATGTCGAGAATAGGCAAAAAGCCGATAGGTGTTCCGAAAGGGGTCAGCGTAAAGCTGGAGGGGCGCAGCGTGAATGTGAAGGGGCCCAATGGAGAGCTGTCCTGGGAGGTCCCGGTCAGGATAAGCGTCAAAGAGAGCGATGGCAACCTGCTGGTTGAGCGCGGAGACGACCAGAGGCAGACCAGGGCGCTGCACGGGCTCTCAAGGAGCCTGCTGGCAAACATGGTCTCCGGCGTGTCCCAGGGTTTTACCAGGGCGCTGGAGATAACCGGCGTAGGATACAGGGCGCAGGTGCAGGGGAGCAAGATCATTTTCTCGCTTGGCTATTCCCACCCCGTGGAGTATGTCCTGCCGCAGGGCATAAGCGCCGAGGTGGACAAGAAGCAGACATCGCTTACCCTGAAGGGCGCGGACAAGCAGAAGCTCGGGCAGGTCGCTGCGGACATCAAGGCCCTGAGGTGGCCTGACGCATACAAGGGCAAGGGCATCAGGTACGCCGGGGAACACATAAAACTTAAGGCCGGCAAGACCGGAAAGAAATAAGTCGTTAGCGAGCGGCAAGCGAGCGGACTACGATAAATCAGATAGACATTACATTCGAAACCCGAAGGGTTTAAAAACGGAGGGCAGAGCATTTTGGCGGTCAAGACGGTTTCAGCCAGGCAGAGAAGGCGCGAGAGGGTCAGGAAGAAGGTCAGCGGCACGGTTGAGCGGCCGAGGATATCCGTTTTCAGGAGCCTCAACTATATTTATGCCCAGCTCATAGACGATTCGGCCGGCAACACCCTGATAGCGGCATCCAGCTTAGAGAAGGATTTCGGTCCGTCCGGCAGGGGCAACAAGGCGGCGGCCCGGGAAGTGGGCAAGTTGCTTGCGGGCAGGGCGGCGGAGAAGGGTATAAAAAAGGCTGTGTTCGACCGCAGCGGATACCAGTATCACGGCTGCGTAAAGGAAGTGGCCGAGGGGGCCAGGGAAGGCGGCTTGGAGTTTTAGCTCCGGCCGGGAAATCCTGTTGCCCGCGGCTGTGAGAAGATAAAAGAGCGTGCGGAATCTCAAAAGGAATCTTTAAGGAGGTATGGTGGGCAGAATAGACCCTGAGGGGCTCAATCTCAAGGACAAAGTGGTTTTTATAAACAGGGTGGCGAAGGTCGTGAAAGGCGGACGCAGGTTCTCCTTTGCGGCCCTGGTTGTGCTTGGCGACGGGGAGGGCACTGTAGGCATAGGCAAGGGAAAGGCCTCCGAGGTGCCTGAGGCGATAAGAAAGGCCGTCGAGGGCGCAAAAAAAAACCTTGTACGTTTCCCCCTCAAGGGAAGGACCATACCGCACAGGGTAGTGGGCATATACGGTTCTAACAGCGTTGTGATGAACCCCGCAAAGAACGGGACGGGCCTTATTGCCGGCGGCCCGGTGAGGGCGCTGCTGGAGGTGGCCGGGATACATGACATCGTGGCAAAATCGCTTGGCGGGCATAACCCGTTCAATACGGTCAGGGCCACGCTGGACGGGCTGACGAAGCTCAAAGATTTCGATTCCGTTATGAAGATGCGCGGCAGGGGCGAAGAGGAATCCACAGATAAGGAGAAGGCCGATGAGGATAGAGGAGTTAAAACCGGCTCCCGGTAGCAGGAAAAGACAAAAGAGAGTTGGGCGCGGACCCGGCTCCGGCCACGGAAAGACCGCCACGAAGGGTCACAAGGGACAGAAGGCCAGGAGCGGGGGCGCCAAGGGCGCGGGCTTCGAGGGCGGGCAGATGCCCCTTCAAAGAAGGATCCCGAAGAGGGGCTTTACCAACATAAGCCATAAGGAATACGCTATTATAAATGTGGGCAAGATAGGCAGCCTCGGGCTGGCGCAGGTGACTCCGGAGATACTGCTTGAAAAGAAGATAATAAGCTCTCTGAAGGACGGGCTGAAAGTGCTTGGCACCGGCGAGCTCAAGACGCCGGTTACGGTGAGCGCGCACATGTTCAGCAAAAGCGCGGTCAAGAAGATAACGGAGGCGGGCGGCAAGGCCGAATCTATATAAGATGGGCGGACTCAGCAGTTTTCAGAACATCTTCAGGATAGAGGAGCTCAAGAAAAGACTCCTCTTCACGCTTATGCTCCTGGCGGTCTACAGGATCGGCGGGCACATACCGACCCCGGGCATAAACGGGGCCCAGCTCAGCAAGTTCCTGCTTCAAAGGGGCGGGGCCATCATGGGCTTTTTCGACATGTTCTCCGGGGGCGCCCTTTCGAGGGTCACCATATTCGCGCTTGGCATCATGCCCTACATCAGCGCGGCCATTATCCTTGAGCTGCTGACGGTCGTTGTGCCGTCCATAGGCAAGCTTGCCAAGGAGGGCGAAGAGGGCAGGAAGAAGATCGTCAAATATACCCGCTACGGGACGGTCATAATAAGCGCCATACAGTCCCTGGGCATAGCGGTGGGGCTTGAGGGCATGGCCGGAGGGGCGTTCATACAGCACCCCGGCTGGAGCTTCAGGCTCATGACCATGCTGACGCTCACCGCCGGCACGGCGTTCATCATGTGGCTTGGCGAGCAGATAACGGAGCGGGGCATCGGAAACGGCATATCTCTCATCATTTTTGCGGGCATAATCTCCAGGTTCCCTGCGGCCATCACCGCTACCTACAGGCTTGTACAGGCAAAGGAGCTGTCGCTCTTTTTCCTTATCTTCCTGCTGGCGGTGGTCATTTTCGTGATTGGCTTCATCATCTATGTGGAGAGGGGCCAGCGCAAGATACCCGTCCAGTACGCAAAGAGGATCGTGGGCAGAAAGATGTACGGCGGGCAGAGCACGCACCTTCCGCTCAAGATAAACACGTCGGGAGTTATCCCTCCGATATTCGCCTCTTCGATAATAATGTTCCCCGCAACGGTGGCGGGCTTCATACAGATACCATGGGTGCAGAGCATAGCGAGGGAGCTCGCTCCGGGCACCATATTCTATACGGTGCTTTACATAAGCATGATCATGTTTTTCAGCTTCTTCTATACGGCTGTGGTCTTTAACCCGGTGGATGTGGCCGACAACCTGAAGAAATACGGCGGCTTTATCCCCGGCATCAGGCCCGGCCAGAAGACCTCGGACTACATATACAAGGTGCTCACAAGGCTTACCTTTGTGGGCGGGATTTACTTGTCCGCGGTGTGCATCCTTCCCGAGATACTGATACAAAAGTTCAACGTGCCGTTTTACTTCGGGGGCACCTCGCTTCTTATCGTGGTGGGCGTGGCCCTGGATACGATCTCACAGATAGAGTCCCACCTGGTCACCCGCTCGTACGAGGGTTTCCTCAAGAAAAGCCGGGTGAGGGGCAGGCGCAGCTGACTGGGTTGGCGGGAGCCTTTTTATCCCCATGCTTGGGGGCTTGGTCCTACGGGCCCGGCCGATATACCTGCATGTTTAGCGGTCTTTCTGTTTTCATTGGTTTGGGTTCTTTGAATTTACCGGAAAAAGACCTCCGTGATCCTCATTAAAGGGGCCGACGAGATAGCCTGGATGGCCGAGGCCGGCAGGATAGTGGCGGAGACGTTCGAGGCGGTCAGGGAGGGTATAATCCCCGGAGTTAGTACGGAAGAGCTGGACAGGCTGGCATACGACCTGATACTCAAGAAAGGCGGAGAGCCGGCCTTCAAGGGCTACAGGGGGTATCCGGCAAGCACCTGTATCTCCATAAATGAGCAGGTGGTGCACGGGATTCCCTCCGGACGGAAGCTGAGGCAGGGCGACATAGTGAGCGTGGACCTCGGCGTGAAGTACAAGGGTTTCTACGGGGATGCCGCTGTCACGTACGCGGTAGGCGACGTGGGTGAGGCGGCGCGGCTGCTTATGCAGACCACCGAAGAGGCCCTATGGCAGGGGATCGGGCAGGCGGTGGAAGGCAAGAGGGTGTCCGATATCGGGCACGCCATACAGAAGCACGCGGAGGCAAAGGGATTTTCCATGGTGCGCAGCTTCGTGGGCCATGGGATAGGCAGGTCGCTCCATGAGGAGCCCCAGGTGCCCAACTTCGGCCCGCCAGGAAAAGGGCCACGGCTCATGAAGGGGATGGCGCTGGCCATAGAGCCCATGGTGAACGCCGGGAGCTGGCAGGTGCGCGTCTTGGAGGACGGCTGGACCGCCGTGACTGCGGACGGCAGCCTCTCGGCGCATTTCGAGCATACGGTAGTGGTGACCGGTGCGGAACCGTTAGTCTTGACTAAACTTCCGTAGGTCAGATAAAATACATATTTGTGGACAGCCTCTTATTCTTATTAGCTCGTATATGTCAGACGGAGGGTAATGCCTAAGGAAGAAAATATAGAGGTCCAGGGGACGGTTTTGGAGACCCTCCCCAATGCGACCTTCAGGGTGGAGCTCGAAAGCGGGCAAGTGGTGCTTGCGTACGTTTCCGGCAAGATGAGGATGCATTTCATAAAGATACTGCCAGGCGACAAGGTGCTGGTGGAGCTTTCCCCCTACGACCTTACTCGGGGAAGGATCACATACAGGTTCAAATAGCCGTTGGTCTTTTTTGTTGTCAGTTTTTTAAACAGCGGAAGGAGTCTTCGTTATCATGAAAGTACGGTCTTCAGTTAAGGCGGTTTGCCAGAAATGCAAGGTCATAAAAAGGAAAGGTGTCGTGCGGGTGATATGTGAAAACCCCAGGCACAAACAGAGGCAGGGTTAAGAGATGGCAAGAATAGCCGGCGTCGACTTACCGAAAGGCGAGAGGGTGGAGATAGGTCTTACGAGGATCTTTGGAATAGGGCGCACGACTTCCAGCAGGATACTTTCCCAGACGGGCGTGGACCCCAACATAAGGGTCAAGGACCTGAAGGACGACGACATCGTCAAGATCAGGGCCGCCATTGAAAGAGAGTACAAGGTTGAGGGTGACCTGAGGCGCGAAGTCGCCATGAGCATCAAGCGCCTTCAGGATATAGGCAGCTACAGGGGAGTGAGGCACAGGCTCGGACTGCCAGTCAAGGGCCAGAGGACGCGCACCAACGCAAGGACAAGAAAAGGGCCCCGCAAGTCTATAGCGGGAAAGAAGAAGTAAGGGGGCTTTAAAACCGGATGGCACAGAGGAAAAGGGCAGGCAAGAAAGAAAAAAAGAGCATCCCCTACGGGGCCGCTCATATTCAGGCGAGTTTCAATAATACCATTGTCACGATAACGGACCCCAATGGCGGGGTCCTGTCGTGGTCGAGCGCGGGCAGCCTTGGCTTCAAGGGGTCCAGGAAGGGCACGCTCTACGCGGCCCAGATGGCGGCGGAAGCGGCTGCCAAGAGGGTGCTCGAGTACGGCATGAAGCAGATAGATGTGTACGTAAAGGGCCCCGGCGCGGGACGCGAGGCGGCCATAAGGGCGCTGCAGGCGGCAGGCCTTGAGGTCAACCTGATAAAGGACGTGACCCCGGTGCCGCATAACGGCTGCAGGCCGCCAAAACGCAGGAGGGTCTGATGGCCAGATATACCGAAGCAGATTGCAGGATATGCCGCAGGGAGGGTGAAAAGCTCTTCCTGAAAGGCGACAGGTGCTTTACTGAGAAGTGCTCCGTCGAGCGGAGGAAGTACCCGGCGGGCCAGCACGGCCAAAGGAGGGGAAAGCTCTCCGACTACGGCTTCCAGCTCAGAGAGAAGCAGAAGGTGAAGAACATCTACGGCCTCCTGGAAAAGCAGTTCAGGCGTTATTTCGAGATGGCCTCCAAGAAGAAGGGCGCTACCGGCGAAACACTGCTTCAGCTCCTGGAGCGCAGGCTGGACAACGTTGTGTTCCGCATGGGTTTTGCGAGCAACCGGTCCCAGGCCAGGCAGTTCATAGGGCATGGGTTTTTCAAGGTCAACGGCAGGCGCGTGAACATACCGTCTTTCCAGGTGAGGCCCGGAGATACGGTTGAGGTGGTCGAGGCCAAGAAGAGCCATGCGTACATAGAAGAGAACCTCGCAAAGGCGGAGCACAGGGGTCTGCCCTCGTGGATGGAAATAGCCCCGGACACACGCTCAGGGAAGGTGACCCACATCCCCGTCAGGGAGGAGATACCGCTGGACGTCCAGGAACAGCTGGTCGTGGAGCTGTACTCCAAGTAATGCGGGGCCCCGCGCCGCGTGGGCGGGGGCCAGTTCGGTTGAGCAGAAAGCAAAAACGGATTCGATGGATTACGGAAGATAAAATTCGGGGCATAGAGGAGGCCTTATGGATCTGAAAAAAAAGGGTTTTCAGCTGCCGGAAAAGATAAGGTTTGATGAGGAGACCCTAACCGATACATATGGAAAGCTGATAGCCGAGCCCCTTGAGAGGGGCTATGGCGTTACACTGGGCAATTCGCTCAGGCGTGTGCTTCTGTCCTCACTGGAGGGAGCGGCGGTGGTGGCCACCAAGATACGGGGCGCCGTGCATGAGTTCGCCCCCGTAGAGGGTGTGAAGGAGGATGTGATGAACATCATCCTCAACATGAAAAAGCTCAGGTTCGTCATGCACGGCAACGGCACAAAGACGGCGACCATAAGCGTCAAGGGGCCGCGCGCCGTCCTGGGGTCGGACATAAAGCCTGATGGCGACATTGAGATACTTACGCCGGAGCAGCCCATAGCTACGCTGGACAAGGGCGCGTCCTTTGATGCTGAGATATTCATACGGAAAGGCAAGGGCTATGTTCCCGCGGAGTTGAACAAGGACGAGAACTTCTCGGTTGACACCATCGCGGTGGACTCTGTCTTCAGCCCGATAAAAAAGGTCAATTTCTGGGTGGAGAAGGCGCGCGTTGGCCGTTCCACCGACTACGACCGTCTGGTGCTTGAGCTCTGGACAGACGGCAGCATAGACCCGGAGCAGGCGGTCACCCAGTCCGCCTCCATCCTTATGGAGCACCTGAAGTTCTTCATGCTGGTGAAGGAGGAGGAGCGGGACGACAGCGAGCAGAAGGGGGTCCTTTCCGCGGCCGGCGGCGCGGTGTTCGAGGCGGACCCGGTGATGAACGAAAACCTGACAAAGGGCGTTGATGAGCTGGAGCTCAGCGTACGGGCGCAGAACTGCCTGAAGAACGCGAACATAAAGACGATAGCGGAGCTCGTTCAGAAGACCGAGCACGATATGCTCAAGACAAAGAACTTCGGCCGGAAGTCCCTGAGCGAGATAAAGGACCTCTTAAACAGCATGGGGCTCAGGTTCGGCATGAGGATAGGGGTCGAAGAGAAGATGGGGGGAGGACATGCGGCATAAGAAGGCGGGAAGACATTTCGGTCGCACTGCAAACCAGAGGAAGGCGCTCATACGCGGCCTGGTCACCTCTCTTATCCTCCATGAGAGGATAGAGACGACGCTTGCCAGGGCCAAGGAGGCAAGGGCGATCACCGAGAGGCTCGTCACGCTGGGCGTCCGCGGGGACCTCAATTCAAGGAGGGTGGCCCTTGCGGGGCTTGCCAGCAGGACGGCTGTAACAAAGCTCTTTGGAGAGATAGCTCCCAGGTTCCAGGGCAGGAACGGAGGGTACCTCCGGATCGTCCAGACCAGGCGCAGGATGGGCGACAGCGCCCCCATGGCGGTAATAGAGTTCGTGGATTACGAGGGCAGAAAGCCGGAGCCTGAGAAAGAAAAACAGAAACAGGCGAAGAAGGAAAAAGAGGAAAAACAGGAGAAGTAAGTCATGCCGGATTGGCTTTTGGGATTGGGCGTGCTAGCGGTCTGGGTGGTCCTTCAATTCGTTATCTTCCCCATGATGGGCGTCCCCACCTGAGGGTCGTCCCCGAAGGGGACGTGTTCCCCCAGGAAGGGCCGTAAATAAAAGCGGTTGACAACTGTAGCGGGTCAGGTGGGCGGCAAAAAATCCTGCCCGTATGATTTGCATTGACAAACCGGGGCCTTATTGTGTATTTTTCTACTACGTGTTTTTTACCGCACATTGATTGGTTTTTTGATTAACGATATAGTTTCAGAAAAATTTCTTCATATTTGATCCGGGCAAAACAAGCCTTTAAAAAAATAAAAATCAGCTAAAGGACAAGCTGTAAAAAACCTGCCGGCAAGAAATCTGACTGCCAGCGCATTTCTAGGAGAAGACCAAGAATGATGCAGGACATTTCCATTTCCGAACTCAAGGAAAAGACGATCGAGGAGTTGACAAAACTGGCCAGGGAGCTTAAGGTGGACGGGGCCAGCGGGCTTAGGAAGCAGGACCTGATATTCGCCATACTGCAGGCCCACGCCCAGAAGACCGGCAACGTCTTTGGCGAAGGCGTACTGGAGATACTTCCCGACGGGTTCGGATTTCTGAGGTCGCCGGATTACAGCTATCTGCCCGGCCCCGATGACATATACGTTTCCCCCTCCCAGATAAGGAGGTTCAATCTGCGCACCGGAGATCTGGTCTCCGGCCATATCAGGCCGCCCAAGGAGGCCGAGCGGTATTTTGCCCTCCTCAAGGTGGAGGCCGTAAACCACGAGTCCCCGGAGGAATCCATAAGCCGGGCCCTTTTTGACAACCTTGTGCCCTATTACCCGACTGAGCGCATAAAGCTGGAGTATGACGCCCCCGATTACTCGACCAGGGTCATGGAGCTCATTACCCCCATCGGCAAGGGACAAAGGGGCATGATAGTGGCCGCGCCCAGGACCGGCAAGACCATGCTGCTTCAGTCCATAGCCAGGGCGGTCAAGAAAAACGGGCGGGAGATACATCTGATTGTTTTGCTCATAGACGAAAGGCCCGAAGAGGTGACCGACTGGAAGCGCCAGGTCCCCACGGCCGAGATCATAAGCTCAACCTTTGACGAGCCCCCTCAGAGGCATTGCCAGGTTTCTGAAATGGTCATAGAACGCGCCAAAAGGCTGGTGGAAGGCGGCAGGGATGTGGTCATCCTCCTGGACAGCATCACCAGGCTGGCCAGGGCGTACAATGCCATCATCCCCACAAGCGGCAAGGTGCTTTCGGGCGGTCTGGACTCAAACGCCCTGCAGAAGCCAAAGCGCTTTTTCGGCACAGCCAGGAACATCGAGAACGGCGGCAGCCTTACCATCCTGGGCACCGCCCTGGTAGACACCGGAAGCCGTATGGATGACGTCATCTTCGAGGAGTTCAAGGGTACAGGCAACATGGAGCTGCATCTTGAAAGGAAACTGGTGGACAAGCGCATATTCCCCAGCATAGACATAAACGCCTCCGGGACGAGGAAAGAAGAGCTCCTGGTGGACAAGGACACGTTGCGCAAGATGTGGATATTAAGGAAGGTGCTCTCCCCGCTTGGCCCTGTGGAGAGCATGGAGTTCCTGCTTGACAAGCTCCGCGGCACAAAGAGCAACAAGGAATTCCTTGAAAGGATGAACCAGTAAGGGCCTGCCTCAAAAAAAATTGCCTCTGGCTGCAAAAGGATGAAATCGCGGCATGCGGTGTCGTAAAGAGAAAATCGTCCGTAACGTAACGCTACGCCTCGGGCGATTTTCCCTTTTCTCCTTGTCTGCCGCTATTTCCTCTCTTTTTCGCTTCGGAACGAATTTTGGGACAGGCTCTGTTTAAAAATTCATTTAAGGGGAATGGAAAAGGTTGAAACTTGAGGATGACCATCGCTGTTTTGCCTGCGGCAGCGAAAACCCACAGGGACTCCACCTCGTTTTTGAGGCCGGGGGCCGGGGTGTCACCGCCTTTTTCACGCCGGGCAAAGAGTTCCAGGGTTACAAGGACATCGTACACGGGGGCATAATCACCACGCTTATGGATGAGGCTATGGCGCATGCCGCCATAAGGGCCGGCCATATGCCCGTGACCGCCGAGATACAGATAAGGTTCAGAAACGCGCTTCAGGTGGGGCAGCAGGTGCAGGTGGAGGGCTGGATGGAAGGCGCCCCCGCGCACAGGCTCATTCCTGCCGCATCGGAGCTCAGGACCTACCCGGAAGGCACTCTCATCGCCACCGCCAGGGCAAAACTCCTCCAGCCGGAATAAAAAAATTCCCGCGCTTTTTGATTTCCGTCCGGCCAGCCCGCGCCGGGCATTTTATGGCCCCGGGGTGTGGCATTTGCCGTTCTGTTTTTCCTCCTCAAGAAAAGCACTTTTGACATTGCCACCCCTTTTCCCATACAATAATCGAAACTGAGTCTCAATATTGATAGGAGAAAAAAGAAAAACACCTCCCATGCAGGCTGAAGACCGGGGAAAAATGAAGTTTGTTGGAGACAAGAGGCCTCTAAAGGCAAATGTTGGAGTAAAGGCCAAGGGAGATGGCGCGGGCCAGCAGTCCCTCAAGCGGATAGCGCTGGTCGGAAACCCGAATGTGGGCAAAAGCGTCATCTTTGGGCTGCTCACCGGCAAATACGCAACCGTCTCCAACTACCCCGGGACCACGGTAGAGGTAACGCAGAGCAACATGACCCTGGGCGGAAAGCGCTATCTTGTGGTGGACACTCCAGGCGTCAACAACCTGCTGCCAATGAGCGAGGACGAGCAGGTCACCAGGGACATTCTGCTTGCCCAGAGGCCGGATATCACCGTGCAGGTGGGTGACGCAAAGAACCTGAGGCGCACGCTTTCCATCACCATCCAGCTTGCCGAGATGGGATTGCCCGTCGTTCTGGACCTGAACATGGAAGACGAGGCGATGGACAGTGGCATCAGGATAGAAAAAGAGGCGCTTTCACGGACGCTCGGCATACAGGTGGTGGGGACCGTGGCCCCGCAAAGGAAGGGCCTGAAGGAGCTTTCCGCCGCGATTACGCGCGGCGGCTCGGTGCCCGCCCTTCATGTGGACTACGGAAAGGCGGAGGAGTACATAGATAAGGTCGCCGCCTTTCTTCCCCCGGCCAACATCTCCGCCCGCTCGATAGCGCTCATGGTGCTTTCTGGCGACAAAAGCCTGGCCCCCTGGCTCAAGGCAAACCTCGATGAGGCCGGGCTCGAGAGCATAGAGGCGCTGAGGGACGAATGCTCTGCAAGGCTGGGGACCCCGGCCGGTCTTTACATAAACGAGATGCGCCTTAAAAAGGCGGGAGCGGCCGCGGCCGCCGTTTTTTCAAAGGTACCCCAGCGTGAAAACGCCGTTATCTCTTTTTTGTCTAAGGCCACCATCCACCCGGTGTGGGGTTTCCCGTTCCTCCTGGTGGTCCTTGCCGGCCTTTACGGGTTCGTTGGCGTCCTTGGGGCCGGAGTGTTCGTGAACTTCCTTGAGCGCGTGATATTCGGGGAGTATCTGAACCCGATGTTCACAAAGGTGTTTGAGCTCATACATGTCCCCTTCCTTGCGGAGCTTTTTGTGGGCCGCTACGGCATCATCACCATGGCGCTTACTTATTCCATAGCCATAGTGCTGCCCATAACGACGACCTTTTTCATCGCCTTTTCGATACTGGAGGACAGCGGGTATCTGCCAAGGCTGGCGGTCATGGTCAACAAGTTTTTTAACATGATGGGGTTAAGCGGCAAGGCCGTCCTGCCGATGGTGCTGGGGCTCGGGTGCGGGACGATGGCGGTGATGACAACAAGGATACTGGAGGGAAAGCGCGACAGGCTGATAGCGATATTCCTGCTTTCCCTGGCCGTACCGTGCTCGGCGCAGCTTGGTGTGATACTGGGCATGCTGGGCTCGCTGTCCATGACGGCCATGGCCATCTGGCTGGTGTGCGTTTTCGGGGTGCTTCTTCTGGCGGGCTGGCTTGCCGCCAGGATACTGCCCGGCAAGCGTTCCGAGTTTTTTATGGAGATACCGCCCATAAGAAAGCCGTCCCTCCAGAACGTGGCATTAAAGACGCTAAACAGGGCCATCTGGTATCTGAAGGAGGCGGTGCCGCTCTTCATCCTTGGCACACTGGTGCTTTTCACGCTGGACAAGCTCAATATGCTCGCGATGATAGAGAAGGCCGCCTCCCCGGTGGTCGTGGGGCTTTTGGGCCTGCCCCCGAGGGCAACGGAGGCGTTCATCATAGGGTTTTTAAGGAGGGATTACGGCGCGGCCGGCCTGTTCGCCATGGCCCGCCAGGGCCTGCTCACTCACGTCCAGTCGCTTGTGAGCATCGTGACCATAACGCTCTTTCTGCCATGCCTGGCAAGCTTTTTTATAATCATAAAGGAGAAGGGCCTGCGGGTGGCGCTGGCCATGCTTGCCATCATAACCCCGTTTGCCCTGGCCTTTGGAGGATTTTTGAACTGGGCCTTGAGACATTTCAACGTTTCGGTTTAGCGGGCGGCTTCCCAAAAATTTCTCTTTTTCGGGAAATAAATTAAAATAGAACGTACGGGCAAAACAAAACAAAATAAAATATAAACAAGACAAAATACTCCATGGACAAAGACCTTTTAAAGACGCGGGCCGCGCCGGAGACGGAAAAGAGACAGTTTGAGGACGAGGCGCTAGAGAGCCTGTGGGAGCTTTTTGAAAAAGAAGGGCCTTCGGCCGATACCGCTTCTCTGGAAGAGTTAAATTCCGGCCTGGATAACGCGGCGGCCCTTGAGGGCATGCACAGGGACGGCCTCATAGAGATATCGCCCGGCGGGCGCGTGAAGTTCACCGAGGCCGGAAGGCTGCGGGCCAGGGACATTACCCGCAGGCACAGGCTCGCAGAGAGGCTCTTTGCGGACATCCTTGCCCTGAACGAGTACGAGGAGGACGCCTGCAGGTTCGAGCACGCGATCAGCCCCGAGGTGGAGGAGGCCATATGCACATTCCTGGGCCATCCGCCGACTTGCCCGCACAACAGGCCCATCCCCAGGGGGAAATGCTGCAAGCTCTACACGAAAAAGGTCATGCCTCTTGTCGCCTCTCTTGCCGATTCCCAGGTGGGCGAAGATTACAAGGTGGTGTTCCTGAGGACCCCGATGATAGACCGTCTGGCGTCCATAGGGCTTGTGGCCGGCTCCATGATAAGACTGGTGCAGAAGAGGCCTTCCTATGTTATCAAGGTGGACGAGACCACCATCGCGGTGGAGGAGGAAGTGGCGAAGGGAGTGTTCGTAAGACATGAGGGATAGCAGGAGCACGATCCGGGCGGCCAGGCCCGCGCAAAAGACCGCAGCCGGGAAGACCGCAAACCTGGCGCGGAAGAAGACCCGGGAAAAAGGGAAGGTCAGGTACGGGGAAAAAGCGGTCATGACGGCCTCCCTCGAGCTGTGGGACAACCCGGCCCCGGAAAGGGATTACGAGATAAGCATAGATTTCCCGGAGTTCACATGTCTTTGCCCGCGTTCCGGCTATCCGGATTTTGCCGTGATACGCATCCGTTATGTGCCGGACAGGAAGATAGTGGAGCTTAAGGCGCTTAAGCTCTGGCTGAACTCTTTCAGGAATGAATACATCTCCCATGAGAAGGCGGTAAACAGGATATTCGATGAGCTGGACGTGGCGCTCAACCCCCGCTATCTTGAGGTCCTGGGCGACTTCAATCCCAGGGGCAACGTAAAGACCGTCATCAGGGTGGCCACTCCTTTAAGAGAACAGCCGTAAGGGAACAGTTTTTTCAGGGGACCAGGCCCGGAAACGGTATGGCCTCTTTTGCCCGCTGAATGAACAGGCGCATCTTTTCGTGGTCCTTTATGCCCTTTTCAAGCTCCACCCCGGTTGAGACGTCCACGCCGTAAGGCTTTACCATCAACACCGCCTCAGCCACGTTGTCCGGCGTGAGGCCGCCCGCCAGGATGATCCTGCCCATGGGCTTGGCATCCAGCGCTATGGACCAGTTGAATATCTGGCCGGTGCCTCCCAGCGCCTCCGGGGAGTATGTGTCCAGCAGAAAGGCCCCAACCTTGTAATGCCTCATGGGATCGAGGTCGGTCATCTCCTTCACCCTGATGGCCTTTATGGTCCTCTTGGGGATAAGGCATGCCTCCGGTGTCTCGTGGCCGTGGAACTGGGCCGCATCAAGCCCCACCCGCTCCATTATCTGCTCGATGCGCTCCTTTTTTTCATCGACGAAAACGCCCACCGTGGCCACGAACGGCGGGATGCGGGAAATGATCTCCCCGGCCTTTTCGGGGGTCATGTACCTTGGGCTGCCCTTGTAGAAAACGAAACCCAGGGCGTCCGCCCCGAACTCAGCAGCCGCAAGGGCATCGTCATAATTCGTTATTCCGCAGATCTTGACCTTTACCATCCGTCCCCCCCGTTAAAGAGCACGTTTATCCTCCCCTCGATGTCCGGGGACTTCATGAACACGGTCCCGGCAAGAACGGCGTCAACCCCGGCCGCCTCGAGCCGCTCTACCTGGGCCCTCTCGCCTATTCCGCTTTCAGAGACAACGACCTTCCCCTCCGGGACGCCCTCTTTGAGCCTGAACGTGGTCTCGATGTCCACCTTCAGGGTGTCCAGGTCCCTGTTGTTTATGCCTATGACCGGCACATCCAGGCGGAGGGCGGTTTCCATGTCCTTGATGTCATGCGTCTCAAAGAGCACACCGAGGCCAAGCTCTCCGGCCATGCCCATCAGGTCTTCAGCCTGGTTGCGGGAGAGCGCCTTTGCGATGAGCAGCACGGCATCCGCGCCCGCGCTCCTTGCCTCATAGAGCTGGTAGGGGTCAAAAATGAAGTCTTTTCTTAAGACCGGTTTTTGGGATGCCTTTTTGACGGTCTCCAGGATGGAAAGCGAGCCCTGGAAGAAATCCTCTTCCGTGAGGACGGAGATGGCCGCTGCCTTCCGTTTGTATATGGCGGCTATCTTTTGCGGGTCAAAATCCGCCCTTATGAGCCCAAGGGAAGGAGAGGCTTTTTTGACCTCCGCTATAAGGTTTATGCCGTTTTTCCTCTTTATCGCGCCAAGGAAATCCATCGGGGCCGGCATGTCAGCGGCCATGGCCTTCACATCCGCCACCGGCCTCATCCCCTTTTCCACTGACAGCCTCTCCCTGCGCCTGCGCAGTATCTCATCCAGTATGGCCATGAGTCAATTTTACCATAGAGGCCAACGGGCATATTGAATGCACGGGCTTTTTGCTACTCCTGGCAGAAAAAGGGTCTGCAGCGGGGGAAAGCGGAAGCCGGGCAAAAACAAAAATTCCATCCATAGTTTTTCCAGGTCAAACGTGATATTATGTGCTTGGCTGGTGTAGGCCCGCTTTTTTATTTGTTTATGGCACCTTCCGATGATATAAAAAATTTCGTCCCCGGCTCCGGGAAGACCGGAGAGCCTTTTCTTAACGAGACGGAAATAAAATACAGGACGCTGTTCGAGCAGTCTCCCTATGGCATCCTTACCATAGACGTGAAGGGGAGATTCCTCGATTTCAACGAGGCCGCCCACCGCGACCTCGGATACACGAGACAGGAGTTCGCAAAGCTTTCGATCGCCGATATCGACCCCGTAGAGTCAGCCGAAGAGATAGAGGCGCGCTTACAGCAGATATTGAAGGAAGGCCAGGCCGAGTTCGATGTCGTGCACCGCACAAAGCAGGGTGAAAGACGCCATGTCCACGTCATAATAAAACCGGTCGTCCTGTCGGGCGAGACCGCCTTCCAGGCTATCTGGCGTGACATCACCAGACGCATAAAAGGGCAGGAAGCGCTGCGCAAAAGCGAGGAGCGGTTCCGTTTGGCCATGATGGGCGCGACAGACGGACTGTGGGACTGGGACATGAAGACGAAGCAGATATATTATTCTCCCCGGTGGAAATCGATGCTGGGCTACGCCGACCACGAGCTGGAAAATGAAAGGAGCACATTCGAAAGGCTGCTCCACCCTGACGACAGGGCTTCGTATAACTTGTTCCTGCAGGATTTCCTGGATGGTTTCGCCGAAAAATTCGAGGTGGAGTTCCGGCTCAGGCACAAGGACGGCAGCTACCGGAATATCCTTTCCAGGGCCTTTCTTGTGCATGACGGGGACGGATTGCCCGCGCGCCTTGTGGGCACCCATGTGGACGTCACCGAGCGCAGAAGGATAGAAGAGCACCTGCGCAAGGAGGCGGAGCGGAACCGGGTGCTTCTGGAGCTATACGAGAATGCCGCCCGTCTTACCGAAAACGAGCTCCATGAGAGCGCACTTGCGCATGCGATCCGGATCACAGACAGCGAGGTCGGTTTTTTTCACGCCCTTGCAGATGACCAGGACACGATCATCCTGTCGACATGGGACCAGGCGACCCGCAGTGTCTGCAAGGTCGCGGACCTGAAACATTATCCGGCCGGCAGGGCGGGCAACTGGGTGGACTGTGTCCGCCTGCGGCGCCCGGTTTTATACAACGACTACGAGGCCTCCCCGAACAGGAAAGGGCTGCCAGAAGGGCACGTCCCGCTGCGGCGGTTCATGAGCATCCCGGTAATGGAAGGGGACAAGGTCCTGTTCATTTTCGGCGTGGGCAACAAGCCCTGCGACTATGATGAGCGCGACATGGTGCAGCTCCAGATCGTAGCGAACGAGATTTACAAGATCACCACGAAGCGGCGCACGGAGGAAGCGCTGCGGCGCAGCGAGGAGTTCATAAGGAACATCCTGGACACCGTTGACGAGGGTTTCATCGTCTTGGACCGGGACAGAAGGATACTGGCCGCAAACAGGGCCTACAGGGCCTGGACCGATGGGGCCGGCACGGAGCATGCCGGAAAAAATTCCATTGCCGGCAGGCATTGCTATGAGGTTTCCCACAAAAAGGGCGGGCCTTGTGATGAGGAAGGCGAGGACTGCGCGGTCAAACGTGTTTTTGAAACCGGGGAGCCCCAGGTGTCCATGCACAAGCATGAGGACGCGAGGGGCAACATCCTTTATGTCGAGACAAAAGCGTTCCCCATGCGAGACTCCGGAGGCCGTGTGGTATCGGCCATCGAGACCATCCACAATATAACGGAACGGTATCTGCTTGAGGAGCAGCAGCTTAAATCCCAGAAGCTTGAGGCCATCGGGACGCTGGCCGGGGGCATCGCTCACGATTTCAGAAACCTGCTTCAGGGGGTTTTTGGGTACATATCCCTGGCAAAAACGAATATCGGCGACAGGGGGAAGGCGATGGCGGACATCGGACAGGCGGAAAAGGCCCTGAACATGTCCATAAACCTCACCAGCCAGCTCCTTACGTTCTCAAAAGGCGGAAGGCCGGTAAAAAAAAGAATAGGCATCCTTCCGGTGGTGCAGAGCGCCGTGAAGTTCGCCCTGAGCGGCTCACGCTCCTTTGACCGGCTGACGTACGACGAAGACCTCTGGCCTGTGGAGGCCGACGAAGGGCAGATCGCGCAGGTGGTCCAGAACATAGTGCTTAACGCCAGCGAGGCCATGCCCGATGGGGGACCGGTGGACATACGCATAAGGAACGTGAGGGCCAGGTCTGGTCTGCCTGGACAGGAAAAGAGTTCCGGCCGGGCCGGGGAGGGAAGATCCATCTCCATAGTCATTGAGGACTCCGGGGCGGGAATACCTGGGCAGCATCTTTCGAGGATATTTGACCCTTACTTTACGACCAAGCAGAAGGGAAGCGGCCTGGGGCTTGCCACCTCCTATTCGATAATAAAAAACCACGGCGGGATGATAGACGTGAGGTCTGAGGAAGGCAGGGGCAGCGCTTTTTCCATCTGCCTGCCCGCGTGTGAGGACCAGACTGAGAACACCTCAAAGCCGATTGCCGCCGCGCCGTGGCGCAAAGCGAAGGTCCTTGTCATGGATGACGAGGAATTGGTCCGGGACGTTGCCGCGCAGATGCTGGAGGCCTTAGGCCATGAGGCCGTATGCACCGAGAACGGAGGGGAAGCCATAGAGAAACTCAGGGAGGCCGTAAGGAACGGCAAAAAACCATTTGATGCAGCCATCCTGGACCTCACGGTGAAGGGGGGAATGGGGGGAGCCCAGGTTGCGGCCAGGCTTGCGGAGATAGACCCGCGGATCAAAATAATCGTGTCAAGCGGATATTCGGACAATTCCGTTGTTTCCAATTACCGGGCATACGGGTTTGCGGCATCGCTGGGCAAGCCTTACACGATAGAGTTGCTGAGGGACACGCTGGGTGGCCTGCTGAACAATCC
The DNA here is from genome assembly GCA_021789735.1 of Nitrospirota bacterium. The sequence goes on from JAJYJB010000014.1 coordinate 19,755, forward strand.
GTAAGTAAAATAAAATAAAAAAGCCCTTATCCCGTTTTTCTTTTTCCTGGCGTCCCGGCCCGCCGGCGTGCGTTTTTTTGTGTTTTAAGGGTGCCTTTTGCAGCGCCTGTCTTTGCCTTGGCCGGCGGCTTCTCCTTGTACCCGACCTCAAGCATCATCTGCCGCATTTTTCTGATCTTGTCCCTCAGGGCCGCGGCCTTTTCGAACTCAAGCTTCGCCGCCGCCGCCTTCATCTCCTTTTCCATGCCGGCAAGGTCCCTTTCGCTCAAGGCCCCGTATTCGACCTCCGGCTCCTCCCGGACCGTAAAATAATCCCGCTCGTATATGCTGCTCAGGATATCTTTTATCTTGGATTTGACCGTCTGCGGCGTTATGCCGTTTGCCCTGTTGTAATCCTCCTGGATGCGCCGCCTCCTTTCGGTCTCGTCAATGGCCTTTTGCATTGAGGCGGTAACGCGGTCCGCATACAGGACCACCTCCCCGTTGAGGTTCCTGGCCGCCCTGCCGGCCGTCTGGATGAGCGAGCGTTCCGAGCGCAGAAACCCCTCTTTGTCGGCGTCCATTATCGCAACCAGCGAGACCTCCGGCAGGTCAAGCCCCTCCCTTAGGAGGTTCACGCCAATGAGCACATCGAATATGCCCATGCGCAGGTCCCTTAATATCTCGATGCGCTCCAGGGTGTCTATGTCCGAGTGCAGATAGCGGGCCTTGATGCCAAGCTGCGTGTAATGGTCTGTCAGGTCTTCGGCCATTTTCTTTGTGAGCGTGGTCACGAGGGTGCGCTCTCCGCTTCTGCTTCTCCGCCTGATCTCTCCAAGAAGGTCGTCTACCTGGCCCGATGCCGGCCTTACGATGATCTTTGGGTCCAGAAGGCCGGTGGGCCGCACGATCTGCTCCACCACCGCCCTGCCGGACATCCTGAGCTCGTAGTCCGCCGGGGTGGCCGAGACGTAAATGGTCTGTTTCTGCCGGTGTTCGAACTCTCCGAAGGTCAGGGGACGGTTGTCCAGCGCGGAGGGCAGCCTGAAGCCAAAATCCACCAGGGTCTGCTTCCTTGACCGGTCGCCCTCGTACATCCCGCCTATCTGGGGAACGGTGGCATGGGACTCGTCCAGGACCATTATGTAATCGTCCGGGAAATAATCAAGCAGCGTGTAGGGCGGCTCTCCGGGAAGCCTGCCGCTTAGATGTCTGGAATAGTTCTCTATGCCGTGGCAGTAGCCGAACTCCTTGAGCATCTCCAGGTCGAAAAGCGTCCTCTGCTCGATCCTCTGCGCCTCTATCTTCCTGCCCATCCTGTTGAAAAATTGTATGCGCTCGCGTAGCTCGTCCTCTATGGCGGCAAGGGCCGGGAGCAGTCTCTCCCTGGGAGTTATCCAGTGGCTGTTTGGGAATAGGGGGAACTTTGAGAACCTGCGGAGCTTGTTGCCTGTCAGGGGATCGAACTCCCAGAGGGCGTCTATGTCGTCCCCGAAGAACTCGACCCTCAGCGCCTTGTCCGAAGAAAAGGACGGAAAGACTTCCACTATGTCGCCCCTTACCCTGAAGCTGCCCCTTGTGAACTCAAGCTCGGCGCGCGCGTACTGCATCTCAACGAGCCTTTTAAGGACGGCGTTGCGCTCCGTGTGCATGCCTTCCTCAAGGACAAGGTGCATGGCCATGTAGTCCTCAGGGGAGCCTATGCCGTATATGCAGGACACGGAGGCCACAACGATGGCGTCCTTCCTCATAAGGACCGCCCTGGTCGCCGAATGCCTCAGCCTGTCGATGTCATCGTTTATCGCGGAGTCTTTTTCTATGTAGGTGTCCGAGGCCGGCAGATAGGCTTCCGGCTGGTAATAGTCGTAGTAGCTGACGAAGTATTCCACGCTGTTTTCCGGGAATATCTCCTTCAGCTCCCCGTAGAGCTGGGCTGCAAGGGTTTTGTTATGGGCCATTACCAGACAGGGCCGGCCGTAGTTGGCCACCACATTTGCTATGGTGAAGGTCTTTCCGGAGCCCGTCACCCCCAGAAGCACCTGGTGCCGCCTGCCTTCGCGCAGACCCCTGGTGAGCTGCTCGATGGCTTTTGGCTGGTCGCCCCTGGGGGTGAATCCGGAAACGATCTTGAAACCGTCTTTCCCGCCCGTGGATAACATCTCTTCTATTTTATCAGGAAAGTGCTTTTTGCTTTTTTACTGCTGCTTGATGCAGGCATTTGACCGGCGGCCGGTGAGGGGCTGAAGCCGCCCGGATTTTTTCCCGGGCGGCCGGGATTCAAAAAAATAAAAAAATTATCTTTTCCCCGTCCTTCTGAATACCCCGCTTTTGCCGCCGCTTTTGTGTGTGAGCAAAACGTCCCGTATCACCGCTCCCTTGTCTACCGCCTTGCACATGTCATAAACGGTAAGTGCGGCAACGGAGGCGGCCACGAGCGCCTCCATCTCTACCCCGGTCCTGTCCGTGGTCTTTACGGAGGACTCTATCTCCACCGAATTTTTCTCTTCGTCCAGCCAGATGTCCACGGCGGCCTGCGAGATCGCCAGAGGGTGGCACAGGGGTATGAGCTCCGGGGTTTTTTTCGCGGCCATTATGCCCGCGATGCGGGCGGCCGCCTGCACGTCCCCCTTGGGCATTCCACCCTCTCTTATAAGGCGGATGCTCTCTTTGCTCAAAAGGACGGAGGCGCGCGCAACGGCAAGCCTGGCAGTGGCGGGCTTGCCGCTTATGTCCACCATCCGGGCCCTGCCCTTTGCGTCCAGATGGGTGAGCGCCTTTTCCTTTTTAGCCTTTATCCCCGCCTTGATCTCTTCACCTTCTTGATCAGCGCCCTGGCGGTCTTTGCCTCATGGCTTTTGGGATATTTTTCCATTACCTGCCTGAAAAGGGCGGCCGCCACTTTGGGGTCGTGCGTCTTCAGGAAGGAGATGCCCTGGTGCAGCAGGGCGTTGGGCACTTTTATGCTTCTAGGATAATGTTTTATGACCTTTTCGTAGGCCAGGATGGCCTGGTCGTATTCCTTTTGGGTGAAGTAGCTCTCCGCTATCCAGAACTGCGCGTTTCCCGCAAGAGGGTCATCCGGGAACTTGGCAAGGAAGGCCTTGAAGGCTTTTCTGGCGCTGCCGTATTTCTTTTTCTGATAGATGGAGTACGCTTTGTCATATGCGGACTGCGGCGTCTCGGCCGCCGCCTGCTCCTGCTGTTTTGCCTGGGCCGTCTGCGCGGCCAGCTGATTGGCCTGCGCCTGGAATTCGGTTTCAAGATTAGTGATCCGGCTGCCCAGCGAATCCAGCACGGTTTGCTGCTGCGCCAGCTGCTTGGCAAGTCCTGCCGTCTCTGAGGACTGGTCGGCAAAAAACTTTTTGTCCAGATGGTTTTGTTCCTGAAGCTTGCCCCTGAGGCTGTCCACGTCTCTCTGCATGGTTGACAGCTGGTCCACCACTCCGGCCTGCGAGGACCTTATAGTGTGCAGCTCGGTTGCATTTTTGGAGGAAAATTTTCTCTGGGACGCCTCCACGCTGTTGTTCATTTTGTCGACCTGGGTCTGAAGCGAATAGGTCTGGTTCTGCAGCTCGTTTATGTCCGCCTGCATCTGGGCCTCGTTGTTCGCGCAGCCCGCGGTCAGCGCGGCGGCGGCGCAGAGCAGGGCCAGCGCGGGCAGGTATTTTCCAATGAAACGGGCCGCTTTCTTCTTTTCTTTTTTTTCTTCTCTCCCCATTATGCCTCCTTCCAAAAATGAAAAATAAAAATCAGGTTTTTTTATTTTACTGATAGCTCCATCTTGGGCCGTAAGCGATCATGCCGCGCGGGCTCAACCGTTTCTGGTCCTGGCCGTTTGCCTGCATGACGTAAATGGCCTTGTGTCCGTCCCTGTTTGAGGTGAAAGCGATCATGCCGCCGTCAGGCGAGAAGCAGGGCTCTCCGTTGGAGCCCCGGTCCGTAAGGAGCATCTGGTCCGAACCGTCGGTCTTGACGGTAAATATCTGGCTTATCCCGTTGTACCTTCCCACGAATACAATCCTTTTCCCGTCAGGCGACCACGCCGGGGAGGTATCGTAATCGCCCGAGAATGTGACCCTCGAGATATTATAGCCATCGGAATCCATGATGTAAATCTGAGGGGTGCCGCTCCTGTCAGAGACGAAAGCTATCTTTTTTCCGTCCGGAGAGAAGACGGGGGACACGTCGATCCCCAGTGAATGCGTCAGCCTTACGATCTTTCCGCTGGCCAGCTTCTCATATATGTTCGGGCTGCCTTTGAAAGAAGAGGAGAAGACCACGTCCCCGCTGGCGTCGATGTCTCCCGCAAGGTTCGTGCCCGGGGCCCTGAAAACAACGCTTTCCCTTGCCCGGGCGAGATCGATCTTGTATATGCCCCAGGCCCTGCCGCGCTGGGCCGTATAGATAAGAGACTTCCCGTCCCTGGACCATCTGGGAGGCAGAAGTATGCCTTCATCGAGCCCCAGGAAGCGAGCGCGCCTTGCGTCCCAATCGGAAACCGCGATGTCCTTTTTCCCCCTCCTCACGGTGACAAAGGCGAGCCTGCTTGTGAACGGGCCTTTCAGGCCCGTAAGCGCCTTGTAAACGTCTTCCGAGATGGAATGCGCAAGCGGCCTCAGAAGCTCCTCCGGCGCGCTGTAGGTCTTGCTTAGCACCGGATCGCCGGAGCTGACGTCATACAGGGTCGAGGAGACCTGCAGTTCGCCCTCGGGCGTGAAGCTGACCGTCCCTTTGAGCACGAAGGAAACCCCGGCCGGCAGCCAGTCCGTGCGGTTGAAGGGCTGGTAGGGGGCCTCGGTGAAGCCCTTCGGGTCGAGGAACAGGAAAAGGCCGGTGTAGCCCAGATCCTTTTGGACCACCTTCGATATCTGGGCCCCCCCAAGGCCAGCAAGCGGGCTGATCGCGATGGGCACCTTTCTGTTTGGGTTGTTGATGTCCAAATATATCTTTGCCCGCGCCTGCCCGGCGAACGAGAGGGATAGAAATGCAAAAAGCGCGATGGCTACCGCATGGGCCATGGGGGAAAAGCTTTTTTTCTCTTTGTCACTGTTTTCCGGTCTTTGTTTCTTTTCTTTTTCTTTCATGGTTTTTTTATTTGAATTACAGGAAAAGTAAAATTGCCTCCTTGCCTTTTTAGTCTGGGTTGAAGATGACCCCTATCTCAAGGGGATATGGCGGCGGGGGCACCTTGCCCGCCCTTTGGATTGCTCTCACCGCGGAGCTGTCCAGGAGACTGTTTCCGGAATGCTTCTCAAAACCCTTGTAGACTATGGTACCGTCGGCCAGCACGTCTATGGTGACAATGGCCTGTATGCCGTGGGTCCTCTGGTCAGGGAAATACCAGTTGGACCAGATGCGCTGAACCAGCAGGCTTTCATATGCCTGAAGCGGAGTGCTGGAGCCGTTGCCCGAGGTTGCCCCTCCGCCGGAGGCGGGCTTTTTGTCTTTTTTGGTTATGGTCAGCTTTTGGCTCAATTTTCTGACCCTGCTTTTGACCTGCGCCAGGCCACGGCTTATATCTACCTGCTGCTGTATTTTTGCTAGTTCCTGGCTTATGAGGTTGTTTTCACGCGAGGGCCGCACGGCCTTTTTCTCCGGTTCCATGGCCATCGCCGATCTCTTTTCACTGGCCGGGACAGGGGCTTTGGAAGGCCGCACCAATGGTTTTTCGGGGGCAGCGCTGTTTGCCTCCTTCTTTTTAAACCGGCCGGTGTATGGCGATACCAGGGACACCTGGAACGGTTTTGGAATGATAAAGGGTTTTTTGAGCGTTATGGTAAGGGCGGCCAGGATGACCGCGTGGAACAGCACCGAAAGGAAGAGCGTTTTTTCAAAAGTCATCCAGGCTTTTTTAGTTTGCCTATTGTCTGTTGTTCGGGGGCAAGGTGACGATGCCCAGTTTCTGGATGCCGGCAGCCTTTATTTCGCCCATCACCTGGGCGACCCTTCCGTAAGAGACGTCCTTGTCGGCCTCCAGGTACACGTCCGGATTAACCTTGCTCAGCATGCTGAGCCTGGCCTCCATCTGCTGGGTGGAGAGCCTGGCGCCCTTCATGTAGAGGCTCCCGTTCCTCTTTATGTTTATCGTTATGGGGCCCTCATCGGGCAGGGACCTGCCCTTGGCCTGAGGGAGGTTGACGTCCACCCCCTGCTTCATGAGCGGTGCGGTCACCATGAAGATGACCAGCAGCACCAGCATTACGTCCACAAGAGGCGTTACGTTTATCTCCGAAAGGCTGCCGCGGCCCGGCTTTTCACTTGTCACGGTTTGCGCCTGCCAGGACAGCCTCTATCTCCGGCGAGAGGCTTTCCATCTCCTGGATGGCCCGCCTGGTCCTGCCCACGAAATAGTTATAGGCTATGACGGCCGGGATCGCAGCCACGAGCCCGAACGCGGTTGTTATCAGGGCCTCGGAAATGCCCGGCGCCACCACCGCCAGCGATGCGCTGCCCTTGAAGCCTATGCCCCTGAACGCATTCACTATTCCCCAGACCGTTCCGAAAAGGCCGATAAACGGTGCGGTCGAGCCGGTCGTAGCAAGGAAGTTCACGTATTTTTCGATCTTGCCGGCCTCTACGACCTCCTGCCGGTCTATGGCCCGCCTCAACCGTTCCCTGGACACTGCTTCGGGAAACACGTTCATGTAGAGGCTGGCTGCGGGGCTTGTGTCCAGCGCCTTGGCCTGGGCAAGCGCTCCCCTGGCATCCCCGGCGTCAAGCGCCCTTACGAATATCCTGTTTTGCTTCTCCAGCCTGGACATGTACTGGAATTTGAAGATTATTATCGCCCAGGACACGACCGAGAAGGTAAGCAGAAGCAAAACGACCAATTTAACCAGCAAGCTGGCCTCAAGCACCATCTGTAAAGGGTTAGTTTCCATAAGCATTATTTTAAATTATATCTTTCCACAAATGTCAAATCTAACCGGCCCGGAAAGTCCGGGAGTCCCTGGACACGGGGCAAATCGGAAGGCGGGCGCATCCGGGAAAAACAACATAATCCGGGCTTTATCCCTATTTTTTCATTTATATAAGCTAGGCTAAACTTGAAATTAAAATTTTTTATTTGACGATATGTCCGGTCATATATTAGTGTTTACGACTGTTTCAATAAATCCCGGAAAAAGTTTATAATCATTAGTAAAACTTAAGGAGGAAGAAATGCCAACCATTGAATTCCAGGGCAAACAGATCGAATTGGACGAGGACGGGTATCTTTTGAACCTGGGTGACTGGACGCCTGAGCTTGCCAACCATCTGGCTGAACGCGACGGCATGACCCTTACGGAGGCCCACTGGGAAGTGATCAACTTTCTCAGGGAGTACTACGCTAAGTACCAGATCGCCCCGATGATCAAGATACTGGTGAAGGAGATCGCTAAGTCCATGGGCCCGGAGAAGGGCAACACCAAGTATCTCTACCAGCTGTATCCCGCGGGTCCCGCAAAGCAGGCCTGTCTGTACGCAGGGCTTCCGAAACCCACCGGGTGCGTGTAGAAGCGTTTTTATTTATTTTGCGAGCGCGGGAAGACGGCAGACGGAAAGGACCGTGTTCCCGCGCCCTTTTTCGTAAAGAAGGTGTTTTTTCTGATTTGACTATGCTTTCACTGGATCCCAAAAAAAGCGGTTCGGGGCAGCTATGGACCTGAAAGAGTCCCTAGCAAAAAAGCGCCCGGCCGTCCTCAAGAGATGGATCGATGTCGTTCTGGAGACCTATCCCTCCCAAACTGCCCAGACGCTCAGGTCCGGGGAAAACCGTTTCACCAATCCTGTTGGAAAGATAATATCGGACAGCCTAGGGGCGGTCTACGACGAGCTTGTCCGCAATATGGGAGGCGCGGGGCAGGCCCCCGAGGGCGGCCTCGGCGAGTTCCTGGAGAACATCATAAAGGTAAGGGCGGTCCAGGACTTCACCGCTTCCGGCGCGCTCGGCTTCATCTTCTCGCTCAAAAAGTCGGCCAGGGAAGAGACGGAGGCATCGTGGATAGGCCGTGAAGAGGATTTTTACAGGCAGATGGCGGAGTTCGACGCCCTTGTGGACCGGCTTGCCCTGGGCGCTTTCGACTTCTATATGCAGTGCCGGGAGAAGATATATGAGCTCAAGTCAGTCGAGGTCCGCAACCGGACATTCAGGCTCCTGCAACAGGCCAACCTGCTGGTCGAGAAAAAAGAGGAAGAGCACGGGGAGGAACATAAAAATTAAGCAAAGGAGGACGAGATAAAGGGATGAAAGCGCTTTTGCCTTTTCTGGCTGTAGTGTGTCTGGTCTTGCTTGCCGTCGTGGGCGTAAAAGCCGCCGGCCTGTATTTTGTGTTCGGCGTTATAGTGCCTTACGCCGCCGCGGCCACTTTCCTTTTGGGTTTTGTGTACAGGGTGGTAAAGTGGGGCAAAACGCCGGTGCCGTTCCATATACCCACCACTTGCGGGCAGCAGAAATCACTGCCGTGGATAAAACCGAACGGCATAGAAAACCCCTCGGGCACTGGCGGGGTCGTGGCGAGGATGCTTCTTGAGATCTTTTTGTTCCGCTCTCTTTTTAAAAACCGCAAAACGAAGATGAAAGGGGAATACCTTTCGTACAGCTGGGCCCCGTGGCTCTGGCTTGGGGGCTTGGCGTTCCACTGGTCTTTCCTGCTCATAGTCATCAGGCACCTGAGGTTCTTTTTCCAGAGCGTGCCCGCGCCCGTCCAGGGGCTTGAGCACCTGGACAGCATTCTTAACTGGGGCGTCCCTCCGCTTTACATAACCGATGTGATATTCCTTGCGGCCGTGACCTTTCTCTTTTTGCGGAGGGTCACACTCTCCCAGATAAAGGCGATAACACTTCCCGCGGATTATTTCCCGATCTTTCTGCTGCTTGGCATCGGGTGCTCGGGTGTGCTCATGAGATATATGGAATTTTTCAGGGTGGACGTTGTAGGGGTCAAAGAACTCGTGATGGGACTTGTCAGCCTCCATCCCGCGGCGGTAAGCGGGATAGGCACGATGTTCTATGTCCACCTGCTTCTTATAAGCACGCTTTTTGCCTATTTCCCGTGGAGCAAGCTCGTGCATGCCCCTGGCGTGTTCCTCAGCCCTACCAGGAACCTGTCCAACAACAGCCGTGTGGTGCGGCATGTGAACCCATGGAGTTATCCCGTGAAGGTGCACACGTACGAGGAATATGAGAACGACTTCCGGGAAAAAATGAAAATGGCCGGCGTGCCGGTGGAAAAGGAGTAGAAATGGCGAAGGAACCCAAAAAAGAAGAGTTGCTGCAGAGCATAAGTTACAAGGCGCCAAAGACCTTCTGGATGGACAAGCCTGCCGAGATAAAGCCCGGCATGTTCTGCTGGGGCGCGAAGGCCAGGAGCATGAACGTCGTGGGCATGCCCAACGCCAGGGACTGGAACCCCGCCGAGGAGGACTGGAAACTGCCTGAAAACTGGCAGGAAATACTCATCGAGGGGCTGCGCGAGAGGCTGGACAAGTACCGCTCCCTGCGTCTGTTCCTGGACATATGTGTGAGGTGCGGGGCCTGCGCGGACAAATGCCATTTCTACATAGGCACCGGCGACCCCAAGAACATGCCCGTGGTAAGGGGCGAGCTCATGAGGAGCGTCTACAGGAAGTACTTCACCACAGGCGGCAAGGTATTCGGCAAGCTGGCCGGTGCAAGGGAGATGGACCTGCAGGTGCTCAAGGAATGGTGGACCTACTTTTTCCAGTGCACGGAATGCCGCCGCTGCTCCGTCTTCTGCCCTTACGGCATAGACCATGCGGAGATCACGATTGCGGGCAGGGAACTCCTGAACCTCCTGGGCCTTAACATCGAATGGATACAGGGGCCGGTCTCCAACTGCTTCATGAAAGGCAACCACCTGGGCCTGGAGCCGCAGACGATCGTGAGCAATATAGAGTTTATGGTGGATGACATAGAGACCCTGACCGGCATACGCATAAACCCGACCTTCAACAGGAAAGGGGCCGAGATCCTTTTCGTGACGCCCTCCGGAGACCTCTTCGGGGACCCCGGCGTATACACCTGCATGGGCTACCTGATGCTCTTCCATGAGCTGGGGCTCGATTACACCTGGAGCACGTACGCCTCGGAAGGCGGCAACTTCGGGTTCTTCACCTCTAACGAGATGGCAAAGAGGCTGAACGCCAAGATCTACGCGGAGGCCAAGAGGCTCGGGGTGAAGTGGATACTGGGCGGGGAGTGCGGCCATATGTGGAGGCTTGTGCACCAGTACATGGACACCTGGAACGGGCCGGCCGACTTCCTGGAGGTCCCAAAATCCCCCATAACGGGCACGGTCTTCGACAACGCCAGGGCCACTAAGATGACCCACATCATCGAGTTTACGGCGGACCTGATGAAACACGGAAAGCTGAAGCTGGACCCTTCCAGGAACGACCACCTGAAGGTCACGTTCCACGACTCCTGCAATACGTCCAGAGGCATGGGGCTGCTCGAGGAGCCGCGACACGTGCTTAAGAACGTATGCCGGAACTTCTATGAGATGCCCAGGGAGACGATAAGGGAGCAGACGTTCTGCTGCGGCAGCGGCTCCGGGCTTAACGCCGGCGAAGACATGGAGCTGCGCCTCAGGGGCGGGCTGCCCAGGGCAAACGCAGTAAAGTATGTGCATGACAAGCACGGCGTCAACATGCTGGCAAACATCTGCGCCATAGACAGGGCGACCCTTTCGGTCTCCATGAATTACTGGGTGCCCGGAGTTGCAGTGGCCGGTACGCACGAGCTGGTCGCCAACGCCCTGGTCATGAAAGGGGAGAAAAAGAGGGAGACGGACCTGAGGGGCGAGCCCCTGCCGCTCCCGGAGGAACAGGCAAGCGTAGCGGCCCGGGCTGTTACCGAGAAAACGGGAGGTGAGGCCAATGTATAACGGCGGTAAGATAATAACGGGCCTGGTGATCTTTCTGGCACTGGTGACGTTTCCCATCTATTACAGCGTCGGCAAGGCCAATCCGCATCCTTCCCCGTCGCTGGATACGCCGGTCATAAACAAGATGCCGGTGAAGCACTGCGTGGAGTCCAGGGAGTTCATGAGGGCTGACCACATGAAGCTGCTCAGGGGCTGGATGGAAACGGTGCTGAGCGGAAAAGGCTGCGTGTATGTGAGCTCCACCGGGGAAAAGTACGACATGGCGTGGGACACCTGCTGGAACTGCCATTCGAGCAAAAAACAGTTCTGCGACAGGTGCCACAATTACATGGCTGTCAGCCTGCCGTGCTGGAAATGCCACACCGAACCCAATACCTAGGCCGACCGCGCAGCGGGGCCCGGAGCATGCCGGGCCCCCGCAGCGCCGGATAAGTTTTCGAAGTTTCTTTTTTTATTTCAGAGCGCGTTTGCAAAAAAGGGCAGTTTGCGGATAATATATTTGCAATGCTTTTTCCTGGCGCCAGACAGAAAAAGGAAATCATCGTCTTTTGATTTGAGAAGCTTCTTTAAAGGTAAAAACTTTTTAAAAAAATAAAAATCCAAGGAGGTGAGTGATATGTATATGGTGTCCGTTGACGCTGCAAAATGCGAGGGGTGCGAGGAGTGCGTGAGCATATGCCCCAACGAGGTCTTCAAGATGGCCAGCGGCAAGTCTGACCCGCATCAGAGCTCGGAGTGCGTCTTCTGCGAGAGCTGCATAGGCGTTTGCCCTACCCAGGCGATAACCATTTCCGAGATGTAAGAAAAAAAGAAAAAGGGAACAAAAAAGGGGAAACTTCAAGTTTCCCCTTTTTATTTGTTTTGACCGCTGCCGGTCGCTTTTTTCTACTTTTTCTGTATGTAGAGCTCCCAGTAGCCTTTGTCTTCCAGCTTCTTTGACTCGAACCCGTAGCCAAGCTTCTCGGCCCACCTGGGTATCGTGTCTTCGGCGGACGCGGGAGCGTCGCAGAGGACTTTTATTATGTCGCCCCCCTTGAGCTTCTCGATCGCCTTTTTGGTCAGGACCAGCGGGTAGGGGCACACCCTTCCAAGCGTGTCCAGGACTTCCGTCGGTGTAGTGCTGCTCAGCTCGCCCATTGAATATTTCCTCCTTTCTTTTTTACGAGGACCCTGTCTTTTTAGTTGGCGCTAAAAGAAGAGGACGTGCTTCGCCTCTTCCATTATTTTCTCTATCTGTGCAAACGGAACGACGTTGATCTTCTTTTCGGCGCCCATGTCCTCGGCATCGGGCAGCTGGTCTTCCGTTATGCCAAATTTCTCCATGTCCTCCTTGCACACGTATACGTCCAGGTCCACCAGCAGGCAGTTTTTGGCGTGGAGCTCGCTGGAGTTGATGCCGTACGGCGCCATGGCATTTTGCCCCTTCGATATGCCAAGAAGACCCTCGCCGACAAAGCAGAGGGAAGGCGTTACCGTGTCTCCGTCCTCCAGCAGGACCTCAACGGTCTGGTAGGACAGGGCGTGCGTCAAGGCAAGCCTCGAAGTCTCGCCCTTGTACTGCGGCCTCTGGACTATGAAAGCGCATTTGACATCCGCCATTTTCTACTCACCTCCTATTTGCAGGACCCTGTCGGCGCTGTGGATCTTTGACAGGTACCAGTGCATCGCGTTCCACTGTATCTTCGCTATACTTTCGGTCTTCTGTATGCCTCTGGACACGGTGCAGGCCTCGCACGTGCATATCTCCACGCCTTTTTCCATCAGCTCGACCAGGTATTTCTCGCCGGTCGAGTAGTCCTTCAGGTGTTTCTGGTGGGCCTTTACGGAAACGGTGGCGTTTCCCGAAAACCAGATATTCACAACGTGACCTTTGCTGGCCGCCGCACCGGCAAGCTTCAGCGCGAAGTCATAACACCCCGAGCCCACGAGCCCGGGGAAAACGCCCATCGTAAGAACTCCCATTCCTTATGTCCCTCCTAGAGCCAGGCTACTTTTTCAAAATCGTTAAAGATGACGTCGACCAGTCCGTTGTAATCCACTACCTTTACCCGTTTGTCCACCTGCTCGGGCGTAAGCCCCCTTGTCTGCAGGTCCTCGGAAAGGGCATAAAGTTTAGGTGTCTTCCCAAGAAGGGCAGACTCCTTGCCGCCTTCCTTGAGCACAGCATGATAGACGCCGTTTTGCACCAGGACGATCCCGAGATTTTCCCCCTTCATCCTGTCCAGGGTTTCGACGGTAAGCTTATAATCGCTGACAAAAACGCCCAGTTTCATCCAGACACACCTCCATTTCATACCAGGGATTTTCCGGTCTTCCGGCGGCCAGGCCGCCCGGAAGCCTAAATAAACGAAGCTTAAATAAAAACCAGGATATCATGCATCTCCCGCCTGAAAGACCGCACGAACAGCTTATATGCCTTTGCTTTACGGGTATGAAGTATAACTGTATAACAATTGCCCCGTTTCTTGTCAATAAAAACGCCTATAAGAAAGGTTTATAGTCCATATTCCATGCGCGGCAGCGGTTGCCACTGACCCCAAACGCCGGGATTTTTTTTGTTTTTTTGATATATTGTTCTTGACTGCGCTTGCTGTTACCTGATAAATTATATTTCATTCCAATGGGTTGAAAGGAGTTGATGACGGCATGCCCTTTATAAGGGTGGGCGAGGGGGAGTCCCTTGAAAACGCGCTCAAGAAGTTCAAAAAGCAGTGCGACCGCGAAGGAATCATCTCAGAGGTCAAAAAGCGCGAGTTCTATGACAAACCCAGCGTAAAGAAGAAGAAAAAGGCCATCGCGGCCCGTAAAAAAGCCTCAAAGAAGCAACGGCCTTCCAGATAAGAATTTTTTCTTTATTTTTGGAGGGAAATATACGATGTCCCTGACTGAAAAGATCGACAGCGATCTGAAGGCGGCCATGAAGGCGTCTGACAAGCTCACGCTTGAGACCCTGAGGATGGCGAAGTCCGCCCTCAAATACAGACAGATCGAAAAAGGAGCCCCGCTTTCAGATGACGATGTCATAGCGGTGCTCTCTACCCTTTCCAAGCAGCGGAGAGACTCGGTCGAGCAGTTCAGAAAAGGGGGCCGGGAGGATCTTGCCCAAAAAGAGGAAGCGGAGCTCGGGATCCTGAAGGGCTATATGCCTCCGGAGCTTTCTCCCGAGGAGCTTGACCGCCTGGTCTTGCAGGCCATAAGCGAAAGCGGGGCAAGCGGCCCCCAGGACATGGGCAAGGTCATGCGCGTCCTCATGCCTAAGGTAAAAGGCGCGGACGGCAAGCTGGTTGGGGAAAAGGTCAGGGCCGCGCTTTCCGGCAAGGGGGTCAGATGAAGCTTAAAGAGCTGTATGAAAAAGCCGTAGCCGTGGGGATGGAAAACGACCCCAGAGGTAAAGACGCCGTCTCCATGGCCCTTTCCAGCAGGAAGAAGGATTTTGACGCCATGAAGGAGGAAGACAGGGCGTATTTCGACATGGAGTCCCTGTCCAACCCTTATGCCGACACCAGGATGCTGTCCGGCACGGGGGAAGAAGATGTCCGCGCGGTCATAGTGGGCATAGATATCGAAACCCCCGAAATATTGCTTGTAGACGCACTTAAGACCAGGGGAAGGCGTGTGGATGCGGTCATTGCGCACCACCCCGAGGGCAGGGCCTACGCCAACCTTTACCAGGTGATGGGCATGCAATCGGGCATCCTCCACAGGGCGGGCGTCCCGGTAAACATAGCCGAAGACCTCATGGACGCACGGGTAAAGGAAGTGCAGCGCAGGCTCATGCCCGTGAACCATACCCGCGCCTCCGATGCGGCAAGGCTCCTGGGCATCCCGTTTGCCTGTTTCCATACGGTTGCCGACAATATGGTAAGCTCCTACCTGGAGAGGCTGTTCGAAGAGAAAAGACCTGAGACCCTCTCAGATATCATGGACCTGCTCAAGGCTGTGCCCGAGTACAAGGAGGGGCTCCTGAACGGCGCCGGTCCGAACATCCTCATAGGCTCCCCGAAGCGGAAGGCGGGCAGGATATACGTGGACATGACCGGCGGCACCGAGGGCTCCAAGGACATTTTTCAGGGGATGGCCTCAAGCGGCATAGGCACGATAGTGGCGATGCACCTGAGTGAGGAGCACCGGAAGGAAGCCGAAAAAAACCACGTGAATGTTGTCATTGCCGGGCATATAGCGAGCGACAACCTGGGCGTAAACCTGCTTTTCGACCAGATATCGGCTGGCGGAGCGCTTGAGATCATCGAATGCTCCGGTTTCAAAAGAGTAAGCAGGGCCCGGTAGAAGTTTTTTGTTTTAACGATTCCCCATAGCCTTTATCTATAATGCCCATAGGCGGGCAGGGTCTTTTATTTTTTAAAAGTTCTACTATAATTTATAGATGTCACGCGACGTTATCGAGAGGCTCAAGTCCAGGCTCGACATAGTCGATGTCCTGTCCGGTTACATAACACTGAAGCGCGCGGGACGCAACTATATGGCCCTCTGCCCTTTTCACAATGAAAAGACCCCCTCTTTCATGGTAAGCCCGGAAAAACAGGTGTTCCACTGTTTCGGATGCGGCGCGGGAGGAGATGCCCTGGGGTTCGTCATGAAATATGAGTCCATGGGTTTTGCTGAGGCTGCCAGGCTCCTGGCCGAAAGGGCCGGGCTGGATATCTCCGGGGAGTTCGCATCGCTTGGAAACGGCGGCGTGCCCGGGCTCAAGAGGCAGCTTATCCCTCTTTTGAAGGAGGCCAGGGATTTCTATTCAAAAGGGCTTGAGGGGGGGCTTGAAGGCTCGGCTGCGGCCATGCGGTATCTGGAGAAACGTAGTGTTTCCGGGGAAAGCATAAAGCGGTTCGCCCTGGGCTATGCCCCTTCCGGCCGGGACCAGCTTTCCGTCCACCTGGCCAGGCTTGGCTTCAGCGAGGACCTGGTCTATTCCTCCGGTCTTGCCAGGAGGGGACAATACGGGACGGACAAGAATCTTTTTGACATGCTCAGGGACAGGGTCATATTCCCGATAGCGGGCGCGGACGGGGCGGTGATAGCCTTCGGAGGGCGCACCATGGACCAGGGCGGAAAAGCCGTCCCGGGCCCGGAGGCCGCCCAGAAAAAGCCAAAATACCTGAACACGGCAGACTCCCCGCTTTTTAAAAAAGGTGAAACTCTTTACGGGCTTGACCTGGCCAGGGATGCCGTCCGGAAGAAAGAATACCTGGTGCTGTGCGAAGGGTACCTGGATGTCATCATGTGCCACCAGCACGGGTTTGAGAACGTGGCCGCCCCTCTTGGCACCGCCCTTACCCAGGCCCATCTGAAAAAACTGAAGAGATATACGAACCGGCTTGTTCTCGTCTTTGACGGGGACCCGGCCGGGATAGGCGCTGCGAAAAGGGCCATTTCGCTGGCGCTTGAGCAGGACTTCCGGGTAAAGGTCGCGCTCATGCCGGCGGGCGAAGACCCGGACAGCCTTTTGAGAAGCAAAGGCCCGGTGGCCTTTAAAAAGGCGCTGGCGGCCTCGCTGGGGCCGGTGCAGTTCATGTTGAAGACCGCCAAAGGCCCAAGGGTGGACGCGATAAAGGAGGCGATGGGGTTTCTGAAGTGTGTGCAGGACGCGATTGCCAGGGAGGAGTTCATACGGGAGCTTGCAGAGTCCGGGAAGGTGAGGGAGCAGGCCATCAGACAGGAAATGGAGCGGCAGGGCGGCGGCCATCAACCGGTAAGGGCGGTGAGGGCCCGTGGTTCAAAGGGCGATAGCTCCTCCGGCGGCAGCAGGGTGTTCGGGCATACGGAGGAAACCCTGCTTCTGAGCGTTTTTGTGAACGCCCCGGAAAAAAGGGCAAGGATAATGGAGGAGGCGGGGGCGCTTGAAGACCTTGAGGACCCGCTTGTAAAGGCGCTCATAGGCAAGCTTGGGAGTAAGCCGTCCGCCTCCGGAGATTTCCCCCCACCGCTTGAAATTTCTTACGGCCAGGACGCGGGCGGGTTTTCGCCGGAGGAGGTGGCCCTTTTGACCAGGGTGTCTGTCCAACCGGGGTTTTCGCCGGAAGAGGCTGAAGGCACGATCTCCGGATGCTTAAGAAAGATACGCTTGCGGGGGATTGAGAGGAAGATAGCCGAGGCCGGAAAAAAGGGAGATGTCAATCTTTTGAGGAACCTTTACAGGGACAAAGAGGCAATAAAAGGAGGAGACCGGACGGATGGATAACGAATTTGACAGCTACATCGAGGAAGAGACCTTTGGGATCACGTCCGTTGATACAGACGATGAGCACAAGAGTGAAGCAAGCGAGGCCGTCGAGGGCGAGTACGAGCCCATCAAGTTCTACCTGAGGGAGATGTCGAATGTCCCTCTCCTTAACAAGGACGGAGAGGTGGCCATAGCCAGGAGCATAGAGTCCGCAAGGGAGAAGCTGGCGTACGCGACTTTTTCCACGCCTTTTTGCATAGGGAAGCTTGCCAGCCTTGGCGAGCTTGTTGAAAAAGGGGAGGCGCCTTTCGCCGAGCTGATACAAAACGGCGAGGACATAGAGGACGAGGACCTGCTTCTGGAAAGAAGGAAGTTCTATGAGCTTACTCAGGACCTCAAGAAGCTTCTTCGCAGGCTCAACTCCAGCAGGGCCAGGAGCGCCGGGGCCGGCAAGACATCGAAGACGGCCGCCAGGATAGAGGCCGAAATGCAGCAGAAGATAAAAGAGCTCAACCTCAAGGAAGAGACCATAATCCTTTTTTCCGACGAGCTCGAAAGGCTTATGGGCAAGGTCATAGAGCTGGAGGTGGCGCTGAAGCAAAACGGCGGCAGGAAAAAGAAGAACACCTTCGAAAAGAAGGAGCTGGACCACCTTGTCGACACGTTCGGCATGGAAACATCCGAGATCAGGGAAAAGCTCCGCCAGATAGAGGAGTTCGAAGGCGAGCTGATGGAGTTCAAGCGGCAGCTCACGGAGTCAAACCTCAGGCTGGTCATAAGCATAGCCAAGAGGTACATGGGCAAGGGCCTTAGCCTGCCTGACCTGATACAGGAAGGCAACATCGGGCTCATGCGCGCCGTTGACAAATTCGAGTATCAGAGGGGCTACAAGTTCTCCACCTACGCGACATGGTGGATAAGGCAGGCCATCACGCGCGCCCTCGCGGACCAGTCCCGCACCATAAGGATACCGGTGCATATGGTGGAGACGATAAACCGCATCACCAGGGTCTCGAGGGAGCTGGTGCAGGAGTTCGGAAAAGAGCCGCAGCCGGAGGAGATAGCCTCAAGGCTCAAGATGCCTGCGGACAAGGTGAAGTCCATTCTTAAGGTCGCCAAGGAGCCCATATCCCTGGAGACCCCCGTGGGCGAGGAGGAAGACAGCCACCTGAGGGATTTCATAGAGGACAAGGCCGCGCCCTCGCCGCTTGACGACGTGATACTGGATGACCTTAAAAAACAGATATCAAGGATAATAGCCTCTCTCAACTCAAAGGAGCAGATAATCATAAAGAAGAGGTTCGGGATAGGGGACGACCCCCACACCCTGGAAGAGGTGGGCAAGGAGTTTTCGGTCACAAGGGAAAGGATAAGGCAGATAGAGGTAAAGGCCCTCAGAAAGCTGAGGCACCCGTCCCGGAGCAAGTGGCTGAGGGATTTCATGGAAAGGCCCTGAGGTCATGAGCGTCAAAGGCCGCCATTTTTCAAATGGCGGCCTTTTTTCTTTGTGCGCCCGTCAGGGCGCACTCACTTGGTGGTGGAAGTCCACTGCGGGCCTTGATGACGGGAACCGCTAGCCGAACTGCAAGGGCTGTCACCGTGAGGTGGGGTCTAGAGGAAGCAGCAGGCAAAGTCCCGGCCCGAGGAACACGAAACGCATATGAGGCAGCCACGTCTGGGCGAGAAGGCAAATAGATTCAAAGCCCGATAGTCATTCGGAAGACGTGGAAGTAGATGCGGCGGGTATATGGGACGAAGGTGGGTGCGCAATACACGGGGAGATCTGCCCGTCTGCCGGAAGGCTAATACCGCCGAGAGGCGGTGTGACGGATGGGCAGAAGTCAGCAGAGGGCATATTAGCCGCTGCGCACGGCGGTGAAGGCCCGAACATGTAAGGCGAAGAGATGCCCAAGTCTCAAAGGCGGAGGAGGCGCAGACAGGATGGCTGAGATGCCAGAGGGCTACCCAAGGGAGGCAGGCGGAACCTGCCGGAGCAGGGATAGAGAGCGTCAAACGCCGGTGGCGGCAAAGGGGAACATCCCTTCAGAGGTGGCGGTAGCGATGGAAGAGGTCGTGCGGCCGGAGAACATGAAGAAAGCCTTGAGCCGGGTGTGTGCAAACAAAGGTGCGGCGGGAGTTGACGGAATGACCGTTGAAGAACTCAGGCCATATCTTAAGCAGCACTGGCCCGGCGTGCGGGAAGAACTCCTTAAAGGGACATACATCCCGTCGGCGGTGCTGCGGGTAGAGATACCCAAGCCCAGCGGAGGAAAACGGCCCCTTGGGATACCCACTGTCCTGGACCGGCTGATCCAGCAGGCCTTACTGCAAGTATTAACCCCTTTATTCGACCCGCACTTCAGCGATAACAGTTACGGGTTCCGCCCCGGAAGGAGTTGCCATCAGGCAATAAAGGCAGCTCGCGGGCATGTGGAAGCCGGGTATCGCTACGTGGTGGATATCGACCTTGAAAAGTTCTTTGACCGTGTGAACCACGACGTGCTCATGGCGCGAGTGGCGCGCCGGGTAAAAGACAAAAGGATTCTGCGTCTTATTCGCTGCTATCTTGCCAGTGGAGTTATGGTGGGAGGAGTGATGGAAGCGCGCAGAGAGGGGACGCCGCAGGGAGGCCCGTTGTCTCCGCCGTTATCCAACATCCTGCTGGATGATTTGGATAAAGAGCTGGAGAGGAGAGGACACCGGTTTTGCCGTTATGCCGATGACTGCAACACCTATGTGAAATCAAAGGCGGCAGGTGAAAGGGTGAAGGAATCAATCACCGCTTACCTGTGGAAACGGCTCCGCTTGAAGGTGAACGAAGGAAAGAGCGCAGTTGAGCGGCCTTGGAAACGGGAGTTTC
>JAJYJB010000094.1 GCA_021789735.1 Nitrospirota bacterium
TATACGTCAACCATGCGGGCCTGCGGGCGCCTCCGTTTCTACCAGTCCCGGTGCGTGCCCGAATACGGGGCTGGCGGCGGCGTGGAGAGCGTGCTTGTCATATCCCGCGACATCACCGCGCACAAGCAGGCCGAGGAGGCGCTGCATCACAGCCTGAACAGGTACAGGTCCTATATAGAACTGACGGGACAGCTTGGATGGAGAACGGATGCGGGCGGTGATATCATGGAAGACCTGCCTTCGTGGAAAGAATACACGGGCCAGACCAGCCGGGAGATGAAAGGATGGGGATGGTTGAAGGCCGTTCATCCGGAGGACGTTGAGGCCACGGCCCTCAAATGGAGAAAGGCGGTATCTGAAAAAAGCCCCTATGAGGCCGAATACCGTCTGCGAAGATGGGACGGCTCATACCGCGTCTTTATGGCCAGGGGCATTCCGCTTTTCAGGAAGGACGGGAGCATCCGGGAGTGGGTGGGCACCTGCATCGACATTACCGACCGGAAGGCCTCGGAGCAGGCCATCGAGGAATCCCTGAGGGAAAAAGAAATACTGCTTCAGGAGCTTTATCACAGGACAAAGAACAACATGAACGTCATAGCCGGGTTCATGGGCCTGCACATGAACCGCGCGAAGGACCCCGCCGCCAAACAGGTGTTCAAGGACGCGCAAAACAGGATATATTCGATGTCCATGGTCCACGAGATGCTTTACAGGACTCAAGAACTCTCAAGGCTGGACCTGAAAGAGTACCTTTCGAGGCTTTCCCAGTTCATCCTCTCCAGCTACAAGACGAAAGACATCAGCCTCATGTGCGAGATGGACAAGGTAGAGGTCTCCCTGTACGTCGCCCTGCCTTGCGGCCTGATACTGAACGAGCTTTTGTCAAACTCGGTCAGGCATGCGTTCCCGGGCAGGGAGGCCGGCGGGATATCGGTCCGGCTGGAAGCAGGGGTAAAAGAGATAAGGCTGTCCTACTCGGACGACGGAGTGGGGATGCGGCAGGCGGCACAGGCCGGGGACCCGGCGTCTCTGGGGATGAGACTGGTGAACGGACTTGTTAAAAAGCAGCTTTTGGGCGACATGGAAATAATTCCTGGGCAGGGGACCAATATCGTTATAAACTTTGACCATGCGCGGCTGAACGGGAAAGGGACCTATGAAAAGAAAAAAAGTGCTGATCGTTGAAGACGAATACGTCGGGGCTCTCAGCCTTGCCGATCTGCTTGACCTGTGGGGATATGATGTGTGCGAGATCGCAAGCACCGGCGAGGACGCGATCGCCCAGGCGGACGGGGCAAAACCTGACATAATTTTGATGGACGTGAACCTGCAGGGGCAGATAGACGGGATCCGCGCAGCAAAAGAGATAACGGGCCGGTCTTTGGTCCCGGTTGTCTTCATGACCGGTTATGAGACCGAAAAAATAAGGCAACAGCTGGAGCGCCTGGAGCTCTCCGGGCAGTTCCATATCCTGAGCAAGCCCATAGACCTGGGAAGCCTCGAAACCATCCTGGCCTCCCTCTGACCGGTGCGCCGAATCCTGTTCGCGCGGGCCGCATTTAAAAAAAAACCTTCCCGGCCTTTAACTGGTATATTATCTGTCATGAGCAGCGTATTTTCCGGCCGGAGCCGTCTGCCCCTGGCCGTCCGCCGCCTGATGATCGCGCGCGCGGCCCGCAGCCTGGGCCAGGGCGCGTTGGTTGCGGCCTTCACGCTTTACCTGCACGCCATGAGGTGGACCGCCCTGGAGATAGGGGCCACGCTTTCCGGCGCGCTTTTGATAGGGGCCGCGCTTACGCTGGCGGTGGGCCCGGTGAGCGACCGCAGGGGCCGCAGGCGGTTCCTCCTTGTGTATGAAGCGGTGCAGGCCGGTGCCGCGCTTCTGGCCCTGACCACCGCCCGGCCTCCGGCGCTGGTAGCGGCGGCAATAGCGGGGGGGTTCGGGCGTGGTGCAAACGGGAGCGCAGGACCGTTTGCACCACTGGAGCAGGCCTGGCTGGCCAGCGCCGTACCCATCGAGAGGCGGGGCAGCGTGTTCAGCCTGAATGCCGCCATCGGCTTTACCGGCATGGCCCTGGGGGCGCTGATTGCAGGCGGCGTGCACTTTCTGGTAGGCCCGCTTGGCCCGCTTGCCTATCGCCCGCTCTTTCTTCTTTCCCTGGCCGGCTCGGTGGCCGCCTTCCTGCTTATCGCCAGCCTGCGGGAGCCGCCTTTCGCACCTACGGCCGGGGGCACGGAAAGGCACATGGAACGGCGAAGGGAAAACCGCATGCTGGCGCGCCTGGTGCTGGCCAACTCCGTAAACGGGCTTGGCATCGGGATGGTCGCACCGCTCATCGCATACTGGTTCGCGCTCCGCTTTCACCACGGCCCTGGCTCCATCGGCCCGGCGCTGGCCGCAAGTTTCCTGCTGGGCGGCCTGGGTTCGGTTCTGGTTGCGCGGCTGACGGCCCGGCACGGGTTGATAAGGCCGGTCGTCGTCATGCGCGGAATAGGGCTGCTCCTTTTTCTGCTGGTGCCGCTTGTGCCGTGGTTTGCCCTCTCGGCGGCGCTGTACGCTCTCCGGACGGGCTCCAACCAGGGGACGGCCGGGGTGCGGCAGGCGCTGGTTGTGGGGCTTACGCGCGACCGGCGGGGACTTGCCGCCAGCCTTCAGAACGTGTCCATACAGGTGCCGCGCGCCGTGGGCCCGCTGATCTCCGGCTTCATGCTGCACGCGGGCATGCTGCGGATGCCGTTCTTCATAGCCATCGCCCTGCAGGCCGCTTACCTGGTCCTTTACGAAAGGTTTTTCCGGGGCTACTCGCTGACGGCGGCGGAATAGGCCCGGACTTATGATTAAAATCAGGCAGGGAAGATGTCCTGGTCCGTTTCCGGTTTTTTGTAATCATAATTTTGGTGACGGTGCAGTTTTTTTGAATCCATGGATAAGGAGACGGGGTGAGCATGGCTTGCTCATTTCGCTCCTGGGGTTTTTTGCCGGATGAGATTTTTATTTTGTCGTTACCCCGCAAAAAAGGTCTCATTCGGCAAATAAGCCGCCGCCAAAAATGCCCCCTGCCTTTTTTTGATCGACTGCTTTTTACAGTTTTTTATGAAACTGTACCATTGCTATAATTTCTTCTAAAGTTGCAAATTTAGAACTTGGTCATAGACTTTAACTATAGGTGGATGAAGGAGGCGGCAGCCGGGCGACAGAGCAAGAGAAAAAACGCAGAGGTCCGTGGCCGGGCGATGTGGACCCCGGCCCTCCGGAGGACACGAAAGGTCATTTTCCTGATCGGGGGAGGATCATGCTGAAGATCAATTTCCAAAAAGATGTCCTCGGAATTTTGCTCCTGGCCTTTGCGTCCGTCTTCCTGTTTACCGCCTATAACCTTTTTTTTGTGTTCCCTTCCTACGCCCGCCTGCTGGACGAAAGCATGGAAAACGAGACCGCTCGGATCGCCACAAAACTCGAAGATTCGCTGATATGGATGAGCGTGCCCTTCGAGGAGGGCCGCATTTCGAACGCAGCCAAAAACGAGGCCGCCCTGCTGAAGGGGAATTTCGGGCTGTGGAAGATCCGTCTGTTCTCACCAAAGGGCGTGATAGTTTATGATGACACCGATCCCGCCGAGGAAGGGCGGACTTTAAAGGCCGCTTTTTTTAATGATGTAGTGGCCAAAGGCCACACATACGAAACGTTCGTGCCCAAAAACGGCCGCACGCCCTTCGGGGATGTCGCCCCTGCCGACCTGGCAGTGGTGTACGTGCCGGTGATGGAAGACGGAAATTTCATTGGGGCCTGCGAAGTCTACCGGGATGTTTCAGCCGTAAGAAAAAAAGCCGGTTCGCTTTGGCTCAGGTCTTTTCTGACATTGTCATTCCTGGTGACGGGCCTGCTTGCGGCGGTCGTTGTTATTTCGGTCAAGGCCAACAGAAACGCCGGGGCCAGGCAGAAGGCCGAAAGCGCCCTCCACCAGAGCGAATATTTCCTGCGCACCGTAATAGACACGGAACCCGAATGCGTGAAGCTGATGGACCGCAACAACACGGTGCTCATGATGAACGCGGCCGGGCTGCGCATGGTACAGGCCTCATCCCCCGAAGAGGTCAAAGGCCAGCCGTTTTCGCGGTTTGTGGACCCGGAGTACCGCGCCGCTTTCGAGGAAATGACGCGGCGTGTTTTTGCCGGCGGCTCCGGGTCGATCGAGTTCAAAATAACGGGTCTTAAAGGGCGCACCGTCTGGATGGAGACAAATGCCGTCCCGTTCCTGGACGAAAAAGGCGGAATAACCGGGCTGCTCGGAATAACGCGCGACGTTACGTCCAAAAAACTCCGGACCGAGGCCCTTGAGAGGTCCCTGCGGGAAAAGGAGATACTGCTCCGGGAACTCTACCACAGGACCAAGAACAATATGCAGGTCATCTCCAGCCTGATAAGCCTTCAGTCCGCCTCCGTCGCCGACGACCGCATCCTCCGCATATTCGACGACACTAAAAACAGGATACTTGCGATGGCGATGGTGCACGAGAAGCTCTACCAGTCAAAGGATCTCTCCAGCGTCAACATGAACGAATACATGCGGGACCTGGCGCACGTCCTGCTTGAAAGCCAGACCGGCGGCCAGGTGGCCCTGAAACTGGACACCGGCAACATCACCCTTCCAATAGACACCGCGATACCCTGCGGCCTCATAATAAACGAGCTTATCTCCAATTCCATCAAGTACGCGTTCAAGGGCGGAAGGAAGGGGGAGATAATGATCTCGATGCACGGGCTGGAAAAAGGGCAGGCAGCGGAAGAGAGCGGCCATGGAAGGACCATACGGATGGTCTATGCGGATGACGGCCCCGGATTGAAGGACACCGATCTTGAGGACGTCAAAACCCTGGGACTGAAGCTTGTGAAAAACCTTGTCACGAAACAGCTTGCCGGCAGGATCGAACTGGCCTCCGGAAAGGGCGCCAAGTTCCGCATCACGTTCACCGCTTAAGGCCACAAATTTTGACGTTTCCGGGCACTTTCTTTGACGTTTTTTGTCATGCGGACCGGACTCGCCTCTGAAACCCGCAGTAAATCCATTGTTTTTTTCTGGCACAGATAATGCATTTAATATCCGCGAAACCGGTCGTTGTTGACAGGTTGACGGTTTTTAGGCGAGGCGGACTGTTTTTTGATTTTGTGAGAAGGGGAATGCGCCACTTGTCAGTTTGGCGAAGCAGGCAGAGGAAACAAAGAGAGCAGAGAAGATTTTTTGGGGTAAGGACAATTTTTTTTGGCCTTTTGTCTTTTTTTATCATCTTTTTCCCGGCTGTTGCCCTGTCTGCCCCTTCCGCTCAGTCCGCCTCGCCTGATTGCCAGACCCCGGAACACCGCGGGCCTTCCATTGCGGGGCCTTGCGGCGGGAAGGGCAACTGCATAATAGTGGACACCGCGCTGCATCTCCTGTGGATCTGCCAGGACGGAAGAAACATTGAAAAGTTCAGGGTGGCGCTTGGGCGCGGCGGCGTGGACAAGACGAGGCGCGGAGACGACAAGACGCCGATCGGATCGTATTATCTGGGCAGCCCCAGGCCATCTCCCAGGTTCGGGACTTTTATCCCGATCGGCTATCCTACGCCAAAACAACGGGCGGAAGGCTATTCGGGCGGCGATGTCGGTGTGCACGGGCCCTCACACATCTATAGGTGGTTTGAAAACATACATAACGATTGGACCCTGGGGTGCATTGCCGTGAGGAGCGGGGGGGACATATCGGCAATAGCCCGTTGGGTGAGAAGGCACCGCGGCAGCAGGATACTCATCAGGCGGGAGATAAATTAAAAAAGGCGCTTTGCTTCCGGGAAAGGCCACGAAAATTGATCTCGTCCGGAAAAAACCGCCTGCTTTCGTTTTCCGGGAGCTGATATCGAGAGGAGAGAGGAAAAAATGTTCAGAAGGTTTTTGTTTTGGATTTTCTTTTTTTCGGGCACGGTGCTTTTTTGGACTGGCAGCGCGGCGTGGGCCAGCCAGCCTGCCATTGAGCTGGAAGGCCTCTACTGGATGCCCAGTCTGAGCGGCCACGTCGAGGTCTTCGACTCATCGCCCGCGGCAACGGACATAGACCTGAAAAACGACCTCAGGATGGGCAACAAGGACTTCCCGGAGGCGAGGCTCATATGGCATACGGGAGAAAACAGCTGGCTCAGGCTCTCCTATATACATCTTTCCTACGACGGAGACAACCCGGCGCTGACCACGCCGATAGTCTTCAATGGGCACACTTACGATATGAACACCCACGTCACAAGCTCGCTTAAGCTGGATTATGCCAGCCTTGGGTGGGCCTGGCAGTTCATAAACATAAAAAATGTCGTGAAATTCGGAACGCTCCTGTCCGCGAAGGGTTTTTGGACCAGAGCCTCCGTCGATGACGTGACCACCGGCATAAGCGAATCCAAGAGCATTGACTTTGGCCTCCCTACCATTGGCGCGGCCCTGGATATAAATCCGGGCGGTCTTTTGGATGTATTCGGGGAGTTCTCATGGATGACGGCCGGCAAGTACGGACATCTCTATGACACAGAAGGAGGCCTGAAGATAACGCCCATGAGATTTCTGAGCATCCTCGCGGGCTACAGGGTTTTCGACATAACGGCCAAGGACAATCCGGATTTTGCGAATGTAAAGGTCGAGGGTCCGTTTGCGGGAGCGTCCTTAAGGTTTTAAATTAAATTAAATTAAATTATTTGCCGGCTACAGGTTTCCGGAAAGCTGGACCATAATCTCGTTGCCGCCATAGGAGCCGTGCCTGATGACCGAGAAGTTATAGTTATAGGCGGCCTGCAGGCGCGTGTTCAGGAAAAAGCCGGTCGTTATCCGCGCGCCCACCGAGGACATGAGGTCATTTTTTGCCACCAGGGCACCCTCGGTTCCCCTAAGGCGGTCCAGCCATCCCGCTGAGGCATCAAAGGCCAGGTAGGTGAAAAAAACAGGCTCATAGCGGTACTCGCCGGTCAGGATGACGTAATGGTGGGGGAAGAACTCCCAGATGGCCGCGCCGGGCAGCACCGGCATCCAGGTGGAACCGTACTCCTCTCCCATGGGGTCAGGCCCTCCGCCCACGCGCGGTGCGGAGAACCTGTCCAGGTGGTAGCCTATGCCTCCGTTTATTGATGCTATAATGCGCTGCCGGCTGCTTTTTGTCCACGGCACGCCGCCGGCCTTAAGGAAATAGCCGATAAAGGATACGTAGTCACGCCCCTGGCCCGCCCTTTCCGTGCCGTCCACTCCCCAGTCCCGCCAGTTGGTGCGGTGCCCGTAGACGAGGTCGAACCCTGCGGCGTAACCCTCCTGCGCAAGCTTCAGGATGTTTCGCTTCAGGCTGTCCAGGCGGACCTGCAGATGCGCGCGGAGCTCCGGGGTGTTTTCGGGGACCTTGAAGCTGGGGCTGGTATCGGACCCCCTGCCAAAAAAAAGAAAGCCCGGCTCAAACAGGAGGTCGGCCGCGAACATGTTGTCCTGGAGGCCGGGATGAAGCTGCCGGCGGTAGCCCGCCCCGAACCCGGCGCGCACGTACCCCCATAGCAGCTCCTCGGATTTAAGCTCTTTGCCGTCCACAAGCTCCGGCCTGGCAAAAGGCAGCGTGAAGTTGATGAAAGTAACAACGGTTTCGAGCCCGCCCCTGTCAAAAGTAAGATCTTTTTGTTTCAGGTTGAGGCGCCGGGCCCAGAAGATGTCGTCATAGACCCCGGAGATATCGGCGCGAAAGAGGTGCGCGCTGTCCGGATGCCGCCAGAAATAGAGACTTCCAAAGGGCAGGAGCTCGTTTCCTTCCGGAGGAGGCTCAGCCATATCGAGCCCCAGGTCCCACGAGGATATGGAGCGTGTATTGAAAGGAGCAATGTCTACATGCCTGCCAAACACCTTGCCTTTGAACCCCTGCCCGAAAAGGGGCGTCTGGTAGCTGACGGGGCTGGTCTGCTTTTTTTCGGAATTCATGGCATTCCTACAGGGGGGGGCGGCCGCATCTGCGGCCAGGCAGACGGTGGAGAGCAGGAAAAATGACGCAAAAGAGATGAGCCAGAGGAAAAAAATAAAAAATATCCTGCAAGAAAGTATCGGGCATCCTGGCCGTCCGCCCGTGATTTTATCTGTGAAAAATTTTGCTTCCCGCCGGCTGATCTCTGCCGGAACGGACCTCGCACGCCCGTTTGGTCTCATTATCAAATGATATCACCAGTTTTCCGCACCCGGGGAAGAGAAAAATATTTTTTATTTTTACTCGCTTTTTCATCTGCC
>JAJYJB010000015.1 GCA_021789735.1 Nitrospirota bacterium
GCTACCTCTCTCGAGGACCGGGCAGATATCAATCCTATGCTGCCTAGAAAAATCCCTGTGATCTGTCCGCTGGAATTCCCCGGAGAGCCAATGACCAAAAAATATACTGGCGCTTTTTTGTTAGCGTCTTGACCTGCTTCCGGAGCGTCCCGGCCTGATCAGCCCGGACTGCAGCAAAACGCCCGCTGCGGAAAAAAGGACGAAGAGGATGGAGCGCCATCTGCCCCCGGTACGGAGGGCATGAAGGATGAGGTCCGCCCCGGCAAGCGATGACAAAACGATCAGGGCAAGACCGAAGGCAAGACTCATCAGGAGGGCGCCGGCAATGCCTCCGGCAATGAACAGCACCCAATGGTTCTGATGTGTGGCCATGCCAAAGGCCCTCATGACCTGTGGCAGGAGATGTCCGCCAGCCAGAAATCCCGCGGCCGCTATGGCGACCTCCTGCAGGAAGACGGCCAGAATTGCGCCAGCCAGGCCAAAGACCAGCCCGACGGCCACGGCGGTGCCGCGTGGCTGGTGGGGCAGCAGCCACCTGGCGAGGTCGAAGCCAAAGATAAAGCCCACCACGCCTATGAAAAGCCAATAGAGCCTGCGCCCTGTCGCAAGAAGCAACACCCCCAAAAAAAATTCAACCAGGGGTGTTTTTATTCCAAGGGTTCCGGGCTTGAATATCATAAGACCCTATTTTATCAGATGGGCCACAGGAGATTTCTTTATTGGAAATAATTTATTATCAGAGGGCCGGAAAAGCCCAAAAAACAGGAAAAAAACCGCTGGAGGATGAAATGGGGTCTGGAAGGTTCAGGGCTTGTCTCAGGCAGGTGGCGGGCCTTTTGGCCGCGGTGATGCTCCTTTCCGGCTGCGTTGCCGTTTTGGCCGGCGGCGCCATCGGGGGAGGCACGTATGCATACTTGGGAGGGGAGCTTTCCCAGAACCTTGACAGGCCGGTCTCCAAGGTCAATGGGGCCGCCCTGGCCACGCTGAAGGAGTTCCACCTGCCGGTAGTACATGATGCGCACGACTCGCTTTCAGCCAGCATCGAATCCAGGTTTTCAAGCGGAAAGAAGATATGGATAAAGATAAGCTCCGTAACGTCGGACACTTCAAAGGTATCTGTCCGGGTGGGGCTCCTTGGGGACCGGGACAGGTCCGAAACGATACTTGGCGCCATAGACAGCCACCTGAAACTTTCCCGCTGGGACAAGGCAAGGGCAAAGGTGCTGGCGGGTTCCTGAAAGGGCAAACAAAAAATCTGCCGGCGGCTGCGGCTCAGGAGCCCGGTGTTTTCATGAATATGAGCTTGTCGTCCCCCGGCGCGTAGTATTCCGGAACGAGGGCTGTAAAGCAATACCCGTTTTTCCTGTAAAACTCCCTTGTGGGGGCGTATTTTTTCTTGGAGGCGGTCTCCACATAAATGTGCCTGCACCCAAGCGCCGCCATCTTCCGCTCGGCCTCAAGCAAAAGCGCGCTGCCCACTCCCAGGCCCTGCATGCAGGCGTCCACGGCTATCCAGTAGAGGTCAAACCTGCCCCTGGTCATGGTTATCGGCCCGTAGCAGACATATCCCGCCGTCTTTCCGTCCACCTCGCAAAAAAGGAAGATGTACTCGCTTTTGCCGCCCTTCTCCAGCCTGTCATCAAGAAGCTCGATTGCCACATCGATCTCCCGCTTGTAAAACGCCCCGGTGGAGGTGAGCAGCTCCTTAAGCCTCTTCCTGTCCGCCGGCACCGGCTCTTCCCTGAAAGATATCTTCTTTATTTTTTTTCTTTTTATTTTTATCTTTTGGTCCTTCACCGTGCCTGCGCGGTCCGCCGCTTTTAAAGGGGCCCCTGTATTTACCGCCTTCCGGCTGCCCCTCACCGCAGACTCAAGCATTATCCTGACGGCGTCTTTCTCGCTGTGGCCGGCGTATTTTACGGCCTGGATAAAACCGGAAAAGGGCGCTATGCAGGGGTTTGCGTTCACCTCCATGACGAAAGGCCTGTTCCGGGCATCGAGCCGCATATCCACCCTTGCATAGCCCGAGAGGCCAAAGGCGTCCCAGCAGGCAAGGCATATCCTCCGTATCTCCTCAAGGGGCGCGTTTTCAGGCTTGAAGGTCCGCACGGTGTTCACGTACTCGAATGCGTCCGGGTGCCATTTTGCCTTGTAATTGACTATTCTTGGCTTGCCCGCGGGCCAGTTGGCAAAGAGCATCTCGGCGGGAGGGAGGACTTTTGGCCGTCCGCCAAGCTCGATCATGGAAACATTGAACTCCCTTCCGTCTATGAACTCCTCCACGATAAGCGGTTTTTTCCCCAGATCGCCGCATATCCGCGGCAGCCTCTGCAGCAGGACCTTTTTGCTCCGGATGACCGACTCATCGGTTATTCCTATGGAAGCATCCTCGCAGGCGGGCTTCACGATCACCGGAAACTCGAGATCGTCCAGGCCGGGCAGGCCGGAGCGGTCCGTGGGGTCATAGGAGGCCCATTTTGCCGTGGGGATGTCCCTTGCGGCCAGCAGGGTTTTGCTAAGGCGCTTGTCGGTGGTTGAATGCAGCGCGGCATAGCCGGCCCCGGTAAAGGGGTAACCCGCGGCCTCGAACACTCCGGCCGCAACCGGGTGCAGCTCGGTTTTCTCCCCAACGGACTCAACCAGGTTGAAGATGACATCGGGGGCGGCCCGGCCTATCTTTCCAAGCAGCTCCTTGAAGCCGCCTGAAAAAGAAAAAGGCGTCTTTACAGGCTCATGCCCAAGCGCAATGAGCGCTTCCTCTACCAGAAAGACCTCTTCGAGGACGTCCAGGGAGTCCGGCTCCCCCATTCGGGGCTCGTTATAGGCAACCGCCACTCTCATGAATGAAAAGGCTCTCTTAAAAAACCCGGGGTCCGCCTGTCCATCAATCGGGACGTCTGCCTGAAGACCGTCTTCCGGACGGGGCGAAGCGTCCCGCGGCGGGGACCTGATTTTTTCTTTCCAGGGCGGAGCCCAGGATATTTTCTATAAGCTCGCCGTATTTCATTCCGGCCAGTCCGCAGAGTATGGGCAGGTCCGAGTGGGTCGGGTGGAGGCCCGCCAGGGGGTTTACCTCAAGTACGTAAAGTCCTCCCTCCGTGTCCGCCTTGATGTCCACCCTGCCTGCATCCCTGCATTCCAGGGCGTTGTAGGCCTTAAGCGCAAGCCCTGAGGCCTCTTCCACCAGCCTTTTGCCCTTTACAAGCATGTATTTTATCCTTTCCTCGCACAGCTCCTTGTTAGCATAGGAGTAGACATCGGGTTCGGCGCCTTTAAGGAGTCTTACCTCAAGCACCCCTGCCGCGCGCGCCTTTTTGCCGGTCCCCAGTATGCCCACAGTGAACTCACGTCCCGGCAGATAGGCCTCCGCAAGGACCGGCTGGCTGTATTTCGCAAGGAGTCTTCTTGCCTGGTTCTTAAGCTCCGCCTGGCTGTTCACGATGGAAGAAGCGGTCACCCCCTTTCCTGTCCCCTCGGAGACCGGTTTCAGGAACAGGGGAAACTGCACGGATGGTTTTTTTCCGCTCTCCGTAAGCCCTTCGGCCTCTTCCATCGAATTGATGACGAAGAAATCCGGGGTAGGTATGCCGCTTTCGCGGAACACCCGTTTTGCCATCGCCTTGTCCAGGCCAAGCGCTAGGGTAAGCGGGTCCGAGAAGGTGTACGGGATGTTGAAGGCCTCAAGGAGGGCTGGCGCCTGCGCTTCCCGGTTCCTGCCGTGGAGCCCTTCCGCCAGGTTAAAAACCATGTCCCATTTCTCACCGAGCGCAAGGCACCTGGTAAGCTCATAGACATGGCCTATCCTGATGACCTCGTGCCCCAGATCCTGAAGGGCCTGGGAAAGCGCGTTTACGGTTTCCTCGCTGTCGAACTCCGCAGTCTCCTCATCGGAGAAGCCCATCTCCAGGTATTCTTTTCTCAGGTCGTAAACGAGCCCTATCTTCATATCATTTCCGCTTATTAAGCGGATTAAAATACCCCCTCTTTCTGTTCCCGCGCCATGCCAAAGGAAACGTCAGCGACCGGCTGGCCGCACGCAGGCCCATCCTGGGTGCGAAGGTCCGCCGCGTCGTCCAGGCCGGTCCCCTGCTGGCAGGCCTGCCCCATCGGGAAAAGCGCGTTTTTCTGCTTCCTGCGCTTATACCTCTGGGTCTCCTCCGGGACCAGCGCCTTTTTCTGTCCCTTGAGCAGCTGGGCGGTGCCGCTTAATTTCCTGCTGCCCGCGCCCTGCCTCCTGCTTTTTTCGGGCTGGCTGTTGTCCGGGTTGAAATAATTTATTATCATGCCTTCGTAATTTCTCAGAAGCACGTCCTTGTCGTTTACGGAAAGCAGGTAGAAGGGCTGAAGCGGTATCTTCCCTCCGCCGCCGGGCGCGTCCACGACGAATGTGGGAATGGCCAGTCCGCCCGTGTAGCCCCGCATGGTCTCCATTATCTCTATGCCCTTCCAAAGGTTCGTCCTGAAATGTTCGACACCCCTTACCGGGTCGCACTGGAAAAGGTAGTACGGCCGCACCATGATGCGCTGGAGCGCATGGCACAGGTCCTTCATGATGTCAGGGGAGTCGTTTATCCCTTTCAGGAGCACCGACTGGTTGGAGACCGGTATCCCCGCCGTAAGCAGCCGGTCGCACGCCTCGGCCGCCTCGCCCGTCACCTCCCGAGGGTGGTTGAACTGGGTGTTCACCCATAGGGGCCTGTGGCTTTTAAGCATGCTCACAAGCTCGCCGGTGACCCTCATGGGCATGACCACGGGCACCCTCGTGCCGACCCTCAGCACCTCGATATGGGATATCCTCCTCAGCTCGCCCAGGAACCAGTCCAGGAGATCGAGGTTCATGGTGAGCGGGTCTCCCCCGGAGACTATCACCTCCCTTA
The DNA here is from genome assembly GCA_021789735.1 of Nitrospirota bacterium. The sequence goes on from JAJYJB010000015.1 coordinate 4,878, forward strand.
CCTCTGGAGTGGCCCGCACGTACTCGACCATGCCTTTGAGCTCTTTCTTGGTCCGGACCGATTCCCCCTCATGCCATATCCTCTTGCGGGTGCAGTGGCGGCAGTACATGCTGCAGGTGTTTGTCACTATGGCCAGCACCCGGTCCGGGTACCTGTGCACAAGCCCCGGCGCCTGCATGTCCTCTTCCTCCTCGAGCGGGTCTGTGACGCCCACCATCTGGAACTCGAGTTCCCGCAGGTCCGGGACGCACTGTTTCCGTATGGGGTCCTCAGGGTCGGACATGTCCCTGACAAGCGACAGGTAATAAGGTGTGATGGAACAGTGGAAGGTGTCGATGAGTCTTTTGTACCGCGTCTTCTGATAAGGCTTCAGATCAAGCAGGCAGGAGATGTCCTCCATCGTCCTTACCCGGTTCAACATCTGCCATCTCCAGTCGTTCCATTGTTCGCTGGTCACGCTGGGCCAAAGCTTGCCCGCCGGATCGTCGGCCTTGAAAAGCGAATCGTTTTCAGCGGCCTGCCGGGAGACGGCATTAACGGCTTTACCTGGAGGTTCTTCTGAGTCCTTAGGGATCAGTATCTCCATCATATCCTCCTGCTTGGATATAAAGGGCCAAGGGCCCCGCGCGCGGCTCATTTTATTTTAGACAATACTTTCACGATTTGCATTATATTTGCTGCGATCTGGGCGGGGTTGGGGGGACAGCCCGGAATGAAGGCGTCCACCGGCACAACCTTGTCCACCCCTCCGGTCACCGCATAGCTGCCCTTGTAGATTCCGCCGTCCCTCGCGCAGTCCCCGCAGGCGATGACTATCTTCGGATCGGGCGTGGCCAGCCACGTCTTTTTAAGCGCGTTTGCCATGGCAACGGAGACAGGCCCCGTCACAAGCAGGATGTCGGCATGCCTTGGCGAGGCCACAAAATCTATCCCGAAGCGCTGTATGTCGTACACCGGGTTGGTAAGCGCGGTGCATTCCCATTCGCAAGCGTTGCAGGAGCCCGCATCGACCTGCCTGATCCTCACGGACCGGCTGAATGCGGCGGCAAAGACCTTTTCTCCTTTTTCCCCTTCTTGGGCAAGCAGCGCCTCCGGGGCGGCGGCCATTATGTCCTGCCTTGGCAGGACCTGCTTCTTACCTATTATGTTATAAAAAATTCGCCCTATCATGGACCCTTGAATCAGCCTCCTTTTTTTAAAGAAAAAAACAGCGCCTCACGCGTCCGACCCCGAATAGGAAAGGTTGAAGCTTTTATTTATAAGCGGAAAATCGGGCACTATGTTGCCGTGCACGGCAAAAGGCATGAGCGGCCAGTTGCAGAAGGAGGCCGCGCGGGGCTTTACCCTAAGGGGCGCTCCGTCCGCGCCGGATTTGGTGAAGTAGAACACCGAGCCCCTGGGACCCTCGACGTACCCGAGCGCCTGCCCGTTTGCTGGCGCCTCCCATTTCCCGGATATCTTCCCCTCGATCCTTTTTCCCTTGGCCCTGTGCAGGATGGACCTGATTATTGCTATGGAGCACTCCACCTCGTCCGCCCGTATCATCATCCTGGCAAAGACGTCCCCCTTCAACCTCGTGTGGGTCTCAAAGACAAGCTGGCTGTAATAAAGATAGGGATGGGCCGTGCGCAGGTCGTCATTGAGGCCGGAGGCTCTGGCGGCCACCCCGGTGGCCCCAAGGGCAAGCGCTACCTGCTTTGAAAGCTCCCCCGCGTTCTCCAGCCTTTCAACATGGGAGACCGAGCTCGCAAGAAAATTTATTAAGGACTTGTACTCTCCCGTTATCTCCTCCACCTCCTGGAGGGTCGCGCCCGGGTCCCGCAGGACGTCAACCGTCACCCCGCCAGGGACGTTCACGCCCCTTAGATACCTGCTTCCGGTCAGCCGCTCGTTCAGGGCCATTATCCTTTCCTTAAGCAATGCCCCCCGCGCATAGCCCACGGCAAAGCCGGTCCCGGCGCACATGTTGCCAATGTCCCCTATATGGTTATAAAGTCTCTCCATCTCCAGAAGCAGCGTGCGTATCGCGGCCGCCCTTACCGGCAGGATGAAATCCCCGCTCATGCGCTCAAGCGCAAGGCAGTAAGCGGCCGAATGCGCGAAAGAGGAGACGCCAGAGATCCTTTCGGCAAGTTTCGTCCCCTCCATAAAGCCTATCTGCTCGAAATGCTTCTCCACCCCCTTGTGGGTGAAGAAGAGCCTTGCGTCCAGATAATATATCGTCTCCCCGACGGCGCTGAACCGGAAGTGGCCGGGCTCTATGATGCCCGCATGAACAGGCCCCACAGGTATCTCATAAATGCCCTCCCCCTTCACTTCCATGAAAGAGGACAGGTCCTCATTTTCAAGAGAGAGCTGCGCGGCTACCGCCTGCGGGGTCAAGTCCCTCCTGAGCGGATGCACACCCTTCGGATAAAGCCCGTGAAGCACGAGCGGATGGGGGTCCGGATGCCCCGAGGGCACAAGCCCGAACATGTCCGCTATCTCTCTTTCATACCAGTGCGCGGCGGGGACTTTCGGGGTGATGCCCGGGAACGAAAAGACCCCGTCCTTTTCGCCGATATTTTTGAGCCTCAGTATCTCGAACCGGTCCCCCTGGGCGTGGGAGAAGACCGCATAGACGCAAAACCCCTCTCCCGTTTCCCGCAGGTCTGCGGCAAACATCAGCCTCAGGCGGCCGTTGCCCCCGTTAAAGAGCCTTGAGCACTCGGCCTGGAAGTCCGCTTCCGGTACGTCCCTGTATATCTCGTTTTCGTTCATGATGTCTTCGTTTTTTTAATAATTAAATTAAATTAAAAAGGTCCTCCGCCCGTAAAAATCCCCATGGAGCGGGTTATGAGCTGGTTTATGCCGGCCGGAATGTTGAGCCCCAGGAAAAGGAGACACGCACCCATCAGGGTCATCATCACGCTTGCCGGCAGCCAGGTGCGCACCGCCTCGCCGGACGGGCCCATGTGGTGTTCTCCCGCCGAACCCTCCGGCGGATGGTTTTTTGCTTTTTTCCCAAGCAGCATACCGCCGAACCCTCTGAGCAGGCTGAAAAAAACGAGGCCGCTTGCGATGAGGAACACCGCCATTATGTACCAGTGCGCTCCCGCAGCCAGCCCTTTCAGCATGAGAAACTCGCTTAAGAAGATATTGAACGGCGGCACCCCGGCCAGGGCCGCTATGCCCGCAAACCCGAGGACGCCGGTCAGGGGGGACATCTTCAAAAAGCCCCTTATCCCGTCCAGCCGCGCCCCGTGGCTGACCGAATGGATGCGGCCGGTCACGAAGAACATGAGCGGCTTGCCTATGGCGTGGTTCAGGATGTGGAGAAGGGCAGCGTAAAGCCCGTATATGCCGCCAAGCCCGAAGGAAAGGGAAATGATCCCCATGTGCTCTATGCTGCTATATGCCAGAAGCCTCTTTGCGCTAAGCTGTATGAGCATGAACAGGGAAGCGATAACCAGCGAGGCAACGCCAAAGGCCATCATTATGTCCCGGACGAAGGCCGGTCCGCAGGACACCCTCACTATCGCCGCAAAACGCATTACCCCGTAAAAAGCGCAGTTAAGCAGAATGCCGGAAAGCAGCGCGCTTACCGGCGTGGGGGCCTCGCTGTGGGCGTCCGGCAGCCAGTTGTGGACCGGGGCCAGACCGGCCTTTGTGCCGTAGCCCACCACCACGAAGATGAAGGCCAGCCGCAGGGTGGCCGGATTGAGCAGGCGGGCCGAACGCATCAGGTCCGTCCAGTTCAGGGAGCCGGCTTCCCCCCTTGCGCCGACGACTCCCGCCCCGGCGTAATATATGATGAATGTGCCAAGCAGGGCAAATGTGATGCCTATGGTGCAGAGCATGATGTATTTCCACGCGGCCTCGATGGACTGCTTTTTCCTGTACAGTCCCACGAGGAGAGCGGAGGATAGGGTCGTGGCCTCCACCGCCATCCAGAGCACCGCCAGGTTGTTTGCAAGCGGGACAAGCATCATCGTAAAGACAAACAGGTTCAAAAGGAAGTAATAATAGCGCAGCCCGTCAGCGGTCACCGTGCCCGCCCTGAGCTCCCCCCGCATGTACTCCACCGAATAGATCGAAGCCGCAACAGAAAGCAGCGAGATGATAAGCAGTATGTAAGCCGAAAGGCTGTCGCAGTAGAAGGTAAGGTCCCGGCTGAAATAGATCGTCCCGCCTGCCGCGCCGGCGGCGAGCCGCAGCACCCACACAGCCGAGATGACCGAGCCGGCCAGGGTGGCATATTCGCTCACCCCAGGGCTTTTTTTAGCGGCCAGGCACACAAGGGCCGCCGCAAGCGGAACAACTACAAAGAAAAGCATTTTACCTGTTCATCCCCGCCTTCTGTCTGATATTTTTTGTTTCCCGTGCTCCCGCCTGCCGGTTTTCGTTTTTTCCATTATCCCTTCAGGCTGGTCAGCTGGTCCAGGTCCACGCTCACAAAGCTCTTTTTTATCTGGGTCAGGAAAATCCCCAGTATCATGACCCCCATCATCATGTCAAAAAGCACACCAAGCTCTATGATGGTGGGCATCCCGTAGGTGAGCGAAAAGCCCGCCAGGAAAAGCCCGTTTTCCATGAACAAAAGCCCCATCACCTGGGTTACGGCCTTCTTCCTGTTCATCATGGTGAAGAGGCTTATGAGTATGATGGAGACGGATATCTTGAGGACGTTTCTTGCCACGCCGGCCACGAATATGCCCTCCGCAAGGAACGAATATACGAGCACGACCAGGGCGAACGAGATTATGAGCGAGACCGGCATGCTCAGGTAGGGCTGCACCTCACGGGTGACCTTGAGCTCGCGGATCACCTTTCTAAGGAAATAGGGTATAAGTATGCACTTGCCCACTATGGTGAAGAAGGCCGCGGTGTACAGGTGCGGTATGGAGAGGTAAACGGCGAAGGCCGCCATCAGGAGCGCCAGGAGCCAGGAGTTTATCACATACGCCTTGAGGCAGCTCTCTATGCGCTTGGCGGAGCTCATGGCCACCACGCTCAAGAGCATACCGATGGAGATGAAGTCTATCGCCCCGAACATCTCTATCCATTTTTTAATAAGCGGCATTTTTTATTTCATCTCCCCAGCATCACGAAGGTTATAAGCGACAAAAGCGAAAGCACAAAGGCGCCCCCCAGAAGCGAAGGCAGCTGGAAAAACCGGAGCTTGGCCCTTGAGGACTCCACCCCGGCCATGGCCGCGGCCAGCACCAGCATCTTTGCGGCGTAGAAAAGGACGGACTGCAGCGCCCCGCCGGATATCCCGTAAGGGAAGAACAGGTCCACCGCTATGGTGAAAAGGAGCATCTGTTTCATGTAGTGCGCCCATTCAAGAAGGGCAAGATATCTGCCCGAGTATTCGAGCACCATGCCCTCATGTATCATCGTAAGCTCCAGGTGGGTGTCCGGGTTGTCCACGGGGACCCTGCCCGTGTCCGCTATGAGGGCCACAAAAAAGGCGGCGAAGGCCAGCACATGGGCGGGAGAGTCAAAAAAGTGCATGGATTTTGAGATGGCGGAAAGCTTTGTCGAGCCCCCGGCCACGGCTGCGGTGAAGATGGCAAGCATCATCATCGGCTCCACCATTATTGCCACCGTCGCCTCGCGGCTGGACCCCTCGCCGCCAAAGGCGGTCCCGGCGTCAAGGCCGGCAAGGACGAGGAAGAACCTGCCAAGGGCAAGCGTGTACAGAAGCGCTATGATGTCGCCAATTGCAAGCACCGGCGCGTTGGCGGTTATGACCGGCACCATCAGGGTCGCGGCCAATGTTGAGAGGAAGACGATGAAAGGGGTGGCGTGAAAGACCCAGGAGGCGGTCTCCGATATTACCATGTCCTTCCTGAAAAGCCGCGCTAGGTCCTGGTAGGGCTGGAGCACGCCCGGCCCGACCCTGCCCTGGGCATAGGCCTTCATCTTCTTGATGATGCCCTGAAGCAGGGGCGAAAGCAGCAAAATTATCAGAAACTGCAGGTCGCTCATGCCCATACCAGCAGAAGCCCTATCAGGGTAAGCATTATGTAGCCAAGGTACAGCGGAAGGCTGCCGGACTGCAGGTGCCGTATCTTCATTGCCGCCTTGCCGATGAAGGCGGTGAGTGGCCTGTACAGGTAATTCTCCATGAAAGGCGTTATATCCGAACGGTAGGTTATGCCAGAAACGAACAGCGGCTTCTGTTTAAAGGATATCCTGACCTCTTTCCTTGGCATGTACAGGGTCTTGAATATCACGCGCAGGGGCTTTGTGAACGCGGTGGCCGTGTACTGCATGCGCGGGGTGAGCGCCTTGATGCCGCAGTCCCAGGAATCCGCATAGGTTATCTTTCTCCTCCTGCCAAAAACCACGGCAAGCACAGTGATGATGAGCAGGCCCAGAAGCATTAATGCAAAAATGGCGGCGGGCCAGAACCCGGAAAAGCCTCCCGCCACAGTCAGAGGGGCATGGAAGGGGGCGGCGGACGCCATCTGGCTGAGCCCGGCAAACGGCATGGCGCTTATGAGCCTAAGCAGGAGGCCCGGCTCGACTCCCAGCACCAGGCACATTACGGCAAGGAACCCCAGGGAGGCTGTCATGGGCAGCCCCGATTCCCGCGCTTCCCGCGCCTTGGGGCCCCTGGGCATCCCCAGGAAGGCCACCCCGAAGGCCTTAACGAAAGCGGCGGCGGCAAGCGCCCCGGTAAGGGCGAGCGCGGCCCCTCCAAGGAGCGTTATGACCTTGGAGTAAGCAGGCGGCGTCGCGCTTCCAAGTATCAGGGACTGGAAGGTAAGCCATTCGCTGACAAAGCCGTTGAACGGGGGCAGGGCGCATATGGACACCGAGCCCACAAGAAAGAAAAGGCCCGTATAGGGCATCCTCTTTAAAAGCCCTCCCATCTCCTCCAGGTTTTTCGAGTGGACCCCGTGCATCACCGAGCCGGAGCCAAGGAAGAGCAGGCCCTTGAACATGGCGTGGTTCATTGTGTGGTAGAGGGCGGCGGCCAGGGCCAGGGCCGCCAGGAGCGTCTGGCCGAACGAATAAAAGACAAGGGCCGCCCCGGTGCCCAGAAATATTATTCCTATGTTCTCCACGCTGCTGTAGGCAAGCAGCCTCTTTAAGTCTTTCTCCATCAGGGCGTACAGCACCCCGAGGACCGAAGACGCCGCCCCGGTTGCCAGTACGACGATCCCCCACCAGGTGGCGTAATGGGCCCCCGGGCCGCCCAGGACAAAGAGGCTCATGAGCATTACCCCGTAAACGCCCGCCTTGATCATGACGCCGGACATCAGCGCCGATACGTTCGAGGGCGCGGCCGGGTGCGCCTTGGGCAGCCAGATGTGCAGCGGCACGATGCCCGCCTTCATTCCGAACCCGATGAACGAGAGGATGAATATTGCGGACTTGAGCGCCATGGACTTTCCGGCCAGGCCGGCCGCCATGCCGGCGAAATCAAGGCTGCCCGTGGCCGCAAAGGCCAGCATGAAGGCCGCGATGATGAAAGCCGTCCCTATGTGCGTCATTGTGGCATAGGTAAGCCCCGCGTTCTGCGCCGCTTCGCTCTCCGTGTCCGAGACCACGAGGAAGTAGGAGACAAGCGACATGGCCTCCCAGGAGATGAGGAAGGAAAGCGCGTCGCCCGAAAGGAAAACGGCGGCCATGCTCAGGATGAAAAGCCCATAAAATATGCCCTGGAAGCGCGGCGCGGTGTTGTCCTTCATGTACCCCGAGGAATAGACGGAGGCCGCAAAGGAGGCAACTGACAGCAGCAGCCCGAAAAAGTACTGGAGCGGGCCGCCCCCGAAACTTGCCGAAAGGGCCGGGGATATGTGCAGCGCAAAGGCCAGGGCGGGCGCAGCCGCGCCAGCTCGGCCGAGCTCATAGAGCGACCGCGCAAACGAGAAGGCCGCCAGACCTGCTCCGGCCGCATAAAGCAGGTACAGGTGATGTAAAAGCCCCTTTTTGGGTATTACGGCGAAAAAGACCGCCCCGGAGATAAAAAAAGCCAGACTGATCAAAAGCACCGCTGCGCTGCCAAAACCTCCCCTTATGAATTCAGAAAAACTTTGCCGTTTTTCTAAAGCTCCTTGACCTTTCTTTGAAGGGTCCTGAGACCAATCCCTAGCAACCTGGATGCCAGGGACTTGTTTCCCCTGGCCCTGGCCAGGGTATGCCTTATGACCTCGCGCTCTATCTCCGCCAGGGGCAGGTCGATAGGAATATGGTAGTGGTCTCCGTTTTGCGGCTGGCCAAGGAGCATGAAGGCGGGCAGGTACCTGGCCTCTATGACGTCCTTTTCGGCCAGCGCCATTGAGGACTCCAGGGCGTTTTCGAGCTCCCTCACGTTGCCGGGCCAGCGGTAAGTGAGGAGCACCTGCATGGCCTCCCTGGTGATGCCTTTTATTCCGTAACCCTTTTCCGTCCCCAGCTTGCTGATGAAATAGCTTACCAGAAGCGGGATGTCTTCCTTCCTTTCTCTAAGCGGGGGCAGCTCTATGCGCACGACGTTCAGCCTGTAGTAGAGGTCTTCCCGGAACCTCCCGCTGTCTATAAGCTTCTTAAGCTCCCGGTTCGTGGCAGCGATCACCCTCACGTCCACCTTTATGGTCTCGTTGCCGCCCACGCGCTCGAACTCCTTCTCCTGCAGGACGCGCAGCAGCTTTATCTGGGTGGCAAGCGGCACATCGCCTACCTCGTCAAGGAATATGGTGCCGCCGTTTGCGAGCTCGAACCGTCCGAGCCTCTTGGATATGGCCCCGGTGAAAGAGCCCTTCTCATGCCCGAACAGCTCAGATTCGAGCACCCCCTCGTTGAAGGCCGCGCAGTTCACCTTTATGAAGGGTTTTGAGGAGCGCGGGCTGTTGTAGTGGATGGCGTTTGCTATCATCTCCTTTCCGGTGCCGGTCTCCCCGGAAAGAAGTATGTTCACGTTCTTTGGCGCCACGGAGCCCACTATCTCTATGACATGCTGCATGGGCTTGCTCCTGCCCACGATATTGCCGAAATTGAACCTCTCCCTGACCTTCCTTTCAAGCTCCACCTTCTCCACGAAGAGCGACTGTTTCTCATGCGCCTTCTCTATCACCGCCATAAGGAGCTTGTGGTTCACGGGGAACTCGTAAAAATCATAGGCCCCGGCCTTCATCGCCTCTATCGCGCCCGACAGTGGGACCCGCCCGGAAAGGAAGATGAACTCTATCTGCGGCCGGGTGGCCTTCACCTTTCTTAAAAAACCCATTCCGCCCGCCCCCTTCAGCCTGAAGTCCGACAGCACAATGTGTATGGGCTCTGTGCGGAGGATGCGGGAAGCGTCCCTGGCCGTGGAGGCCTGGTACACCGCGAACCCCTTCTTTTTAAGGTAGGCCCCCAGTTTCTCCCATTCTTTTTTTTCCTCCCCCTCGACCGCAAGTATGTTCAGTTCCACGCGCTTCCTCCCCGTCATGGCCATCAGCCACTCCGTTTTGCGTCATTTTGGCCTAAGTTATATGCTTTCTCGCAGGCAGATGCGTCATTTTGGCCATGGCCATTTACTATAAAACAGGGACAGGCAAAAGTAAACGGACGCAAAATAATATATTTATTGACATTTTTAAAGATTTTTTGAATAATTGCCGATATGGTATGGTTCTTGTTAATATGCTTAGATGTAAAAATGATTAAACGCAAATTAAGGTCTTAAAATACCTTTCAAGAAAGGGGGGAGAAACCGAAAATGAAAAAACTCGCACTTCTGTTAATGAGCGCGCTGCTTGCAATTTCTTTCCTGTCCGTAACGGGATGCCAGAAGAAACAGGAGCAGCCCGCTGAGACCAACGCTCCGGCGGCCAACGCGACTGCGCCTGCGGCTAATGCTGCTGCTCCGGCCACCAACGCTCCGGCGGCCAACGCGCCTGCGAATTAAAAATCGTATTAAAACACCGGTGTATTAAAAGATTCTTTTTGACCTATCCGTAAAAAAATGGGGGGGCATACCCCCCATTTTAATTCCTTGACCGGGGACCGGGAACCACTTTATATTCTTTGGCCCGCCGGCCTATCGCCCTTATCCATTAAAAATTTTTCCCCCTCCCGGGTTCCTTGATAATTTGGCCAGGCGTCGTTTACAATTATGTTGACGGCAATCGTTTGCCGACGGCTGCAAAAAATGCAAACAACCAATGCCAGCAAGAGAGAGGTTTTTTTAATGTCGGACCTGCCTGATGCCGGCCTTCTTGAGAGAAAAGACAGGGAACTGGCGGCGATACTGGAGATAAGCAGGGTCCTTACCGCCTCCTTTGACCTTGAGGAAAACCTTGGGGCGGTCATGCGGGTGTTAAGCAGCCTGCTTGAGATGCAGCGCGGGTGCGTATTCCTGAAAGACCCCTCCTCCCAGCAGGTGCGCATCGTTGCCGCCCACGGGCTCTCGTCCGAGGAAATATTGAGGGGCAAGTACAAGATCGGAGAGGGGATAGTGGGCAGGGTCATGGAGAGCGGCAAGGCCATGTTCATCCCGAACATAGGGGAAGAGCCCAAGTTTCTGAACAAGACGGGCTCCAGGCCCGACAAGAACGGCATATCCTTCATCTGCGAGCCGGTAAGGTTCAAGGACGAGATAATGGGGGTCATCACCGCCGACAGGATATATTCCGCTTCGAGGGGCGGGGTGGATGACGACACCAGGGTACTGCAGATAGTCTCCTCCCTTATAGCGCAGTTCGTAAAGCTCTGGGGCAACTACAAAAAGGTCGAGGAGGAAAGCCGGGTCCTCAGGCGGGAGCTGGCGGAGCGGTACAGCCTGCCCAACATAATAGGGGAATCGGAGAAGTTCCAGAGCGTGCTCAAGGCGATAATGAAGGTGGCGGGCACGGACACCACCGTTTTGCTCCTCGGGGAATCCGGCACCGGAAAAGAGCTGATCGCGCGCACGACGCATTACCAGAGCCCGAGGTCAAGGGGGCCTTTCGTTGCCGTAAACTGCGCGGCGCTGCCTGAAAATCTGCTCGAGGTTGAGCTTTTCGGCCAGGAGAAGGGCGCCTTCACCGGAGCGGACCGCAGGAGGACAGGCAGGTTCGAGGCCGCAAACGGCGGCACCATCTTTCTGGATGAGATAGGCGAGCTTCCGCTCGTGCTTCAGGCCAAGTTTTTAAGGGTCCTCGAGGAAAAGACGTTCGAACGCGTGGGTTCCTCAAGGAGCATGAAGGCGGACGTAAGAATAATCGCCGCCACCAACCGCAACCTGGAGGAGGAAGCCAGAAAGGGCGCCTTCAGGGCGGACCTCTACTGGAGGCTGAACGTGGTCTCCATCGTGCTGCCTCCGCTTCGGGAAAGGCAGAAAGACGTCCCCCTGCTGGTAGACTTTTACCTCGAGAAGTTCAACAAGGCTTACGGGAAAAACGTAAGGGCGGGCGCCGCCGCAATGGAAAGCATGTCCAGGTATCCCTGGCCGGGCAACGTCCGCGAGCTTGCCAATACCATCGAGCGGCTGGTGATCATGGCGGAAAAAGAAGTGCTTGAGCCCGGAGACCTGCCCTACAATCTGGTGTCCGAAGGCCCCGTAATGCCCCGGGGCCACATATTTGATCCCGATACATCTCTGGGCGCGGAGGTAAAGAACCTCGAACGGCAGAGGATAATAAAGGCACTCAGGGAAAACAATTTCATCCAGCAGAAAACGGCCTCCTCGCTTGGCATTACTCCCAGGAAACTTGCCTACAGGATAAAGAAATACGGCATAGACATGGCCGCGGTAAGATAAAAGCAAAACAAAAAAGCCCTCTCGAAAAAGAAAAATACCTGTTTCCGGTCCATGCTCTTTTAGCGCCTCTCCGGTTGCATTTGGGATAAAAAGCACGCTGCGCGGGAATTCCCGGGGGGTCCCATTCAATTCCGCACGTAACCTATTGAAAAAATGCATTCTTTTATATTAATATTCGCCGGGAGGCGTTCTTTTCGGAGATGATTTATCGGAGATGATTTAAATGAGAGGGAGGGTTCAAGAATGGCAAGACTGGACGCAAGATGCAAAGCCCGCATACCTGTAGTGATCATAGTGAAAGGACACGACGGAAACCTGAAGTCAGTCACCACCAACCTGGGCCTTGGAGGCGCTTTCATAAATTCCTCCATGTCGCTGCCCGAAAATACCCCCGTAAGGCTGCGCGCGCCGCTGCCAAAGGGGGAGCTCGATGTAGAGGGAAAAGTTTTAAGACAGGAGCAAGACGGCGTGGCGGTCAAATTCCTGGGGGTTGGAGAGCAGGAGAAGTCCGCCTTGTGGGAATACATCAGGGAAAACATGGAAAAGACTTCCTGCCCTTTCTGCGGTGCGGCTTTGCAGGACGAAGAAGCTGAGTGCCCGGCCTGCGGGATGCGGACCCCTTTGGAAGAACAGGTATACACAGATGAGCAAAAGAAAAAAGAGGACTCTGCCTGGTGCGATATGCTGGACATGGAAACGGAACGATTCCTAAGCACAATGGAGGATCTGGAAAAAAGCCTGCTGAACGAAACGGTCAAGCAAGAATTTGTTCTAAAAAAAACCCATGATGCCATTTATGGTATGGTTGATACAATTGTTAAATTTGAAGGAGCCGTCCAGGACAGGGAATTAGTTTCACGAAACCGCAAAGAATTCATTAACAGAACGCATTGCATGTTTTCCAAGAGCTATTTCATGAATCACGCCCGCATATGGCCCAAAGGCTATCAAGGTGATTATAAAATACTGGAAGGCATTTACAGAAACATTCCTCTTTCCCAGGGCATCGGCTATTTCATGGATTACCATTTCCTTCAAGCAACCCTTGCCAAGGCATGCAGGGGCAGACTGGCCAAATCAAAGGAAATCCTTGGGGCGGAGTTTATGAAACGGGAAACCCCACGTTTTTTAGACCTAGGATGCGGCTCCAGCAGAGATCTTTTTGAAATGGCCGAAGAGATAAAAAAATCGGGGGCCAGTCTTACTTGCGTCGATATCGATGAAGACGCCCTTCTTTTTTCTTTAAATCGCCTTTCATTCGCCGGACTCGATGATCAGGTGAAATTCCGTAAATATAACGTGGGCCGCATGATAAATCGCGAGCGGAATCTCAGGGAATTCGGACCACAGGATATTATTTACAGCGCGGGAGTCTTTAATTACTTGCCCGACGATATCATCCCCAAGTTGATAGGCTCTCTTTATGAATTATTAAGTCCCGGGGGCAGGCTTATAATAGCTTTTGAGGATGCCAGTCTTTACGTGCCACAAGAATACCAGTGGATTATAAATTGGGATGGTTTATTACAGCGGACTCAAACTGATTGCCATTCGTTTTTCAAGGCGGCTGGCTTTTTGAACGAAAAGCTTAAAACGGACCGCGACGAAACGGGTGTCATAATGGTTTGCACCTTGGATAAATGACCAGCCCTCCATTTGCGTCCTCTCCAGAAAAACAAAGTTATGTAGACAAATATTTGCATCGCGACACTTATTATTGGGTGACCTTGCTTGCTTTAACGGGTGCTGCCCTTTTTCTCGTCTTTTCCCTTGTCGATTATTTCATTTCACCGGAAAATTTTGGGTTCTTTTTCCTTGTCAGGTGTGTGGCAACGATCATACTTTTTATCATTTCTTTTCTTAATATTGTTGTAAACAGAAAGGAAATTAAAAAGAGTTCGCTTCCTATCTTCTTTGTTATGGCAGCAGTCTTTTTTTCCTCTGCTGCGATTGAAATAATGATTCTTAAGTTGGGTGGCTTCCGCTCGACATATTATGCCGGCCTTATTCTTGTTGTCGTTAGCGCGCTTACCATACCTATGAACTTTGTCTTCGCAATCATAATAGTAGGGATTATTTATTTCACTTATATTTTGCCTATTCTCCTGAACAGCGGAATAAACGACTACGCGGCATTTATAAACAATAATACTTTTCTTCTATCTACTATGGCTATTGCTCTTGTTTGGAAGTTCCTGAGCCAGAAAAATCTTGAAAACCTGCTGGGCCTCCAATACGACCTTGAGGAAAGCAAAAAGCAGCTTGAGACCTACTCCACTCAGCTTGAGAGCCTGGTTGAGGAGCGCACCAGGGAGCTAAACAAATCCGAGCTCATGTTCCGCTCCCTTTTCCAGAACGCCCAGGACGGCATCCTCATCATGGACCAGAAGGGAAAGATCCTGGATGTGAACAAAGCGCTCTGCGATATCCACGGCTTTGATCAGAGCGCGCTTACCGGCGCCAATATCGTCCTTCTGGAGACCGAGGAGAACGAGCCTTTTTTCAGGGAGCGCATGGAAAGGATACTAAGCGGGGAGGCGCTGCTTTATGAGACGCGCCACTACCGCAAGGACGGCGGCAAGATATCCCTTGAGGTCAGCTCCAAGGTAATAGAGGTCGACGGCCGCAAGCTCATCCAGTCCTACTACCGGGACGTAACGGAAAAAAAGAAGATGCAGGCCCAGCTGATGCATTCCCAGAAGATGGACTCCATTGGGCAGCTCGCGGGCGGCATCGCCCACGACTTCAACAACATACTTGCCTCGATCCTGGGCTTTACGGAGCTCATCCTGCTGAAAGAGGGCCTGGACGAGGAGATCGCCGGCAAGGTAAGGACCATAGACAAGGTCTCAAGGCAGGCGGCCCAGATGGTCTCCAAGCTCATGAGTTTCGCAAGGAGGGGATATTTCGAGGCTGTTCCGTTCAGCGCGGACAAGGCGGTGAGCGACACCCTTGAGATGATCTCCAGGCTCATACCGGAGAACGTGACACTGTCAAAGCTGCTCCAGGCCCCGCTTGCAATCGTGAAGGGAGATATAAACATGATGGACCAGGTGGTCATGAACCTGGTCATAAACGCAAGGGACGCCATGCCGGAAGGAGGCACGCTGACCGTGGCCACTTCCGTTGCGTCCCTTGAGGCCGGCGACCTGGACATAAGCGCCGACGTGGAGCCGGGGGAATACGTGAACATACTTGTCAGGGACACCGGCATGGGTATCCGCGAGGCGGATATACCGCACATATTCGAGCCCTTTTTCACCACCAAGGAGAAGGGAAAGGGTACGGGCCTGGGTCTTGCCATGGTCTATGGGATAGTAAAAGAGCACCAGGGGTATATAACGGTGAAAAGCAGGCAGGGCCAGGGGTCTGATTTCAATGTCTACCTGCCGCTTTACCAGAAAAAAAGCCGGACGGAAAGCAAGCAGGCGGTTTTTTCGGCCGCTGCGGACGTGCGCGGCGGGTCTCCGGAGGCCGCCGGCCGCGGGGAAACCATACTTGCCGTGGACGACGAGGCGCCGGTGCTTGAGTTCATAAAGGAAACCCTCTCGGGCAGGGGCTTTAACGTTATCGCCACGGGCAGCCCCCTTGTGGCCCTGGACCTTTACAGGGAGAAACGGGACGGTATAGACCTGGTGATCACCGACATGGTCATGCCTTCAATGGACGGCGGCCAGCTTGCCTGGAGCATAAGGAGCATGAATCCCCGGGCAAGAATAATAGCCATAACGGGGTACAATGCCAATGGAGAAGACCGGAATATAGATACCCTCATAAAAAAACCTTTCACAAGCGCCAAGCTCCTCCAGTCGGTAAGGGAAGCGCTGGCCAGCCGCGGCAAATAAAAAAGGTGGTGGAAAAAATGCAGCGGGGGCCGATGGCATGAGGTTCCGTAGAGACCAAAAGAGAATGGGCTTCAGAGGAGGAACGGCCCCGCACCCTCCGGGTTAGAGGTGCGGTATATGCGCTCAAAGGAAGGGGCCGCAACGGAAAACGCCTCCACCACTTTTGGGTCGAAATGCCCCGGCAAGGTGCGTCCGTCGCCTTCCAGTATCACCCTCACCGCTTCCCTGTGGCTCATAGGCGGCTTGTAAGGCCGGCTGCTCACCAGTGCGTCGTACTGGTCGCATATCATAACTATTCTGCCCTCTATGGGGATGCCCTCGCCTTTGAGCCCCCTGGGGTATCCCGTGCCATCCCATCTTTCGTGATGGTTCAGGGCGATGAGCGCCGCCATCTGCATCTTTGGATGCCGGGAGCTTTTAAGGATGTTCTCACCCATAATGGTATGCGTCTTGATGATATTGAACTCCCCGGCTGAAAGGGGGCCCCTTTTAAGCAGGATGTTGTCCGGTATCCCTATTTTCCCTATATCGTGGAGAGGAGAGGCAAAGGAGATGGCCTCCACAAAATCCGAGGGCATGTCCAGGGCCTGGGCCATAATGCTTGAATAAAGCCCTATGCGGATATTGTGGGCCCCGGTCTCGTTGTCCTTGTACTCGGCCACGGTCGTAAGGCACCGGGCTATTTCATTATTCAAGCCCCTGACCATCGAAAGCGCCTCGGCAAGCTCTTTCGTCCTTTCATTGACGGTCTCCTCGAGCATCCTCTTGTAGTCCGTTTCCATGCGGATAAGTCTGTTGTACTCGACCGCCCTCTCAATGGAGTGCAGCACGTGCACAGACTGGTAGGGCTTTACAATGAAATCGAAAGCGCCTTTCTTTACCGCGGTTATGGCGACGTTCATGTCGGCATGGCCGGTCATGAGGATCACGGGTATCTCGGGATGGCAGCGGCGTATCTCCTCAAGCAGGTCCAGCCCGGAGACAACGGGCATCTTGATGTCGGCAAGCACGACGTCCACCCGCAGGGATTCAAGGGTTTTTGCCGCGTCCTGCGCTCCGCAGCATGCAATTACGGGATAGCCCTGGTCTTTCAGCAGACAGGAAAGAGCATCCAGGATGAAAGGCTCGTCGTCAACCACAAGGATGGCGTTTTCGCTTTTTTCCCCTCGCCCGCTCATTGACCCTTTCCTGAAGAATTAAAAAAGATATTTGAAAGTATACAAAAGGCCTGAAACAACTTTCAACGCCGTTATTCTTTTTTTTCGTTTTATCAAACAAAACAAAAAATCCCGGGAGGCCTTGTCCTGGAACGGGGC
This sequence comes from Nitrospirota bacterium, assembly GCA_021789735.1. The sequence continues at coordinate 21,737 of JAJYJB010000015.1, forward strand.
TACCTGAGGCGGGCCTTTACGCGCTCGGCCAGCTTGGCAGGAGAGGTGACCATCCTTACCAGGAATTCTGTTGCCCCGGCCTTTACAGCCGCCTCCGAAGCGCCCCGGAATGATTTGGCAGAGAGCACCAGAATGGGTATTTCGCTTAAGCCAGGCTTTTGTCTGATGGCGGAGAAAAGCCCGGACTCTTCGGCGCTGCCCATATATACCACGGCGTCTATTTTTTCCGCATCTGCCATTTCCATTGCGGCAGCGCAGTCCAGGGCCTCGAACACGGTAAAGCCTTCCAGGACCAGCTTGCTCCTGTAAACACGCCCGGAGGCCTCGTCCGTATCTACGATAAGCACCCTTTTTCTTTCATCGGACTTCTCGGGGACGGTGTCGTCTTTGTGCATCTTTATGAAATCGTGGAGTATCCGCTTTTGTTCCCCGGTAATATCAAGAAACACAAGTCCCATCCCGACGCCCGGCTTTGAGTGCTGCACACGGGCCTTAAGGTCTAAAGTGGCATTGTCAAGCGGAAGGGATATGTTCAGCACAGAGCCTTTTATGAAGTGCCGGCCGGTATGGATGTATATGCCGCTCTTGCTCAGGTCGAGCCCTGTGGCGCCGATGACGTTATTTATAACGACTTGCTTTCTGAAGATAACTCTGGGGTCGTTTCTTTTCTCGACCATTACCCTCACGATTCAAAAATCTGGCTTAAAGAAAATAAAAATCTTCTTCCCCGCTCCCTGTGCGGCTATTTTAAAAGTTTTTGCTTTATTAAATCAATCTTGCCGGCTTTTTTTTTGCGCGGTCAGGCCGGACAGGATGGTGCTGCGCGCCGGTCCTCACGCCTGCGCATTTGCATTTAAAACACCGGGGAAAAACCGTGATAAACTTGTGCTATGAAGCTGGTTTCTTTCAGCCTTAAGCCGGTTGCGCCTTTCAGGCTGGACTATACAGCGTGGGCGCTCAGAAGGAGACCGGACAACATTATTGACCGCTGGGAAGACGGGCGGTACATGAGCGTGTTCAGTTTTGACGGCGAGGTCTTTTCAGTTTCGGTGGTCCAGCCGGGGGACGCCCGGACCCCCTTGCTGGAGGTGAAAGCGGAAGGGGAAAGGATATCCGGGACGGACTTAAAACAAATAGCGGGCAGGCTCACCAGGATGCTTGGTCTGGAGGCCGACCTGGCAGGTTTTTACGCCATGGCCGTGAAAGACCGCCGGCTGGCCCCCCTGGTCGAGGAGTTTTACGGGGTAAAGCCCCCGCGTTTCGGCAGCGTGTTTGAGGCGCTGATCAACGCGGTGGCCTGCCAGCAGATGTCGCTTCTGGTGGGGATAAGGCTTTTAAACAGGCTCGCCCAGGCCTACGGCAAGGTCTTCACGCACCTTGGCGAAGCGCGCGGGCAGCATGCGTTTCCTTCCCCCGGGGAGCTGGCGCGGGCCAGGCCGCAGGCCTTGCGGGCCTTTGGCTTCAGCAGCAGAAAGGCGCAGTACATCATAAGCATCTCCCGTTTTGCCCTGGAAGGGGGCGGTAAAAACGCCGCATCCGGCCTTGAGGCGCTGGAGTCACTGCCGGATGAGGAGGCAGAGGCGGGGCTTTTAACGCTCAGGGGGGTGGGCCGGTGGAGCGCGCAATATGTCCTTCTGCGCGGCATGGGCAGGCTCGGGGTTTTCCCCGGCGACGATGTGGGCGCGCGGGCCAAGCTTGCGGAGTGGCTCGGTGTAAAGTCCGGGCTGGATTACGAAGGCGTCAGGCGCATCGCCGTCCGGTGGCATCCATACGGCGGTCTGATATATTTCCATCTGCTTCTTAAAAGCCTCAGGGCAAAGGGCTTTTTGCCCATTGAGAGGGAGGAGGTCTCCGCGTGAACACAGGCATAACCGTTTACACCATTGGCCACTCTACGCGGTCTGGCAGGGATGTAATAAACTTGCTGAAGAAGGAAGGGATCAAGGCTGTCGTTGATGTGCGATCGGTGCCAAGGTCCGCTTTCAACCCGCAGTTCAATAACGATGTTTTCCCGGTGGAGCTTTCGAAGGAGGGCATAGAATATATATACATGAAGGGGCTGGGCGGGCTCAGGAAACCGGAAAAAGACTCGGTGAATACAGGCTGGAACAACGCTTCCTTCCGGGGGTTTGCCGATTACATGCAGACGCCCGAATTCGAGCAGAACATCGGGGAGATCCTGAAGATAGCGGCCCAAAAGAAGGTTGCCATCATGTGCGCGGAGGCTGTCCCCTGGCGCTGCCACAGGCTCCTGATATCGGACGCCCTTACCGTGCGCGGGGTAAAAGTGGAGCACATAATGGGGGTGAAGGGGCTTCATATCCATGAGCTTACGCCCTTTTTAAGGGCTGAAGGGACGAAAATAACCTATCCTGGAGGGGGAATGGCGGGTCCCGGCGGGGAAATTGTGGGCCCCGGAGAGGAAATGGCGGGCAAGACCGTCAAAGGGAAAAAAGGCTGACAAGTGGTTTATACTAGTTCATGCGAAGCAGCCTTGTTTCCGCGGCGCTTGTCCTTGTCTTATCCGCTTTAACGGTCCTCGCAGTATCTTGCGCACCCTCAGCGCCTCCCGTGCAGACTGTGCGCCAGCCCGCGCCAAGGCCCGTGAAGGTGGCGCTTGTACTGGGGGCCGGGGCGGCCAGAGGGTTTGCCCATATAGGGGTCCTGAAGGTGCTTGAGGAAAACCATGTGCCCATAAACATGGTCTTTGGCGCCAGCGCGGGCAGCTTTGTGGGCAGCCTGTTCGCCTATGGCTACACCCCCTTTCAGCTCCAGAAGATGGCCATTTCGATAAAAAAAGGCGACCTGGCAGACTATACGCTGCCCGGCAGCGGGTTCATAAAGGGGCAGAAGCTCCAGGATTTTATTGACCGTGCTGTCAGGCACACGCCGATGCAGAAGCTGAAGATACCTTTCTATGCCGTTGCCACGGACATAAACACCGGCAAAGAGGTGATCTTCGGCAGGGGAGACACGGGGATGGCCGTAAGGGCAAGCTGCTCCATCCCGGGGATATTCCAGCCGGTCGACATAGGCGGCCAGCTGTACGTTGACGGCGGGGTCACCAGCCCGCTGCCGGTGGCGGAGGCAAGGAGGTACGGCGCAGACCTTGTAATTGCGGTTGACATATCTTCGGACATGGATACCGGACGGCCGGACGGCATAATGGGCATCCTGTTCAAGACCGTGGACATCATGTATTCGAAGCTTGAGAAGTCGGGCGCTTCGAAGGCGGACGTCCTTATCAGGCCCAGGGTGGGCAAGATCGGCTCCGGAGACTTTTCAAAAAGGGACCTGGCCATCATGGAAGGCGAAAAAGCGGCATGGAAGGCGATGCCCGAAATAATGAGAAAACTGAACGCGCTGAAAGAGGGAAGGCCAGCCGGCTATTCCTTGTCCCTGGCCAGGTAGATCGTCTGAGTGGGGAACGCGAACTCTATGCCGCGCTTTGCGAACTCCTCCATGATGGAAAAATTTATTTCCTGCTGTATGTCCATATATTTGTTGTAGTCGCTGCTCAGGACGTGATAGACCGCCTGGAAGGTAAGGCTTGACGCGTCAAAAGAGAAAAAATGCGCCCGCTCGAAAACCGTGTCTCCGGCGTTTTTTATCGCGGACTCAATGATCTGCGGTATGTCCTTGAGGTCTTTGAGTCCGGTGTCGTAGGTCACCCCGATGTTGAACTGAATGCGGCGGTCCCGCAGAGATTTATAGTTCCTGAGGCGGGAGGAGGTCAGGTCGCTGTTTGCGAACACGAGGAGCTCGCCGCTCAGGCTCCTTATGCGGGTCGTCTTTATCCCCACGTGTTCCACCGTCCCCATCAGGTCGCTGCTTATGGTGATAAAATCGTTAAGCTCGAAGGGCCTGTCAAAAAGTATCACAAAATAGCTGAATACGTCCTTGAGGACGCCCTGGGCGGCAAGGGCGATTGCGACGCCGCCAAGCCCCAGGCTGGCAACGAGCGTTGAGATGTGGAAACCCAGGTTTTCAAGCAGGAATATGACCCCAAGGGCCCAGACGGCCACCTGTATTACGGGGAAAAGTTTTTCGAATATCTGATGTTTTGCCTCGTCCCCTTTCTTCTTCCAGTAGAAACCCGCGCTGTGCCTGATGACAGCTATGAAAAACCTGATTGCCAGAAGGGTAAGAAGGACAGCCGCCGCGATATTAAAATCTCTCAGGAAAGGCTTGGAAAGACTCAGGCGGGTGACTGCCAGGTAGAAGATGGCCAGATAAGCGATGGGCATCACCGCTTTTTCAATCCCGGTCACTACGAGCTGGTCTATTTCCGTTTTGGCCTTTTTGGCCCAGGCCCTGAGGCGGTTCAGAAAAACGCGCCTGAATATCCACAGTATGAGAAATCCGCCAATGATAACGGCAAGGCTTGCCACGTAACCGGAAACGGCATTGCCGGCCAGCCTATATTTCAGGATATTTCCAGCCACCGCGGACCCCGGATGCGCCACATTTTTAATTGCCCCCATGATAACTCCCGCCCGGCCGGATCACAAGAAGATCTGACCGGAAAAAAAGCCTTTTAAATTATATCAGAGAAAGCCGCGCCAGGGGGGAGGCATGACGCATCCCCGGCGTTCAGAAAGCGGTCTTGTTCCTGCCTGATTTCTTGGCGTTATAGAGGGCCATGTCCGCCCGCCTGACCATGTCGTTCGGGTCCGGGTTGTCCTCATAGGCCGCGATCCCCATGCTCAGAGTGGTCTTCAGGGTGAGCCCTTCGGGATACTTTATCTCCTGCACCGCCTGGCGCAGCCTTTCGGCAAACTCGGAGGCGCCCTCAAGCGGCGTCTGGGGCAGGATGAGCAGGAACTCGTCCCCGCCGAACCGGCCAATGATGTCAGTCTTTCTTAGCGAGCCCGCAAGCTCCTGTGCCATGGCCCGCAGCACTTTGTCCCCGGTCTCATGCCCTAACGTGTCGTTGATCTGCTTGAAGTGGTCGAGGTCGCAGATTATAAGGGAAAGCGGCTGGCGGTATCTGCCGGCCCTGCCAATCTCGTAGTCAAGCCTCTCCATGATGGCCCTTTTGTTCAAGACCATCGTAAGCCCGTCCGTTTTTGAAAGGCGGTCGAGCTTTTCTATCAGATTCTGCTTTTCCTCCTCGGCCACCTTTCTGTCCGTTACGTCGCGCATGTACTCGATCACGTGGGAGACCTGAGAGCTGGCGTCAAGCAGGGGATAGGTGTAGATCTCCACCCAGCGCGTGCTGCCGTCAGGCAGCAGCAGGAGTTTTTCTTTCGCGCAGGGGTTGGCGGAGAGCATCGTCTTCTGGACCACGCAGTTGTCGCAAACGCTGTCCTTGCCCGCTATCTCATAGCACCTGCCGGGGCCCGTGAGCTCCTCCACGGAGCGATTTTTAAGCGCCGCATACTCGCTGTTGACCTTTATCATCCTGTAATCGCTGGAGAAGATGCAGAAGGGGTCCTGTATGCTGCCAAAGATATCGTTCAGAAAGCCGGAAGACCTCCTCAGGGCGTCTTCCGTGCGCTTCTGCTCCTTGAGCACAAAGTACACTACAACGGATGAGATAACGGAAGCTATGACAAGGGCGTCGAGGGCCCCGGCGATGAGCAGGCCTGTGCTCAGCCTGCCAAGCGCCAGGAAGCTTATGCCCGAATCCAGAAAGGCCGCCACCACTTCGGCCGCAAGGACGGAACCCCACACCAGGTTCCAGGGGTTCGAGGAGTTGAATTTTTCAAGGAGATTTTTTCTGTCCGGCATCAGCCGCTGCCCTGCCTTTCCACCTCAGGCAAAGGGACGGGGCCCCACTTCTGGTGACAAGGCCGGAAAGCATGCATTCGAGCGGTGTTCTCCAATTTCACGTCCATCCCCGCCTCCCAGCGCTATTATAAAAAACCGGCAGTCCCGAACACAACAGCGCGCGCCGCGCGCTTGACTATGCCCGCCAGTTTGATAGTTTATGGATAACAAAGGGGATTGGCGGTCAAGAGGAGGTCGCTATGACCGTAAGACAGTTCATGAACAAGCACATAGTATCTCTCCAGCCTTCAGCCACCTTGCGGGAGGCCGCCCTGAAGATGCAGGAGAAAAAGATAGGCTCCATCATCATCGAGGAGAACTTGAAGATCAAAGGGATACTGACGGACAGGGACATAGCCCTCGCCGTGGCGGCCGAAAAGAAAGACGCAGGCTCAACATGTGTCTGCGACATAATGGTCCAGGACCCGATAACCGTGGACGCGGACGCGGACATCGATTCCGCCCTGAGGATAATGAACAGGGCGAACGTCAGGAGGCTCCCCGTTCTTGAAAACGGCAAGCTGGTGGGCGTTATATCCTCGGCCGACGTGGCCCAGGCCATGAAAGACGGGCTGAACCTGTTCATGGAGCTTGAAGAGACCTACACCAGCGCAAAGGGATAAGAAAAAATAAGGGATATCCCCAAAAAACCGGAGAAAACAAAAAACCCGGGAAAAACCAATCCCCAATCCCCTTTTTACCGCTCCGGCTCATCCAAAAAAACCGGGCCAGGCCCCGCGGCTTCAGCCTCTCAAAAAAAGTCCTTTCTTAAGGCCGCCAAGCATGCTTTAGAAAATCAGCGGCGCACGAAAAAAGCTCAAGCGCGGGCGCGGCTTACGGGTTCCACAGGTACATGAACCTCACCCCCGGCTTGGGCCAGATGGAGCCCGTGTAGAGCGAAAGCAGGCCACCGCCCGCCGCTGCCCCGAGGCCCTCGCTTGAGTATATGGTGGGCTTGAACTGCGACGGGCGCGCATATGTCACCACCCGCGCCTCCTTTATCCCCAGGTGCTTTTTCATGGCGGCTATGGCATCGCCCAGATACGCCTCCCGGTCTATGAGCCCGGCTTTAAGCGCCTGGTCGGCGGTGAAGATGCGCCCGTCGGCAAGCGACAGGAGCTGCCGCCTTGTCAGGCCTGCGTTTTTCTTCCTGTTTTTGCTTACGACGGCTATGAACCGGCCAAAGAGGTTGTTTATTATCCCCTGGAGCATCGCTTTTTCCTTAGGGGTGCTCGGACGGAAAGGCGACCAGAAATCCTTTTCCGCTCCGGATTTGTAAGTCTCCTCCCGGACCCCCACCTTTGACATAAGCCCTTCGATATCGAACTTCATCGCTATGACGCCGATGCTCCCGGTAAGCGCAGTCGGGCTTGCTATTATCCTGTCGGCCGCCTGGGCCACATAATAGCCCCCCGAAGCCCCTATATCCATAATATATGCGTACACCGGCACCTTCTTCTTTTTCTTGAAGGCCATTATCTCATGATAGATGACATCGCTTGCCGTGACCCCGCCGCCAGGTGAATTTATCCTTACTATGAGGCCCGCGATGTTCTTGTCCGCCTGGGCCTTCACCAGCGCCTCCTTGAAGTAGGCGACCGGGGAGGGCTGGCCCATTGTCCCTATGCCCCCCTTCTTGCCGCTGAAGGAGATGACCCCGTCCAGGTCCAGAAGCAGTATCTTGGGGCGCCCCCGGCCTTCGACGAGTGTTTCCTTGAGGGGCTTTGTTTCCGGGGAGATGGAGATGCTGACGCACGATGCTAGCATGAGCAGGACCGGTATGAGAAGCAGGAAAGAAAAAGGGATTTTTTCTTTTTTTGAGGCCTTTCCTTTCATGGCGGGCTCCTGGGCGCTGGATTTTACTGTTTAAGCTATTAAGATTATATCAAAAAATTGGCGGAGGGCATGTCCGCCAGGGGCAGCGCGCGAATTATGAATCTTACATTCGGTCCCCGCAGGGAATAAAATCTTCTTCCTTCTTCTAAAAGGCCCTGTATTTCGGGTTATAATTACTTTCAAATGCGCTATGTTGTTTTAGGGACAGCCGGGCACATAGACCACGGCAAGAGCACCCTGGTCAAGGCCCTTACCGGCACGGACCCCGACAGGCTGAAGGAAGAGAAGGAAAGGGGCATAACCATAGACCTTGGTTTTGCCAACCTGGACTATCCGGATGCGGACCTGACGGTGGGCATTGTCGATGTCCCCGGGCATGAAAGGCTCATCAGGAACATGCTGGCAGGGGCGGGTGGGATAGACATCGTGCTGCTTGTCATAGCGGCGGACGAGGGGATAATGCCCCAGAGCCGGGAGCATCTGCAGATCTGCGAGCTTCTTAAGATAAGCAGGGGGCTGGTGGCGCTCACAAAGGCGGACCTCGTTGAAGAGGACTGGCTGGAGCTTGTGGCCGGAGAGGCCAGGGAGTTCGTAAAGGGCACCTTCCTTGAAGGGGCCCCGGTGATACCCGTTTCCGCCAGGTCCGGGCTGAACATAGGCCTTTTAAAGGAAAAAATAAAAGAGATCGCCCTCGAGGTGAAAGAGAAGCAGACCGGAGGGCTTTTCAGGCTGCCTGTGGACAGGGTTTTCACGCTTAAGGGGTTTGGGACGGTCGTTACGGGCACCGCCCTTTCAGGCACGGTGCGCGCCGAGGAACAGGTCCAGATACTGCCCAAGGGGATTGAGACAAGGATAAGGGGCATCCAAAGCCACGGCAAGCCCGTTAAGGAGGCGTTTGCGGGGCAAAGGGTGGCCCTCAACCTCCAGGGGGTGGAAAAGGACGAGCTTGAGCGGGGGGACGTGATAGTAAGCCCGGGCAGGTTCCAGCCGGTTTCCGCCATGGATGTGAAAATAGAGCTTCTGCCCGGCGCGCCTGTCATAAAAAGCGGCGCCAGGGTGCATTTCCATCTGGGCACTTCGGAGAAGGTGGCCAGGGTCGTCCTTTACGACAGGCAGGAGCTTAAGGGAGGCGAGTCCTCCTATGCCCAGGTGAGGCTCACCGGCCCGGTCGTGGCCCAGGGCATGGACAGGTTCGTCATACGCCGTCTCTCTCCGCTTGAGACGATGGGCGGCGGCCAGGTCCTTGACCCCAGGCCCGTCCGCAGGAAAAAAAGCATGGGGCTTGAAGACCTTGCGATATACGAAAAGGGCACGCTCAAGGAAAAGCTCTCCAGGAAGATACTGAGCTCCGCGCTCAAGTCCATAAGCAGGGCAGAGCTTGAAGGGTGGATAAGGGCCGAGGTAAAGGAGGTGGGCAGGGCCCTTGAGGAGCTGCAAAAGGAAAAAGTTATACTGCCGGCAGGCGAAGGCTTTTTTGTGCACTCTGGCACCTTTGCCGCATTCAGGCGGACGGCCATGGACCTTGCCGGACAGTTCCACAGGAAAAATCCGCTCAGGCCGGGCATCCCGAGGGAGGAGTTGAGGGCGGAGCTCAGGGCGGACCAGAAGGTCTTCTCCGGGCTGCTGCCGCTGGTGGGGGAGCTTGTCTCCGAGAAGGATTCCGTGAGGCTGGCCTCTTTCCAGGCCGCCCTGAGCGGCAAGGATGAGCAGCTGCGGGAGAAGATCATCAGGGAGCTTGAGGCGGCCGGGTTCCAGCCCCCGGAGAAAAGCGAGCTGGCAAAAAAACTGGCCCTGGACGAAAAAAGGCTTACGGATGTAATGAGGCTCATGGACAAGGAAGGCGCGCTCATAAGAATAAATGAGTCCCTGTATCTTCCCGCCCCCGTTTTCCAGCGGATGATCGCCCTCCTGAAGAGTTTTTTCGCAAAAAAACCGGAGATGGCGGTCTCCGAGTTCAGGGACGTCCTTGGCACCACCAGAAAATACGCCCTGCCCTACCTTGAATACCTGGACTCTCATAAATATACGATGCGGGTGGGGGACACGAGAAAACCGCTTAGGGGGCTCCAGTAAGGTCCGGGCTTTTTTATCAGCACCTGTGATGGGCGGTTTCCGATGGTGCCCGGATGCCGCCAATGCCCATTAGCCCGGCGCGCTCCTCCGGTGCGCATCATTTCAAAAGTCAACCCCTGGAGCTTGGGGACTGTGGAAAAATATTTCATTCTCCTGTTAAAATCTACAGTTAATTTTTTAGGGGAGGTATTTCCGTCGAAATGGATCTAAAGGGACAAGTGGCTTTTGTTACCGGCGGCGCCAGGGGAATAGGCCGGGCGATAGCCGAAGAGCTTGCGGCGCGAGGCGCAAAGGTCGCCCTTGGGGACCTGAACCCTCAGGAGGCCGGGGCCACCGCCGATGCCCTGAAGTCTGCCGGGGCGGATGCCTGCTCCTATGGGCTTGATGTTTCAAAGGAGCAGGATGTCGAGAAGACCTTCGAGGCGATCAGGAGCGACCTGGGCAGGCTTGACATCCTTATAAATAACGCAGGCATCACCAGGGACGGGCTGCTCATGAGGATGAAGCCGGAGGACTGGGACCTGGTCATAAGCGTGAACCTGCGCAGCATGTTCCTTTGCAGCAGGGAGGCGGTAAAGATAATGTCCCGCCAGAGGTACGGAAGGATTGTGAGCATCTCCTCGGTGGTGGCATTCATGGGAAACCCCGGGCAGGCAAACTACAGCGCCTCGAAGGCGGGGATGGTGGGGCTCACGAAGACCATAGCCAAGGAGTATGCGGGCAGGGGCATAACAGCAAATGCGGTGGCGCCGGGCTTTATAGTTACGGCCATGACGGAAAAACTGCCGGAAGAGGTCAGAAACCAGATGCTGGCCTCGATACCCTCCGGCAAGTTCGGGACGCCGCAGGACGTGGCCCGCGCGGTCTCTTTTTTCTGTTCACCTGAAACCGGTTATATAACGGGGCAGGTCATACACGTAAACGGCGGCATGTACATGTGACGCCGTGTTCCCGGGAAAACAAAAAAATAAAATAGCATTCATCAAGGAGGTAACGCCTAATGGTAGAGCAGAGCGTTAAGGAGATCATAGCCAAACAGTTGGGAGTGGATATCGCGGAGGTAAAGCCCGAGGCATCCTTTGTGGAAGACCTTGGGGCGGACTCCCTTGACACGGTGGAGCTTGTTATGGCGTTTGAAGAGGGTTTCAACATAGAGATACCCGATGAGGACGCAGAGAAAATAATGAAGGTGCAGGACGCCGTGGATTACATCAAGAAGAAAAAAGGCGAATAATTTAAAAAAAGCCAGATGAAACGGAGAGTCGTTGTAACAGGCCTGGGTCTCATTTCGCCTCTCGGCATAGGGACTGAGGCCACATGGAAGGGGCTCGTTGAGGGCCGCTCCGGCATCGGGAAGATAACGCAGTTCGACTCGGCCGCTTTTCCAACGCAGATAGCCGGCGAGGTGCCGGGTTTTGTCCCCGAGGATTTCGTAGAGGCCAAGGAAGTAAAGAAGATGGACCGCTTCATCCAGTTCGCGATGGCCGCCGCGGGGTTTGCCGTTGCGGATTCGGGGCTGGCGATCGGCCCGTCCAACGCGGAGCGAGTGGGCGTCATGATCGGCGCTGGGATGGGGGGCCTGGGCACGATAGAGCGCTATCACCAGACGTACCTGGAAAAGGGCCCCAGGCGCATAACCCCATTTTTCATACCGATGCTGATAATAAACCTGGCATCGGGCAGCGTTTCGATAAAGTTTGGGGCCAAGGGGCCAAACTCCGCCGCGGTCACCGCCTGTGCGACGGGCAGCCACTCCATAGGAGAGGCCTTCCGGATGATACAGTACGGTGATGCCGACGCCATGATAGCCGGGGGCACGGAGTCCGTGATAACGCCGATGGCCATAGGCGGGTTCAACGCCATGAAGGCCCTTTCCACCAGGAACGACGACCCCGCCGGGGCGTCCAGGCCGTTCGATTCCGGAAGGGACGGCTTTGTGATGGGCGAAGGGGCGGGCGTCCTGGTGCTCGAGGAGCTGGAGTCCGCCCGACGCAGGGGGGCGCGCATATATGCCGAGCTGGTGGGCTTCGGGATGAGCTCCGATGCTTACCATATAACATCGCCCGCACCGGATGGGGACGGCGCGGCCAGGTGCATGGCAAACGCCCTCAGGGACGCGGGCATACCCGCCCACGAGGTGGACTATGTAAATGCGCACGGCACCTCCACCAAGCAGGGTGACGAGATAGAGACGGCGGCCATAAAGAAGGTATTTGGCGCCCATGCATTGAAGCTTGCAGTAAGCTCAACAAAGTCCATGACGGGGCACCTGCTCGGCGCGGCTGGCGGAGTGGAGGCGGCTGTTGCGGTCCTGAGCATCGTCAATTCCGTCATCCCACCGACGATAAACCTGCACAATCCGGACCCTGAATGCGACCTGGACTATGTACCGCATAAGGCCAGGCAGCAGCGGGTGGACTGCGCGCTTTCCAACTCCTTCGGGTTCGGCGGTACAAACGCCTGCCTGCTTTTCAAGAGACTTTCCTGACTTGACCCCGCCCAGACCCAACCCGGAAAAAGAAGAAAAAGAAAAAGAAAAAAGCCTTTTCGACCCGTCAAAAAAACTGGGCCATGTCTTCAGGGACAGGGAGCTGCTCAGGCAGGCCCTGACCCACAGGTCCTATTGCGGCGAAAAAAAAGGGGTTGCGCCCTCCCACAACGAGCGTCTTGAGTACCTGGGAGACGCCGTTTTGGAGCTTGTTTTTTCGGAGCACCTGTACCATACCGGCCTTGACGAGGCCCAGATGTCGCGGATAAGGAGCCTCATGGTGCGGGGGCAGGAGCTTGCGAAGGCAGCGGACGGCATAGGGCTTGGCCCTCACCTGCTCCTTGGCAAAGGGGAGCTGAGCACGGGGGGCAGGACGAAGCAGTCCATCCTGGCCGGGGCGTTCGAGGCCATGGTCGGGGCCATTTACCTGGACGACGGCTATGAGGCGGCAAAGCGGGCCGTCCTCGGCATATTCAGGGAGAAGCTTGAGGCGGTGATCGAAAGCGGCGAGGCGCAGGACCCGAAGACGGAGCTCCAGGAGCTTTGCCAGAAGATCATGGGCAGCCTGCCTGTCTACAGGTTATTGAAAGAGGAAGGCAAGGAGCACGAGAAGCTCTTTACGGCCGGGGTCTATATCGGCGACAAATCATATGGGCGCGGCGAGGGCAGGACAAAAAAGGAGGCGCAAAGCATGGCCGCGCGCGAAGCGCTCGAGAGATTGAAGCTGGAGGCCAAAAAATGAAAAGGCGAAAGCGGCCGCCCCGGAGAATGACATAAAAGCAAAAAAGCCCGTTTAAGGGCTTTTTTGCTTTTACGTCTATTTCTATTTCCCCTTAGTCTTCCAGCGTTATGGCCTCGACCGGGCAAATCCCAGCGGCGGCCTCGCAGTCGCAACTGGAGCAGCCCTCAGGATTGACAACATAGGCCTTATCATCCTTGAGCTCGAACACCGAGGGACAGAGCTCTACACATGAACCGCATCCTACACAGGTGTCAAAATCAATAACGGGTTTCTTCATCGTTTTCAGCTCCTTTGATGTTTTTTGTTTTTTTCTTTTTTGAAGCAGTTAATTTATAAACACTTTCCTTTAATAACTTCCTTATTTTATCATTTTTTGCCAGTGTGGTAAAATTCTAATTCGATCAAAGAGAAAATTTCACAGGGGAGAAAAGACAAAAAAAATGCTTTCAATGCGGGCCAAAGACATAAAACCTTCACCCACTCTCGCCATAGATTCCAGGGCCAAGGCGATGAAGGCCCAGGGGATTGACGTAATAAGCTTCGGCGTAGGGGAGCCGGATTTCGATACCCCGGAAAACATCAAAGAGGCTGCCATAAAGGCGATAAAGGACGGTTTTACCAAGTACACGCCTGTAGGCGGAACGGACAAGCTCAAGGATGCCATAATCGGAAAGCTCGAAAAAGACAACGGGCTCAAGTACGAGCGCGCGGAGATACTTGTCTCCTGCGGCGCCAAGCACAGCCTGTTTAACGCCATGCAGGCCCTCCTGGACCCCGGAGACGAGATGATAATACCCGCCCCCTACTGGGTGAGCTACCCGGAGCAGGCAACCCTTGCCGGGGCAAAGCCGGTATTCATAAAGACGCTTGAGGCGGACAGGTTCCTTCTGGACCCTGCGGCCTTTGAGAAGGCGATAACCAAAAAGACAAAGGCCCTCGTACTCAATTCCCCGTCCAACCCGACGGGCTTTTCATACGGGAAGGAGGCCCTGGCCAGGATCGCTCAGATAGCCGTGGAAAGGGACATCTATGTGATATCTGATGAGATATACGAAAAGCTCCTCTACGACGGGGCCAGGCACGTAAGCATCGCCTCGCTTGGCGAGGAGGTAAAGAAAAGGACGGTTGTAATAAACGGGGTCTCAAAAGCATATTCCATGACCGGATGGAGGATCGGCTATGCAGCCGGGCCCGCCCCGCTCATAAAGGCCATGACCTCCATGCAGAGCCAGTCCACCTCCAACCCCACCTCCATCTCGCAGGCGGCGGCCATAGAGGCCCTTACAGGGCCGCAGGAGTCGGTCAAGGCAATGGCCGCTGAGTTCGACAAGAGAAGAAAGTTCATTGTCGAGGGGCTGAACGCCATACCGGGGATAAAGTGCATACCGCCTACGGGCGCGTTTTACGCTTTCCCGAACACCAGCGCGCTTTACGGCAGGTCTCCGGAGATATCCTCTTCCTCCAAGCTTGCAATGTATCTGCTTGAGAAGGCCAACGTGGCTGTGGTGCCGGGGGACGCCTTCGGGGACGACGATTTCATAAGGCTCTCTTACGCGACAGGCATCGGGGAGATAGAGAGAGGGCTTGAGAGGATAAAGAAGACCCTCGCGGCTTTTTAAGTCTGATTTTTGCCCGAAGAAGCCAGGGAAGGGGTTTTGCCTGCCTCCGCCTTCCTGGCTCCAGCCAGGCAGGGAAACCGCTGCCATCCCAGCCTTCTTCTTCCGGTGATCGGATAATGTTAAAAAAGCTGCTGTATAGGCAGTGCCGGCAAAAGGAACGGCCAGGTTTTTTACTGCATCAAAAAGGCCCCCGCTTGCAATAGACACGCCCGCCGCCTTACACTTAATTAAATGATGGAAGAAAAAGAAAAAAACGAAAACAGGGAATCCGGGGCGTTCCGCTCCGGGTACGTATCCATAATCGGCAGGCCCAACGCGGGCAAATCCACACTGCTTAACACCATCCTGGGACAAAAGGTCTCCATAGTCACCAAAAAGCCCCAGACCACGCGCAACCGCATCATAGGGATAAAGACCCTGAAGGACGCCCAGATCGTCTTCATGGACACCCCCGGCATACATAAAAAGCTGCACACGAAGCTCGATGAGGCCATGATGCGCGAGGCCCGGGACGCGACGCTCGAGGTGGACGTTGTGCTTTTCATGGTAGAGCCAAAACTGCCCGGCGAGACGGAAAGGGACATTCTGGACCTTATCACCGGAGGCAAAAAAGACAGGGCCGGCAAAAGCAAAAACAAAAAGGCCGTTTTGCTGATTATAAACAAGGTGGACACCGTGCGGAAATCGAAGCTCCTGCCTGTCATAGAGGCCTATTCCGGGCTTTACGGCTTCGATGAGGTCATCCCCATCTCCGCCCTCACCGGAGACGGGGTGGACATACTGCTTGAAAAACTCCCCGGTTACCTGCCGGAGGGTCCCATGTACTACCCGGAGGACCTCGTCACCGACCAGCTTGAAAGATTCATGGTTTCTGAGATAATAAGGGAGAAAGTCATGGAAACCACCTTCGAGGAGGTCCCTCATGCCGTGGCCGTGGAGGTCACCCGGTGGGAGGAGCCGCAGGGAGAGGGCGGGCCCGCACGCGGGCTGGTCCGCATCAGCGCGGACATCTGGGTGGAAAGGGACAGCCAGAAAGGTATTATAATAGGAAAAGGCGGCCGCATGCTGAAGGAGATCGGGCAGGCCGCAAGGCTTGAAGCTGAGAAGCTCCTTAATGCCAGGGTCTTTCTGGAGCTTTGGGTCAAGCTGAGGAAGGACTGGCGTTCGGACACGAAGTCCATATCCGAGCTGGGTTTCTGATTTTTCAAGATGGAAAAAAGACTGAAAAAGGCGGTTTAAACGAAGGCATGCTCATAGAAATGAAGGTGGAAGGTCTTCTGTTTGACCCCAGGAGCAACATGTACATACTGCTCCTGCGGGAGACGGAAGGCACGTCCACGCTTCCCATATGGATAGGCAAGCCGGAGGCGGACTCCATCGCGCTTGCGCTGGGGAAGGTCACCACTCCGAGGCCCCTTACCCATGACCTCATAAGGAACATCATAGACGACCTGAAGCTGAAGGTCAGCAGGATAATCGTCACGGACCTGCAGGAAAACACGTATTACGCGCTCATCCACCTGACCGACGGAAAGAGGGAGACCCCGGTGGACTCCAGGCCTTCGGACGCGGTTGCCGTGGCGCTCAGGATGAACGCCCCCATCTTCGTCGAGGACAGCATACTGGAGCTTAAGAACTCTGACGAGCTGGAGGAGTGGCTGAAGAACCTGAAGCCTGAGGATTTTGGCAACATAATGTAGGTGGGCCTTTCAACGGACGTCCCAAATCTATCATTGCCATTCCCATTGGAACAAAGCCGGGAGACATCGAAATAAAATCAGGGGCAAGAAGCAAAATGGACCGCGAGCGTATGCCTGTGGCTTGCCGCAGGGAATATCGATGACGGTGCGGACCGAGGGCATCGTTTTAAGGAGCCGCACCCTTGGCGAGGCCGACCTCATAATCGAATACCTCACGAAAGAGTCCGGCACCCGCAGCGCCTTTGCCAAAAGCCCAAGGAAGATAAAGAGCCGCTTTGGCGGCAGCCTGGAACCCTTCACCCACGCCCGCATTGCGCTTACGGGAAGGGAAGACGCTAACCTGCCAAGGCTCACCCAGTCGGACATCCTTAGGAGCTTCCATCCGCTCAGGGAAAATATCCCCGCCTTCCTTAAGGCCTGCCAGTTCGCGGAGATGGTGCTAAAACTCCTGCCTCCGGAGGG